>PGYS01000066.1 GCA_002839795.1 Ignavibacteriae bacterium HGW-Ignavibacteriae-3 | reverse complement strand
AGCGAGAATGCATCCCTGACTTTTCTTGGATCTGCGGTGAGAATGCCATCGACGTCTGTCCAGATTTCAATTTCCTCGGCATTTAAAGCGGCGCCGAAAATCGCCGCGGTATAATCCGAGCCGCCCCTTCCCAATGTGCAGGTCTCATCTTTATCTGTCGATCCGATAAATCCCGTTATTACCTGAAACTTTTTATGATCGGCAAAATACTTTTGAATATTTCTATCCGTTGCCTCGAAATTAACTCTTCCTGATCCGAATGAATTGTCCGTCTTAACCACTAATCTGCTGTCCAAATATTCCGATTTTATTCCTTTTGAATTCATCACTTCCGAAATTATCGTGCATGAGAGTCTCTCACCGAAACTCATTATGTAATCCAATGTTCTGGGTGTCAGCTCTTTAACCAAATATACACCGTGAAGAATTTCTTCGAGCTCAGCCAAAAGTTTATTAACTTTTTCCAGAATCGGATTTTTGTCCTTTTCTTTTTTCACCAAATACGCAACGGCATCAAAATGAAGTTTTTTGAGAGTATTCAGTTTTTCCCTGTAGGAATCATTCCGGTCTATCGCCGAATTGCTAATTGAAATAAGAGTGTCTGTTACTCCCTGAAAGGCGGAGAAAACAACCCCAATTTGTATTTCTTTATTTATATAACTATTCAGGATCTCAATTACGCCGCTGATTCTCTCGGGCGAACCGACGGATGAACCGCCAAATTTTAATATTCTCATACTTTCGCTGGATTTTATGAACTAATTGATTTTTGGGCTATATGATACTAAAAAATAATTTGAAGAGGAAAGTTTTACGCTGTAATTTCACTGATATCAAAACCAGAACAGGAAAGATCAATGAAATCGTTAAAAGTTATTATGAGTGTATTTATATTCATCATTACGTTTTCAGTTCAGAATCCGGGACAGGAAAAAGAAAAATCGGCAAATGAACTTCTCAACACAAAATTTGAAGAACTTGATCACCGACTAGATCAGATCTCAAAAGCAGTGGATGATATTCAGTGGTATAACAAGGTCGGCGATGTTGCTAACATCGAAAAAGTTTTTATTGTCGGGCCTCCTCCGGCTAAGATTCCAAACCCAACTGCAATGGGAGCCAATAATCCGGTCAAGTTCTGGGCATATATTTTTATTCCTGTAAAAATAGACCGTGCTAAAAAATATCCACTTATAGTTCTGCCTCACGGAGGAGTTCACGCAGATTTTACGACTTACTATACCCACATTGTTCGTGAAATGATGGCACAGGGATATGTTGTAGTAGCGCCGGAATACCGGGGCAGCACAGGATACGGTAAAAGCTTCTACGAAAAAATTGATTACGGCGGTCTTGAAGTCGATGATAATAATGCCGCACGCGAATGGATGATAGAAAATTACGACTTTGTTGATAAAGAACGTGTCGGAATTGTAGGATGGAGTCACGGCGGATTAATAGCTTTAATGAATATTTTTCAGCACCCGGATAATTATAAGGTTGCATTCGCCGGTGTTCCTGTCAGCGATCTTATTCTCCGCTTGGGATCGCACGGGCAATCCTATGCAACTGAATTTTCCGCCAAGTATCACATCGGCAAGACAGTCACTCAGGATGTAAATGAATACAGAAGGCGTTCACCGGTTACACATGTTGATAAACTAAAAACACCTTTATTGATTCATACAAATACTAATGATGATGATGTCTATGTTGTGGAAGTAGAGCATCTTATCGCAGCATTGAAAGCGGCGGGAAAGAAATTTGAGTATGAAATTTACAAGGATGCGCCCGGAGGACACAGTTTCGACAGGATAGACACAAAACTGGCCAAAGAAATAAGAATGAAGATATACAAATTTATCGGAGAGTATCTCAGCCCGCCATCCCCATTTAAATCAATAAAAGATCTTGAAAAGGCCGGCTACCGCTAAAATAAATTAAAAGGGCTGATCCAAAGATCAGCCCATAATATATTCGGAAAAAAATTACAAATTACTCGGGGCATTCAAATTAAACGATAATTCCAAAACCGCTTATTATTTTACTTCCGAAGTGGCGTCAACAACAAATTGGATATTGCTTATCATTCCCTTTTCGATATCAACTCTTTCTTTCTTCTGATCTTTTTTCGTGCTGAAATCTTGTTTCTGAACAACAAAATTAAAAGTTCCGCTGACTGTTTTTGCCAGTGAATCATATAGAGTGATCACTGCTTCTCCCTCGATGGTATTCCACGGCGGCTGCTCGCCCCCTCCCGGAGCCCAGACTAATTCAGCATCCGGAGTCTGTCCCTTTTCATGATCATGCGCTTTATATTTTAAGGTTACGGGGAATTCCCCTTTTAACAATTTTTCTTTTAGATAAAGAAAGACCAGCCGTTCTTTATTTACTGCTTTAATCTGAATATAATTTTCTTCATTTATATTTATGAGAGTAGCGGTTTCGACAGTTCCCATAAAATTATTCCCGTCAATTTTAAAAGACATGCTTGACTGGGCGATAGCTGTATTAGCAACAAATATTAACCAGAGCAATGAAAACGATAACAATAGTTTGTTGAAAAATTTCATCTAATATTCTCCATTTAGTTATAGTTATTAGAATTCCTTCCGGAAATGCGGTTGAATGTAATTTTTTTTGATGATTAGGTCAACATAAAAATCAGGTGATTACTATATTGGCTCGAATATCACTGCGCTTAAATATCCCACGACTTCAGTGTCATCTCCCGTTACATCGCCCGAATCCGTGCGGGAAAGCACTGCAGACCCAGTTTTACCGCAAAAAGCCGCCGCTTTCATCAGGGTAACAATGCCGCCCCCTCCGCAAGCTTCACAGTTTTTCACTTCAAGATCATTCTGCAATCCGCGGAAATCAAAATCGGATATTCTCTTTTCGATTAGTGCGTCTATTTTACCCGCTTCTCTTTTTGTATGGAAATGGGAAAGATCAGAACTTGCGATAATAAGGGTATCTTCGTCAACCGTATCGGCAAGTTTTTGTGCGAGTCCGTCAACAAACATTCTGCGCTGATCCCCCATTACAATCGGGATAATTGAAAAATCTTTTAAAACCATTTGCAGAAACGGGAGCTGTACTTCAAGCGCGTGCTCTCCTCTATGGCCATTCATTCCTTCAAAAATAAATTTTTCTCCGGAAGTCAGCCCGGCAATCATTTCTTTGTTCAGAGAGACTGACCCCAATGGAGTTTTATAAGCGTCTCCGCTGTAAATTGAAACACCCGGAAAGTATTCTTTATGAGATGGAGAAATAATGATTACGGTCTTGTAGCTTTTATCCGCGATAGTATTATAGGCAATGGCGGCGGTTCTTCCGGAATAGACGTAACCCGCATGCGGCGAAACGATGCCAAAAATATTCTGATATTTTTCGCGGGGTTTATTTGCATCTAACAGCAGCTGTATTTCCTCTCTCAGCTTAACGGAGGATGACGGATAAAACATTCCTGCGACGGCCGGTTCACGAACATTTTTCATATTGACTCCGAGGAAATTGATGATTCGGAGAAAACAGTCGCAGTAAAGCCGTTAAGAGAAAGCTCATGGGTTTTCCAGTAACCTGCAGAGAATCCGCTCTTGCGGCAGATTGCGTCAAGAAACTGATCCCTGTCCATCTTATGCTCTATTGGGACCTGAGGCAGAAGAAGTCCGCGGTGACCTTTCTCTTCAAGAATTAATCCGTGTTTCCCAATAATTATTTCACCATAACTTTTCAAAGGAAATGGTTCTGATAGAATCGAGATTTCAATCAAAATGTTTTCAACTTCGGAATGCCGGACGGAAATAAACCTCGGGTCGTGCTGTGAAGCCTGCACAGCTGCTTCACAGACAGTATCGAATAACGGCTGATCCGAAATTATATAGCCGATGCATCCGCGCAGAATGCGCTTCTCCGTTAATGTAACAAATGCTCCGGCATGAGATTTTAGTATAGGATATTTTTGATAGTCCGGTTCGGGGATATTTTCTCCCGTAAAAAAAGAATTGATTGAGGCGCGGGCAATTTCAAGAAGTATTTTTTTTTCTTCTAATGTCGGTTCCATCCCGGTCTTGCTCTTGTTCTTATGTCTTAGTTAAAGCATATACAATTACTTCATTTTTTTCGCGGAGCAGAAAAAGAAAATTTTTGTAGACGAAAAATGAATCCGTAAACAGTGCTGTTGCATTTGCGTTCAATACTTCATCGAGCAGTAGTTTTCCGTTACTCAAATTCACGGCAAAAAATCTGTTGACGAAACTTCCTTCAAAAACTTTTGAATGGAAATTAAAACAGAGAAGATCGCCCGAGAAATTATACTCCACTTCCCCCTCAATTGCAAGATTTTCCGTTTTCGATTTTACGGCTTTATCCACTCTTAAATCAGTTTCGGCTTCAGTAAATTTTTTCGGATAAAGATAATCGCTCCAGTCTTTTTCCTCTTCCGATTCGGCACGAAGCATATTTATCGTTTTGTAATCATTTCCGAATTCCTTGAGCACCGCCCCGCTTAAATAATCCAACGCGTAAAAAGTACGCTCTTCGAATCCCTGCTGAAACCCGTAGACCAAGTCATCGTCAATAAAGAGAAAAGAAAGATCGGTGTTGCTCCATAATGTTTTTTGAGAAGCGATATCGAACGCTATGATCTGCTTATGACCGGGCATATCCGGTTTGGGAAATTTGTGAAAGTAAATTATGTTTTTATATAAACCCTCTATTCCAACCCAGAATTTATCTTCAAGCTGAAGATCGGTAAAAATCGATTTTCCCGTACCCAATTCGTAACACTGATAAAATACTTCTTTTGTAACCCTATCACGCGTTTCAATAATCAGTTTATCGCTGTCGGAGATTAAGATTCTCCAAATCTGCCCGTGTGATTTGTATTTAAAATGTTTTTTTATTTTCATTTTTTTAAGTGGAACTCTGTGAAATAATTTTCTTCGCGGACTTGGCGCCGTGCGAAAATATTCTGCATCCCGCTAAGTTGCTAGGAGCGAAGCGGATTTAAATTGGTTTAAATCTTGCCGTAAAGTGTCTAAGCATCGGAGCTTCGTAAGTTATTTCGTAACCTTTCATTTTGTCGCGGTTGTTATACGCTTCAATTACAACTTCAGCCACATAATCTATATGGCTCTGAGTATAGACACGGCGGGGAATTGCAAGCCGGACAAGCTCCATCATCGCGGGAATAAGTTTCCCGGTCTTATCATACTTACCGAACATAACGCTTCCGATCTCAACAGCACGAACGCCGCCTTCAATATAAAGTTCACATACAATTGACTGACCCGGATATTTATCCGATGAAAGATCAGGCAGAAAACGTTTTGCGTCGATATATATAGCATGACCTCCCGGCGGTTCAATTATCGGCACACCGGCATTCATCATCTTTTCGCCGAGATATTCGGTGCTTCTGATTCTGTACTGCAGATAATGTTCATCGACAATTTCCTCAAGTCCCTGAGCAATGGCTTCGAGATCACGTCCGGCCAGACCGCCGTATGTAGGAAATCCCTCTGTAACAATTAAAAGGTTGCGGCACTTCAAGGCAAGTTCGGAATCATTGAGGGAAAGCCATCCGCCTATATTTACCAATGCGTCTTTTTTGGCGCTCATTGTGGAGCCATCTGCATAAGAGAACATTTCCTGACAAATTTCTATAACGGATTTATTTTCATAACCTTTTTCCCGGAGTTTTATAAAGTAGGCATTCTCGGCAAAACGGCATGCATCGAGGAACAAGGGCAAATCATATTTTTTACAGACGGCTTTTACATCTTTGATATTCTGCATGGAAACCGGCTGTCCGCCGCCAGAATTATTTGTAACGGTTAATACTATGAGAGGAATATTTTCTTTACCTGTTTTTTTAATAAAAGCTTCGAGCGCTTCAACATCCATATTGCCTTTGAAAGGCGCACTTTGTTCCGGATGTTTTCCTGTTTCATTAAGAAGATCAACCGCTTCAGCGCCGGTAAATTCAATATTGGCTCGTGTCGTGTCAAAGAAGGTATTACTCGCAAAGTATTTTCCCGGTCCGCCCAATATGGAGAAGATAATTTTCTCAGCGGCTCTTCCCTGATGTGTCGGTATAATAAATTCATCGCCCGTAATTTTTTTAACTGCAGCCTCAAAAACATAAAAACTTTTTGCGCCGGCGTATGATTCGTCGCCCCGCATAATTCCCGCCCATTGATCGGAACTCATCGCTGATGTTCCGCTGTCTGTAAGAAGGTCAATCAAAACATCATCCGCGCGGACCAGAAAAGTATTGTAGCCGGCTTCTTCTAAAATTTTAATTCTCTCTTCCCTTGTTGTAAATCTTATCGGCTCAACGGATTTAATTCTGAACGGTTCAATAATCGTTTTCATAAAACCTCTGTAAAAGGATGAATAATAATTCTTGGATCAAAATTACGAATTCCTCTTCAAACTAACCGAGAAGATGGAGATTTGATTGCATCCAAAATTAAATATAGACGGAAAGAAAAAACAAGCTTATTTACCACAAAGGCACAGTGACACACAGAAACACCATTTCAGAGTAGAGACGCCCCGTGGGGCGTCTCTACAATTATAATTTCCCATCAGATGACAGGTTTGAAATTCTTTGAGTTCCTGTTGTATTTATTTGGGTATATTTTGCCTAAAAAATGCTATAAGTGGGTGTAAAGCACACTTGACATTTTGTAAAGGATGCTATATTTTGAAATTGAGAAAAAAATAATCAAAAGGGAGGTTAAAATGAAGAGTACTTTGAAAAATTTCACGTTTCCTTATACGACGCAGATTCTAGTTTTTTCCAGTATTATGATTTTTCTTCCAGTTATTTTAATCGGCGTCATAGATGCAAAAAAAATAATAGACACTCAGCCATATTTATTCAAATTAATTACTCTCATCCCTTCATTTTTTGCTGCAATTGGGTTTATTTACTGCACTATCGGCTATCACTACAAATCAAAGAACGGTGATGAACTTAAATTCAAAATTCATTTGGAATCTCTGGAGTTTGCATTTACAACAATGTTAGTATTCTTTTTCATTTTGGTTTTTATTTTTTTGAATTTCGCGCCTGTTATGCTGAATTATATCCTGATAATCCTTGCAGTGGTGGGAATAGTTGCTTATGTGGCAGGGGCAGAATTTATAAAAGAGAAGTATCAATGAAAAACACACTACACATATTGCGGGCGGAGCGGAGATTGTCTCAGGAAGATCTGGCTAAACTGTTGGACGTCTCCCGCCAGACAATTAACGCCATTGAGCGGGAGAAGTACGATCCGAGTCTGCCTCTTGCCTTAAAAATCGCAAGTGTATTTGATAAAAAAGTCGAGGAGATTTTTTTTCCTGAAGATCAAAAATAATTTCAAAAAGGTCTTCATTTCCGTTATTTTTTTTTACTAAATTGCATCCGGCAAACCCCATCAAATACATCAACTAAGCGAGGAGAGATCAAATGGACGAAATGCAAAACCAGGATGCTCCAAAAATGTCCTCTGTAGATAACGAAACTGAAGAATTTGAAATGAGCCACACCGACAAACTAGTCGGCGTATTCTCTGAACCCAGCGCAACATTTGGAAAAATAGCCAAATTTCCAGCGAAGACTACTGACTGGATCATTCCTGTTCTTGTTCTAATTGTAATGGTTATTCTAAGCCAAATTGTAATGCGGACAAATCCCGAAATAAGACGCGAAATGAAAGAAAAAGCATTAACCTCAGTTCAAAAAAATATGGATGAGGCTGTGGCCAAAGGTCAAATGACGCGCTCCCAGGCTGATGAAAGGATGAACACAATTGAAGAACAAATGGACAGTACCGGCGCATTCCAAACAATTGGTTTAATCGTCGGTACTCCTATAGCAGTATTTTTAGTATTTTTTATCGTATCCGGATTCTTTTTGCTCGTAGCAAAATTTGGACTTAAAGGCACCGGGACTTATAAGGATGCAATGGTGGCTTACGGCCTGCCATTTTATATTTCAATAATTTCCGTTCTTGTTATGACGATCGCTGCACTCGCAATGAATAAACTTGTGACGGGCGTAAGCGTCGCCGATTTTATAGGCTCAGACAAATCAACTATCACCGGATTCTTTTTAGGCAAATTAGATGTCTTTTCAATTTGGTTTTATGCTGTATTTGCTATAGCTCTTGCCAAGATGAATAAATCTGATGATATAAAGAAATATATGATTGCGGTTTTTGGTGTGTGGATAGTATTTGGTCTTCTCTTCTTTTATGTCGCGAAAGCCGTTCCTTTTCTGGCGGGCTTTGCAGGCTAATCGCTAAAACTTTATCCTCCTCTCCGGAGGAGGATATTTTTTAAGACTTTCAATTTCAGATCCTAATAATTTTCTTACTTCTCCACTACGCAGATCTCCAAGTGCAATGTTTTTAATTCTGACACGAACGAGCCGAAGAGTCGGAAATCCGATTGCCGCCGTCATTCTTCTTACCTGTCTGTTCCTTCCCTCTGTGAGAGTTAGACTTAACCAGCACGTTGGAATATTTTTTCTTTGTCTTACCTGCGGAACTCTTGCCTGAAAATCCGGGCAATCAATAATTTTTACTTTTGCAGGCAGTGTTTTTCCTTCTTTTAAAATAATTCCGTCGCGGAGTTTCTTCAAATCATTTCCAACTGGAATATTTTCCACTTGAACATAATATTCCCGCTCATGTCTGTTTTTAGGATTGAGAAGATAGTCCGTTAATGTTTTATCGTTAGTTAAAAGAAGAAGCCCCTCGCTGTCAAAATCCAGACGCCCTACCGGATACACATCTTTTGGGAATTTGTACAGGCCAGAGAGTACCGGCCTGCCGTTTTTGTCCGTGAATTGCGATAACACACCATATGGTTTATTGACGATGAAATATTTTTTGCCGGATTGATTCATTGTAATATGTAAACGGCAGAGATTCCATAACTTGTCCCGCTATGCGGGACATGGCGTCTCCACATTAAATGATTGATTGCGGATCAACATCAATTATCAATTTCACATCCCTGTAACGCGATTTCTGATTAAACTCAATTAATGAATTTAATATCGCGGTACGTATCGATTTTCCTGATGGATCGTATTTCTTGTGACTCTTAATCAGTATCTGAAACCGGAAGCTGCCTTTTATTTTATAGATCACTGCTTCAGTAGGCGGAGATATTTTCAATCCTTTTCCAAACTTGCTTAAATATTCGAAAAAGTCCTTTGCCGCCGCCTTAGTGCGGTCCTCGCGTTCATCCTTGATCTCAATAAGTGCGATTCTTATAAATGGAGGATACTCAAATTGTTCTCTCAGAGCAATTTCGTTTTCATAGAAACCTTTATAGTCATTCATCAAAACTTTCTGCAGAACAAAATGTTTTTGATTTTGGGTTTGAATTATAACTTCTCCCTCTTTCTCGCTTCTGCCGGACCGTCCTGAAACCTGAGTTAAAAGCTGAAAGGTTCTTTCATCCGCCCGGAAATCCGGGATCCAGAGGGACGTTTCCGCCGCAACGACTCCAACCAAAGTTACATTTGCAAAATCGAGCCCCTTGGAAACCATTTGAGTGCCGACGAGAATATCGATCTCCCCTTTTCCGAAACTGTTGAGTATTTCTCCAAGCTTCCCTTTCTTGTTGATTGCGTCTGAATCCACCCGTTCAATCTTCACATCCGGGAAATAGAAATCGAGCTCATCCTCAACGCGCTGAGTTCCGGTTCCGAAAAATTTTAATCCGAGAGAACCGCAAAGGGGGCATGCTTTGGGAACCGGTTTTACTATTCCGCAATAATGACACCGTAAAATGTTTTTATTGAGATGATGAACCATTGATACGGAACAGTCCGGACATGTAACAACTTCACCGCAATCATTACAGAATATCTGGGTAGCGAAACCGCGTCTGTTCTGAAGAATTATAACGTTTTCTTTTTTCTTCAGACGTTTGCCGATCTCATCAAGAAGGTCGCGTGAGAAGATGCTCTCCATCTGTTTTTTCTTTTTCTCTATCGTAACATCAACAAGTTTGATAACAGGGAGTTTGGCGTTATCGACGCGCTCGGTGAGCTCAAGCAGATTGTATTTACCGCTGAGCGCATTGTACATGCTGTCAACGGACGGTGTAGCCGACCCCAGAACGACAGGACATTTATTAAATCTGGCAAGAATTATAGCAGCGTCCCGCGCATGATATTTCGGGGCAATATCCTGCTGTTTATAGCTTGAATCATGTTCCTCATCAACTACTATCAACCCGATATTTTTAAGAGGAGCAAACAGAGCCGAACGCGGTCCTATAACTACTCTCGATTTACCCGCGATAATTCCGCGCCATGAATCGTATCTCTCTCCCAGAGACATCCTGCTGTGAAGAACGGCGGTAAGATTCTCAAAATGATTAAAAAAACGGGATGTAATTTGCGGAGTAAGGGAAATTTCCGGGACAAGAATTATTATGCTTTTCCCCTCGGCTATAACTTTTTTTGCCAGCTCGATGTATACCTGAGTTTTGCCGCTTCCTGTTACACCATGAAGAAGAAATGTTTCAAAAATCTTTTTATCGGTGGCCTCTCCGATTCTTTCAATTATTTTTTTCTGCGGAAGAGTTAAATCAAACTCTTTTTCTTTTTCCTTGTACGTCTCGGAATAAGAACGCTCAACCTCCTTGTCAAAAATCCGTACAATGTTTTTTTTCTCTAAACTTCCCGCGACTGATGATGCCGTGTTTGTTTTCTTAAGAAGTTCACTAAGTGCTATAGGTTCTTTGTTCGAAAGAAGTTCAAGAAGAAGAACCACCTGCTTTGATGATTTTTTTTCTATCTCCGGCATCAGTTCGTAGATCTCATCGGCCGGTTTAGCAATTTCCACGTGCTTTATTTTTTTAACTCTCACTTTTGCGGTGGAGATTTCATCGAGCAGCGAGACCGCCCCGATTTTTTCAAATGATCTTAAAGAAGAGTAGATGTTTTTATTTTTAACGTCTTTTTGAAGTTGTGATATTGTAAATACATCTTTCTGCGAAAGCGCGGTTAACAGTTTAAAACGGAGCGATGTTTTTTTAGTCTCCTGGCTCAGAAGTTTTCCGCAATATTCCTTATCGCTTACTATTTTTCTTTTGGATTCGATATCCGTACCGTACGGCACGGAATTCCTCAGAGCTTCGCCCAGGGAGCTTAAGTAATATTCCGAAATCCATTCATAAAATTTCAGGGAATCTTTATCGAAGATGGGATTTTCGTCCAGAACATCGCGGACCGGTTTTATCTTCTCTTTTACATCGGTAGTTTTGGAGATTTCCACAACAAAACCGGTAAGAATGCGTTTGCCGAAAGGAACAACCACGCGGACACCCACCTCAAGTGCATCCTTCAGCTCATCCGGAATGGAATAGGTGAAGGCATTTTTGAATGGCAAAGGAAATACTACCTGACAAAACATTCATTAGCTTTTAGATGTTAGCAAAAAGCCCTTAGCTGAAAGCTAACCGCTCACGGCTAATGACTGCACTAATATAATCAAAGCAATTATAGGTTGCATTAGATTGCCCATTGGGTTAATTTTGTACCACTCAAAAAAAGGATAAAGTAAATGAAAAAATTATTAATAGTTATGATTCTAGCCTCTGTTGCTTTTGTTAAAGCCGATGAAAAACTAGGGAAGGATTTAACACTGAAAGAAAAAACCTCCATTTCGATAATTCTGTCGACACCCGAAAAATTTGATGGTCAAAAAGTTCTTGTTGAGGGAATGATTGCGGATGTCTGCCAGGAGATGGGCTGCTGGATTGATATAGCGGGCGAAAAAGAGGGTGAAATTATTAAAGTGAAAGTTAAAGACGGCGAAATTGTATTCCCGAAAGATTCAAAAGGGAAAACAGTTATGGTTGAAGGAGTAGTAGAAAAAGTTACCGCGGCAAAAACCGAACATAGCGAGATGAAAGAGGTAAAGGACCATAAAGAGGGTGAGACCTGCGAAGCTGACAAAGTCACTTACAGAATCAAAGGACTTGGAGCAGTAATAAAGTAACATATTTTTTCAGGGCATCTCCAGTTAAATTTAAGAACCCCGCTATGCGGGGTTTTTTATTTTAAATAATAATATTGTTAATTTTTTTTAGATTCTTTCATAATTTGCATCACGTACCTTTTAGCGGGCAATAATGGGTCTATTTGAAAAGGAGAGTTCAATGAAAAAAGTGTTTTTATGTTTTGCATTTATCATAGCGGCTACCGCCTGTTCCAGAAAAATTGAAAAACTCGAACTGTTCAGTTCCGAAGCCTTTGCATATTCATTGGATTCCGGCTGGGAATTAAACGCCAGTGTGCGCGTGAAGGGATTCGATCAGGATGAATCGGGAGGTCAGTTCACGGCGAAACTTTCGTATTATGCCGATCTTCAAACTCCGGAGGGAAAACTTGTAGAAAAAATATCATCCGGTGTTATTGATAAGAAAGCAGGCGAAAGAATGACGGACATTCCAATTGAGACACAGATTAAACTTGACACGCATTTCAGGAAAGGAATTTATAAAATTACTTTCTACGTTAAGGATGAATCAACCCGACAAAGAGCAAAAGAATCTAATTTCTTTGAACTGAGTTAATAGAAAAACGCTTGTTAAATGCTCCTGATGTCATTTAGAATATGAAGTCGGCATTAAAGATTCCGGATCAAGTCCGGGATGACAATTTTAAATCAGTCTTATATTATTCTTCATCCTGCCGAAAATCAATAATTATTTTACTTTCGGTGCGTCAACTAAATTCAGTTCAACGCTATATTTTAGCGGCTCCATTATATAACCGCCGGCAATACCCCTTCTGGATCCGCGTCCGCCGCCATAACTTTCGGGTCCGCCTCCGCTCATTCCAATCGATTTAAGACCGCCTTTATTATCCCCGAGCACATTTTCGGATTCGAAATTAATTCTAATTTTTCCGCCGGGAGACGCATCAACCCTGAAAGAATATCCCGTTCTTGTAAGCAGAGGAATTTTTAGTTCATACGTTAATTGATTCATATTATACTGCAGTCCGGCTTCAATCCCTTCATTATTCATAATTGGAAGTGCTGTCAGCGGGAATCTGTCACTGTTTAGAATTTGGAATTCTTTCTGTTGTTCAAGAAAATTTTTTATCATCTTTTCGAAATTCTCCTCCCTTTCAATTGCGCCTGTCATTTCGGGATATTCGGAAGATTTAAACTCTGCCGACGGCATCGGATATCTTATGCCGAACAAATTTTTGTCACCGCTCTCCGGTTCAAACCAAATAATCATTCCGTTTCTAATCAGCATCATAATTCTTGCCCTGTTATCGGCAGCAAAACACAAGTACAGAAATTTATCGTCGTTTCTGAATCCAACCGAAATACCTCTATCGGGAATTTTATTCATTATTTTATTCCATTCAGAAATGGATCCGTCCACTTTGATTTCATTATCCACCCATCCGCTTGAAATCTTGGCCCCTGAACTGCAGCCAAAAAAGAATAGAAATCCAAATCCCGCTAATAAAATTAATACCCTGTTTTTTTTCATCATTAATGTTGACTTCATATAATCCTCGTATTATAAAAATTTTTAAAAGCAAAATTCAGAATTAGATTGGTAATGCTTCTTACTCACACGGAGCCACCCATGTTCCCCCTAAAAAATTGATCTCAGAGATAGTTAAAAACAAAACACTTTTCATAAATGTTTACTTTCAAGTAATATTGATAGTCAAAACAGATCCATGGATAGGCAATAAAGAAATTATTATTCCAGACTGCCCACTTCTTTTTCAACCTCCTCCAGAATTTCACAACTTTTAACAACATCTTTCATCTTTGTATGGTCGGGATAAAGAGGGCGGTCAACATCAAGATGATCCACATGTTTTCTTACCACCTGTTTTGCTTTTTTTACACCTTTGCCGTTTGAGAACTCCCTGAAATCAAGCGCCTGAGCAGCCGCAATAAATTCTATCCCGAGCACTCCGTATGCGTTATCAAGAATCTGTTCGTTTTTTATGGCAGTGTTCATTCCCATCGAAACAAAATCCTCCTGATCCGCCGCAGCGGGAATTGATTGAATTGAAGCCGGCACGGATAATATTCTCTGTTCAACGATTAATGAATCCGCAGTATATTGACTTAACATAAGGCCTGAGAACTTTCCGGCTCCTTTGGTAAGAAAATCAGGAAGACCGACGCTCAATGCGGGATTGAGAAGCCGGTTCAATCTTCTTTCAGAAAGAACGGAAACCATTGTAACTGCGGCGCTCATCATATCCATCGGAAGCGAAACCGGAGTGCCCTGGAAATTAGCTCCAGTTAAAGTAATTTTATGCTCCGGCATAAATATTGGGTTATCACCGACACCATTCAGCTCAATTTCAACCTGACTTTTGGCGTATGCCAGGGCATCGTGGGCGGCGCCTATTACCTGCGGTGAAGATCTCATTGAATAGGCATCCTGTACTTTCGATTTAAGCCTTCCGGTCTGAAGATCACTTCCCGAGATGCATTTCATTATTGATTTAGCGCTGCGTACCGCCCCTTTGAAGCCGCGTACTTCGTGAAGCCGCGCGTCGTATGGTTTTAAATTTGCATATAAGGCTTCAAGGGTCATAGCACAGGCGATCTCGGCCTGCTTGAGCCACCGGTTGATATCATATATATGAATCGCGCTCATTGCTGTAAGAACATTCGACCCGTTAATCGTTCCAAGGCCGTCACGAGCTTCAAGTCCGGGAATTTTTATTCCCGCTTTTTCAAAAGCAATTTTGCCCGGCAGTAGTTCCCCATTAAAATATGCTTCTCCTTCTCCCATAAGAAGAAGCGCGATCTGACTCATCGGGGCAAGATCTCCGCTTGCGCCTACAGAACCTTTCTGACAGACAAATGGAGTAACTCCCTTGTTCAACATTTCAATAAGGGTTAATGTTATTTCGGGGCGAATGCCCGACATGCCGTGAGCATGGACATTTATGCGGCCCGCTATCGCGCCCCGGACGTATTCGATCGGCGCGGGATCGCCTATGCCCGCCGCATGATTATAGATTAGATATTTTTGAAACTCTTTTACCTCTTCATCATTAAGAACTACTTCGGAAAATTCTCCGATGCCGGTGTTCACTCCATACATAATTTCATGGGCTTGAATTTTTTCTTCAAGCATTAATCGGCATTCCTTAATTCTTTTGAAAGACTCCGGATGCAGTTCAACTTTTTCATTATGCCGGGCTATTGCAACAACTTTTTCAACGGTAAGATTAGAGCCATCAAGAATAATGGGCATTATTTTTCCTCCGGGAATTGAAATTGACTAATCAAACTTAATAAGACTTTACTAAAAAGTGTTCATTAAAATTTTGTATGTTCAGTATCAAATTTCCTCCTTATTCAATTCAGGAACCGAAATCATAATGGATTTATATACAATAGTTTTTATTCTGGTAGCAATTCTTGTACTGATAGGACTCGGATTATTCGGTTTAATTATTATTAAACTTGATAAATGGATTGACCGAAAGGACAGGGTTGGAAATCAGAGTATTTATAAGGAAGGAATAAAGGGAAGATCGAATGAAAGCATGAAAGAAAGTTTACCTTTTGCCAGGCGGGATGGAACAACTTCCTCATGATTCTTAATACTAGAGACTTACCGCCTGATGCTGCTAACTCAATTTAACCTTCAATTCTACACTTTTTAATATTTCCTGATTTTTAACCAGTCGCAGGATTTTCTGAATATCCTTATAAATAATTCTATCCTGTTTCAGAGGAGGTACATGTTTCCTGATTGATTTATAAGCTTCTGAAGTCCCAATACCGCACTTCAATGGTTTTAAAAATTCCACTCCCTGCGCCGCAGTCATTAATTCTATCGCAATTACCGTCTGAACATTTTTCAAAATTTGATAGCATTTTCGCGAGGCAATTGAGCCCATCGAATTGTGATCCTCCTGATTTGCCGATGTGGGGATGGAATCCACGCTTGCGGGGTGCGAGAGAACTTTATTTTCAGAAACCAGCGACGCTGCCGTATATTGTGCTATCATTAATCCCGAATTCAATCCTCCGTGCTTAGTTAAAAATCTGGGAAGCTGACTTAATGAACCGTTGACCATACGCTCGATTCTTCTCTCGGCAACATTTGCCAATTCTGAAAGCGCGATCCCCATAAAATCCATCGCAAGTGCCATCGGCTGTCCGTGAAAATTTCCTCCTTCAAGATGATCCCCCTGCTCAGGAAAAATCAGAGGATTATCATTAACAGAATTTATTTCGATTTCAACTCGTGAAGTCACATAATCGATAGTATCACGAGTGGCGCCGTGTATCTGGGGGATACATCTGATTGAATATGAATCCTGAACCCTTGAATCCCCCTCTATGTGTGACGTTCTGATTTCGCTTCCTTTCAGCAGATTCAATAAATTTTTAGCAGTAGTAATCTGTCCTGCGTATGGTCTAAGTTTATGAACCCTCGGATCGAACGCTTTATCCGTGCCCCGCAACGCTTCGTGTGATAATGCCGCGGAAATATCGGCAGTCCTGATCAGCTTGCCGGCCTGAATGCATATCCATGAAGCGAAAGCTGTCATCATCTGAGTTCCGTTTATCAGAGCCAGTCCCTCTTTTGCCGCCAACTTTACACCATTCATCTTAAATTTTCTGAAGGCGGATTTTGCGGAGATAATTTTTGCCGAACCTGATTTTTCATCAAGTACATTTTTTATAATCTGAACATCGCTTTCGC
>PGYS01000205.1 GCA_002839795.1 Ignavibacteriae bacterium HGW-Ignavibacteriae-3 | reverse complement strand
CAAGGGTGGTCTTACCGCATCCGCTCTCCCCCACGATTCCTAAAATTTCTCCCCTATTTATATCAAGAGAAACATCGTTTAAAATTTTAATTGAATCTCCGGAATTTGACTCCTTCACGGCATAGGAAATGTTTTTTATTTCAAGAAGCCGATCCATTATTGCGCCTGCACCAAAATTTCTCGGATCAGTTCTTTTTTGAGCAGCTGAATATTTTCAACATTATTCGCGTATTCCAGAATACCATCCGGTTTCAGAAGACCAATTCTGCATTCGGTATTTAACGCAAAGTCCAGATCCTGGGTAACAACCAGAATGGAAAGATCGCTCTCATTTGAAATTTCCACAAGTTTCTTACTTAGGAGCACGGATAAAGGTATATCGAGCGCGCTGTTCGGTTCATCAATAATCAGCAGCCCGGGCTTTGATACAATTCCCCATATAATAGCAATTCTCTGAGCGATTCCGCCGCTCAATTGATAAGGATAGTAATTAAATATTATTTCCTTACCTGGGAGCAGAAAATAATCCAGAAGTTCATCGAGATACCCGGAATCGTATTCTATAGAATTAAAGTAAGAGAGGATCTTTCTGAGAGGGTCAAAACAATTGACCGCATCCTGGAATATGAATCGAATTGACTTTTTCCTCAGCGACCGTAATTCTTCTTCAGTGGAATTCAGGACATCACAGCCGAGAATATTAATTTTACCGTCAATAGAATAAAACCTATGATCCAGTAAATTCAGAAGCGTATTTAAAAAAGTAGTTTTACCAACTCCGTTATTGCCAAGAAGAGTAAAGACGGAACCTTTTTCGAGCGTGAAATTAATACCGCGGAAAAGAATCCGCTCGGCTCCGTTAAGATTCAGCTTAACTGAATCAATTTTTGCATCGATAATAATACGGTCAGTGCCCAAAGCTTTAAGCTATATTTTATTATTTCATATTCTTATTTTACTAAAGTAAAAGTTAATGCAAAAGATCAGGGATTGCAATTTTTTAACCGCTCATAACTAATGAGGGAAAAGATGAAACGATACTTAAGCGCAATAATATTTTTCGCCCTATTTATTTTCATAGCCGGATGCACAGGAAAAAAAGATCAATCCGCAGATCGAATTATTATAGGCCTTGATTCAGACGTTCAGACTCTTAATCCTCTATTCGCAATGACCTCGTCAGAATCCGAAATTACCGAATTAATTTATCTCAGTATTGCAGGACCGGAATGGGATGATAATACCGGTTCTGTAAGACCCTCTCTCGTGCTGGCAAAATCAATAGAGTGGAGCTCGGATTCCTCTTCGGTTCTGGTAACTCTCAGGTCTGATGCAAAATGGAGCGATGGAACAAGTGTTACATCTGACGATGTCGTCTTTTCGTTCGAACTGTATTCCGATGCGACCGTTCAAAGCCGTTTCTTCGGAACTTTTAAGACCTTCAACACAAGACCAGATCTAAGTATTGATGCCGAAAGAACTTTTCAGATTATCAGTCCGGAAGAATTCAGAATTTTTTTCAAGAGCGGCAGCACTCCTTCAGTTTTTGATTTCGATATGCCTATAATGCCGAAACATATTTTTGAAAATTTTGACCGGAAGGAATTATCCGCGTCCGATATGAGTTTCAAACCGGTTGGAAGCGGACCCTACGGGCTCGGCTCCTGGAACAAAAGCCAGAATCTGAAATTGGTCAGCAACGATAAATCGTTTTTATATAAACCCGGGATTATTAAAGAGATAATATTCAAAATCATTCCCGACTATAATTCCAGAATCAATCAGCTTAAGAAAGGTGAAATTGATTTAACCGAAAATATACGGCCGGAGGAAATTCAATCCCTGATCGCTTCTGAGAATTTAACCATTAAAGGGCGAAGAGGACGGGAATATGATTACCTCGGCCTGAATAACAATGAACCTTTTACGCAGAGCAATAAAAAGTCTGTCCCGAATAAGCTATTCAGTAATCCCAATATCAGAAAAGCCATCGCCTTTGCCACTAACCGCAAAACTATTCTTGATCAGTATTTATTGGGACAAGGTGAATTGATGACCGGACCGATAGCGCCTATATTTAAATCCGATCTGGATCTGTCTGTCCAGCCACTGGATTACAGCATTGAGGAGGCAAAAAGACTTTTAAAGGAGGAGGGGTGGACAGATTCTGACGGAGACGGGATTCTTGAAAAGAACGGAAGAAAATTTGCATTCACGGTTAATGTCCCGTCCGGAAATCCGCTAAGAACATTCACAGCTACGATAATTCAGAACAATCTTAAAGCGGTGGGAATAGACACAAAAATGGAATTTCTTGAACCTGCGGTTCTGTTTCCCAAAATGTTTCAGGGAGAACTGAATGCATGGATAGCGGGCTGGGGCGTACCGATACCTATGAAGTTAAAGCCCTATTGGTATTCGGATAAAAAAGTCGCCGGCGCTAATGTTGCCAACTTCCGGAATACGGAAATTGATATGATACTTGATCGACTTGATGCCAGGATTTCCGACAACGAACGTCATATGCTTTTGAAAAGATTTCAGAAAATAATTAAAGATGAACAGCCGGTTGTTTTTTTATTCTGGATAGATAATCTGGTCGGTTATAATAAGAGGATTAAAAACATTCCCATTAATCCGCTCGGCGTAGTGCATGATTGCTGGACTTG
>PGYS01000204.1 GCA_002839795.1 Ignavibacteriae bacterium HGW-Ignavibacteriae-3 | reverse complement strand
ATAAATGGAACTTAACTGGGGGCTGATTCTTTTTATGTGAAAGAAATAAAGTTTTTTCTATATTTGTTGCCACTTGAAAAATCGAAACAGGTCTAATTTCTAACTTTAAAACTAAACATTTATGTTAAAAGGTCACCCGAAAGGGCTTCTGGTAGCGTTTTTCTCTAATATGGGAGAGCGCTTTGGTTTCTATACCATGATGGCCATTCTTGTACTTTTCCTTCAGGCAAAGTACGGTTTATCTGAGGGCGAAGCTGGAGGTTATTACAGCTGGTTCTACTTTGGAATTTATGCACTTGCACTTATTGGAGGTATAGTAGCTGATGCAACACGTAAGTACAAATCAGTAATTCTACTTGGTATTATTATCATGTTTGCTGGTTACGTTCTTATGGCATATCCAACTGAAGCAAATAAGAGTTTCCTATGGTTAAGTCTTGTTGGATTATTTACCATTGCTTTCGGAAATGGTTTATTTAAAGGTAACCTTCAAGCTGTTGTAGGTCAAATGTACGATGATCCAAAATATTCAAGTGTTCGCGATACTGCGTTCATGATATTTTATATGGGTATTAATATTGGAGCTTTCTTTGCTCCTTTCGTTGCAACAGGTGTACGTAACTGGTTTTTAGGTACTCAAGGATTTCAGCACGATGGTAGTTTACCTGCTATGTGCCATGCCTTCAATAGGGGTGAACTTAGTGACCTTGGCGGTTTTCAAGAACTTGCCAATGAAGTATCTGGTGGTGCTGTAGCTGATTTGGCTGTTTTTTCTCAGCAGTACATTGATGCTTTTGCTAAAGGATACAACTACGCATTTGGTATTGCAGCAGGTGCAATGGTTATTTCGCTTATTGTTTATGTTGTTTTTAACAAGCTATTGCCTTCTGTATCTAAAGAAGCTGCAGCTAATTCTGATAATGCAAATAAAGCACTACCAAAAGCGAATCAAACTACTAGCCCAATGGCTTTAATATTAGCTGCTGGACTAATGATAACTACTTCAGTTATTTTCTATTTCTTGATGAATGATGTCGCTTTGGGTGCCGCTGTTGGACTTTTTGTAGGTTTTGTTGCTTGGATTTTCCAAATCTCAACAAAGGAGGAGAGACCAAGGGTAACTTCACTAATTCTTGTCTTTATTGTGGTTATTTTCTTCTGGATGTCTTTCCACCAGAATGGACTTACTCTTACATTCTTTGCTCGCGACTATACTGTTAAAACAGTTGACGCATTTACTAACATTTTCTTCAACCTAGAGTCAATTTTAGCATTCATTGGCGCATTGGCAGGATTCTTCCTATTGTTTGGTAAAAGGGCTTTAACTCATAGAATGGTTGGACTTGCAATGTTTTTGGGTTTGGGATACCTAACCTATTATTTTATGTCCGACTACTCAGCTCAAAATGCAATTGCTCCTGAAGTATTCCAATCGTTTAATCCATTATTCATTGTTGCTTTAACTTTCCCTGTTATGGGAGTTTTTGCATGGCTTCGTAAGAATAATATGGAACCCTCAACTCCAAAAAAGATTGGTATCGGAATGATAATAGCAGCACTAGGTTTTGTACTAGTTCTTGTTGCATCTCTTAACCTTGTATCACCTCACGAACTTCAATTTATCGACGTTGATGGTGTTACTAAGTATAATCCTGTTCCTGACTCATCAAGAGTTTTACCTTACTGGTTAATTAGTAGCTACTTGGTTCTTACAATTGCCGAGTTATTCCTTAGTCCAATGGGACTTTCTTTTGTATCTAAAGTTGCTCCTGCTCGATTCCAAGGATTAATGCAGGGTGGTTGGTTACTTGCTACGGCTGTTGGTAATAAATTCCTATTCATTGGTAGCGAATTTTGGGGAAAACTTGATTTATGGCAACTATGGGCAATATTCATTGTTTGCTGTATACTTTCCGCTGTATTTATTTTCTCTATAATGAAAAGGCTAGAGAACGCAACAAAATAATGTTTTGATTATGAATTATAAAGGGGATGCCACTAGCATCCCCTTTTTTATTATAACAAGTTGTTTATCTGATTTTTCGATCCGAAAATGGCTTTTACTCTGGGCAAATCAAATAAAATTTCCCAAATTGCACTGATTTATCGCTTTAGTTCAATCACTAAACCCTAAATTTTATTTTTATGTCTGAAGTTAAAAAGTTTGTACCATTTGTTTCGGCTGAAACAAATATGAAGGAGTTCACGCTTAGGGCGTTACTCATTGGCTTGGTTATGTCAGTTGTGCTGGGTGCAGCCAATGCATACCTAGGTTTAAAGGCAGGAATGACCATTGCCGCCGTATATCCTGCTGCTGTGGTGGGTATGGCTCTGCTTAAATTGGTAAAAGGTAGTATTCTAGAGGAGAACCTTGCTCGTACCGTAGGCGCAATAGGTGAATCGGTTGCAGCAGGAGCTATCTTTACTTTACCCGCATTCTTTGTTGCAGGACTTTGGGATCCATTCTTTACTCCCGGTAACTACCTAACATCCACTCTAATCCTTATTGCTGGTGGTTTCTTGGGTATTATGTTTGTTGCTTTGCTACGTAGAGTGATGGTTGAAAGCACTGAACTTCCATTCCCCGAGAGTGTTGCTGCTGCTGAAATACATAAAGCGGGCCGTTCTGGTGGAGGAGGTTCTAAGTTCCTTTTCCAGGCCATGATCGTGG
>PGYS01000065.1 GCA_002839795.1 Ignavibacteriae bacterium HGW-Ignavibacteriae-3 | reverse complement strand
GGGCATTTTCCCTTTCCCGAAGCAACTGCGACGACTGAAGTATTGGTTGCCGGCGAGAAAGGCGGAAAGCAGGCGATGGTTCTTGTTGTAAGCGGTATAATCGGCGGTCTCTTTGATTTTGTTGTGGCAAGCTTCGGCGCGTGGAGTGAACTTTTTACAACTAAAGTTATTCCTGCCGGCCAGATGATCGCAGAAAAAGTAAAATTGGAATTCCGCCTGAGCGTAAGCTCGGCAATACTGGGACTTGGTTATATTATCGGCCCAAAATATTCCGCAATAATGGTTGCAGGCTCTTTTCTTTCCTGGTTCGTAATTCTTCCGGTAATTGCCTATTTCGGCGCCTATCTTACTGCTCCGATAGGAGCAAATATAACTTTGTTAATCAAAGACATGTCTGCGGAACAGATATTTAAAGCATATGTGCGCCATATCGGAATAGGCGGAATTGCCATGGCGGGATTTATCGGGATTATCCGTTCATCCGGAATTATTAAAAAAGCATTCACACTAGGATTCAATGAATTATTAGGTAAAAAAATAAATGTCGAAAGTCTGCGTACACAGCGCGATCTGGCGATGAAAATTATTTTCATAGGAATTCTTTTTACTTCGGTTTTGATTTTCATTTTCTTCCTGATGGGAGTTGTTACAAATTTGTTCCAGGCATTAGTCGGATTATTGATTGTACTAATAATCGCCTTTCTTTTTACAACTGTTGCCGCTACAGCGATAGCAATTGTTGGAACTAATCCGGTTTCCGGAATGACTTTAATGACTTTGATTTTGTCCTCCGCAGTATTGGTTGCTGTCGGATTGAGCGGTCCTGCCGGAATGATCTCCGCATTAATAATAGGCGGCGTTGTATGTACCGCGCTTTCACAGGCCGGTGCTTTTATAACGGACTTGAAAATTGGTTACTGGCTGGGCTCATCGCCGTACAAACAGGAAAAATGGAAATTTGTTGGAACGGTGGTTTCAGCGGCAACAGTTGCCTGGATTATGATGGTTCTCAATCAGACTTACGGATTTGTGGGCGAGGGCGCGCTTGTTGCTCCTCAGGCAAATGCAATGGCAGCAGTCATTCAACCCCTGATGTCAAATCAGCCGGCGCCCTGGATACTATATATGGCGGGCGCCATCCTTGCTCTTATACTTACGATGCTGAAAGTCCCGGCACTTGCTTTCGCTTTGGGAATGTATATTCCTATGGAACTGAATACTCCGCTACTAGTCGGCGGTTTGATTTCCCTTTACGTTTCTACGAGAAAAAAATCCGATGAAAAACTGAATTCTGCCCGAAGAGAAAGAGGGACACTCATTGCTTCAGGATTTATTGCTGGTGGCGCATTATTCGGTGTATTGAGCGCGATACTCAGGTATAGCGGATTCAATTGGGTAAACCTCGAATGGCAGGAATCCCATTCTTCCGAAATATTGGCGATGATTATGTTCTGTTTAATATCTGTCTATATGATATGGGATTCGATGCGGGCCAAAAAAGAAGAATGATATTGCTGTGAATAGTATTAAATAATTGCCCCCGGATTCCCGGGGGTTTTTATTATTCTTTTACATAGTTATTTCTTTTCGGAATTATTTGATAATCATTACTAGATATTTTGTTCAATTGATCATTTCATTTAATAATTAATAACTTTGGCAGGAAACATGGGATCAGTTTTTTCATATGCGCCAAACCGGGAACGAAAAGATGTTCCGGAAAAATATAAATGGGATAATTCGATTTTGTATGAAAGTATCGATGACTGGAAGAAAGAACGTGAGTCATTGGAAACAAAGATTGGCGTACTTAAATCATTTGATGGAAGGATGTGCGAGAACGCAGGGACTTTCTATTCAACTCTCCGGCTGTATTTTGATATTTATAAAAACTACTATAAACTTGCCGATTACTCCGGACGTCTGGCCGATGAGGATGTGAGAATCAGCATAAATCAGGCTCTCAATCAGCAGTCAAATATACTGGGAACTAAACTCGGGGAGGCATCCTCATTTATTAATCCTGAAATTCTTAAAACAGATCCTGAAAAAATTAAAAATTTTTTTAATGAAGTTAAGGAACTGAACGAGTTCAAATTTTATGTCAATGATATACTTCGCCTGCGCGATCATACGTTGTCTGCCCGTGAAGAGCAGATTCTGGCAAGCGCGGGAATGATAACTTCAACAGCTGATGAAATCTTTGGCATTTTTGATAATGCGGAAAAACCGAATGCCCGGGTGACGCTTTCAACGGGTGAGGAGGTAGAACTTACTTCATCGGCCTATTCCAAATACAAAAAAGCGGATAACCGTGCGGACCGGGAACTTGTGATGAAATCGACCTTTGAGAATTATAAAAAATTTCAGAACACTATCGGCGCCAACCTGGCAGGTAAATTAAGAGGCGATTATTTCTATGCAAAAAACAGAAATTATAAAACTGTACTTGACAGCTCACTTAACGGCAACATGATCCCGGTTTCCGTTTATGAAAATCTGATCAAACAAATTCACCTTAACCTTCCTACTTTGCACCGCTTTCTTAAGTTGAAAGCCAGAATGCTGGGAGTAGATATTGTGCACTATTACGACCTTTATACACCGCTTGTAAAAACAGTTGATTTTAAGTACTCAATCGAAGAGGGGCAGAAGCTTCTGCTTGATGTTTTTAAGCCGATGGGAGAAGAATATGTTTCTACCGTCAAGAAAGCTTTCGACGAAAGATGGATCGATTATATTCCTACAAAAGGAAAACGCAGCGGTGCTTATTCCTCAGGCGCACAGTACGATTATCACCCATACATTTTAACTAATTGGACGGATGACTTTGGATCGGTTTCAACATTAACTCACGAACTTGGGCATACGATGCACAGTTATTTCTCGAATAAGCATCAATCCTTCGTTGATGCCCAATATGCAACGTTTGTCGCGGAAATTGCTTCAACAATCAATGAAACTCTGCTCAATGATTACATGGTTAACAATGTAAAAAGCGATCAGGAAAAATTATATCTGCTCGGTTCTTATCTTGATCTTCTCCGCACAACAATATTCCGCCAGACTTCATTCGCTGAATTCGAACTTGAACTGCATAACAGGATTGAGAATGGAGATCCGCTTACCGGAGAAGAGATCAGCAGAATGTATTATGGTATAGTTAAAAAATATTATGGAAACGATGAAGGTGTATCCGTTGTTGATGATTACGTCTCATACGAATGGGCTATGGTGCCTCACTTTGTGAACTACACTTATTATGTTTATCAGTACTCCACTTCACTGATTTATGCCACAGCGTTCGCTGAAAAAATAATAAAAGAGGGACAGCCGGCGGTTGATAAATTCTTTAATATTTTGAACGGCGGTTCTTCCGATTATCCAATCGAACTAATAAAAAAAGCCGGACTAGATCCGTTAACCTCTGAAGCGTTCGATCTTACAATGGCAAAAATGAATAGCGTTATGGATCAAATGGAAGAAATTTTAAATAAAAAGTAATTTTCCATTATGATTTATTAGAGCCCCAAAGCAGGGGCTTTTCTTTTTTAGCTGGTAAGATTTAATTTTTTAAGTGCAAGACCGACAGCTGTTTCAACCGAGTATCTTTCATCCAGGAATTCCTCCGCAAAACGGAAAAAATGCCGGTGGTACTTTCTCGGAATTAACACACCATAAAATGCCCGGGCAATTTCTAATAATCTGTTCATTTCATTTCCTGATTTATTCTGATATTATTATCGCAAAGTTTCTATAATTTTCAAGTGCACAAAATCAAATCGGGTAATAAAATGAATATCAGTGAAGTGCGGAATCTCTTTCCTCATCTTAAAACGGGCCAGATATATTTTAATCACGCGGCTGTTGGACCGTGGAGTTCTCCGGTCCTCGACCGGATTAATGAATTTACAATCCAGCGCAGCGGTGCTAAAATCGAGAATTATCAATCTTTTATGGAATGGAATCTCGGCGCCAAACAAAAACTCGGGAAAATTCTGGGAGCCCCGTCTGATCGCATTGCCTGGGTTGATAACGTTTCAAACGGACTCAACATATTGGCACATGGATTGGACTGGAAAGCCGGTGACAGGATTATTCTAAATGATATGGAATTTCCTGCGAATGTATATCCATTTCTAAATCTGCAAACGCAGGGCGTAGAAATTGACCTTATTAAATCGCACAATGGAATTGTAGATATCGGTGACATCGCGCACGTGATTACCACAAATACAAAATTAATCTCTATCAGTCTCGTGCAGTTTCTTTCCGGTTACAGATGTGATATTGATGCAATCGGAGATCTTTGCAGAAGCAACGGAATTATTTTCTGCGTCGATGCCATCCAGGGTGCGGGCGTTGTGGAAATAGATGTTCAAAAAGCAAAAATTGATTTTCTGGCAGGAGGTACTCAGAAATGGTTCATGAGCAGCCAGGGATTATCTTATGTTTACTTAACGGAGGAACTGCAAAACCGAATCAATCAAAAATATGTCGGCTGGACTTCAGTTGATAATGCATGGGATTTTCTCGATTATAATCTTACTCTCAAAACGAGCGCCGAACGCTTTCAGAACGGAACTCTCAATGTTCTTGGTGTCGCGGTATTCGATTCTATGCTTGATCTTTTCCTCAGTTATGGGATGCGGAATATTGAAAAAAATGTGCTTGATAATACTAAGTATTTTATCGAGAAATTGATTTCAATAGGAATCAATCCTATTCTAAAGGATGTACCTGAAAAAAAAAGAGCCGGAATCGTATCCTTTAAGCATAACAACTCAAAAAATATTTATGAAGAATTGGAGAGCAGGAAAATTTATTGTGCGGTGCGTGAGGGGATGATCCGTTTTTCTCCCCACTTTTATAATATCACCGATGAGATTGATGAAGTTGTAAACGTACTGGAAAAAATACTAAAGGGAGGATAAAAAAATAGGGAGAAGAGCCAGACACAGGTTGGGGGGAGACCTAAGCCCAGCCGCAACTCCCTAAACTTTGGTTGCAACCGATTCAAACTACTATAAAAATTAAAAACTAGGGAGTCGAGCCAAACCCAGGTTGGGGGGAGACCTAAGCCCAGCCGCAACTCCCTAAACTTTATTGTTCCGGATTATAAGTCAATTCAATTTTAATGTGAAAATCGGCACCGCTGAACATTGTGTACTTAACTTCTCCAATGGTGCATTTGTAATCTTCGCCAACCATCTCACTGATTACTTTTGAAACAGCACTCTCTAAAGAACCGACACTAACTGATTTTAATTTATTCTGGAGGAGCTTATCAACGTCTATAGCCTTTTCTTTCCCGCTCGTCATCTTATCCCTTTTGATCCCCAAAATTCAATTGTTCCATAACTTCACTCCAAATATAACTATCCTTTAATAAAATTCAATAGCTCTTTTGTTTTTTTCTCCATTAATTTTTCGTCATTTTTTGACTCAACATTCAGTCTTAAAAGGGGCTCAGTATTGCTCATACGGACGTTAAAACGCCAATCCGGGTACTCAATGCTGACACCGTCCAGTTCATTTAAGGCGCCATCTGAGTACTTTTCTTTCAAGGCATTAATTTTTCCGGCCGGTTCAGGTATTGTGGAATTAATCTCACCGGAACACGGATACGATTTTATCATTTGCCCTACCAAATCTGACAGCTTTGAATTTTCGTCGGACATCAATTGCAAAATAAGGACGAATGGAATAAGACCGCTATCGGAGTAGAAATTATCTCGGAAATAATGATGAGCTGACATCTCCCCTCCGTATACGGAGTTCACCTCCCTCATTTTTTGTTTTATGAACGCATGCCCGCTCTTAGAAACAACGGCTTCTCCTCCCGCTTTCGTAACTATATCTACTGTATTCCAGATGAGACGAGGGTCGTGGACAATTTTTCCGCCCGGGTTCAGTTTTAAAATTGATTTTGCCAAAAGACCCACTATATAATATCCTTCGATAAAATTTCCCGCTTCGTCGAAGAAAAAACATCTGTCGTAATCGCCGTCCCAGGCAACACCTAAATTGGCATTATTCTTTTTGATTGCATCCATTGTAGGCTGACGGTTTTCGGGAAGGAGCGGATTTGGCACCCCGTTGGGAAAATTTGAATCCGGGTCATGAAAAACTTTTATCATCTGGACAGGCAAATATTTTTCCAAAACATCCAGTGCGGGTCCTGCGCATCCGTTGCCGGAATTCACAACTACTTTAAACGGCTTAATCTTTTCCGGGTCGAAGAATGTAGTGACTTTATTAATAAATTCACTCATAATATCTTTCTGATATATTTTACCCTTTACGGCAGGCATTTCACCCAGTTCATCTTTAAGAATCATCTGTTCAATAACATCCAGGCCTGAATCATATCCCATAGGCACAGATCCTTTTTTCACAAATTTAAGCCCGTTATATTCCGGAGGGTTGTGGCTGGCAGTTATCATCACTCCGCCGTCTGCATTCAGAAAGGGGGTGCCGAAATAGATCATCTCGGTTCCGCATAAGCCGAGATCCAAAACATCGGATCCGGCATCATTAATACCTTTGGCAAGCGCATCAGAAATTTCGGGAGAGGATTTCCTTACATCTCTTCCTATAACAATTGATTTCGCGTTCAAATATTTTACAATTGCCCTTCCGATTTTATATGCAAGTTCCGCGTTCAGTTCTCCCGGGACTTTTCCCCTAATATCGTAAGCTTTGAAGGATTGAATCTTTTCCATTTAATTCTCCGGTTTTAATTTTCTCTAAATGTTCCACTTACGGATTAACGTTGAAGTGCAACAAAATGTAAATCTTTTTTCTGAACCTGATGATTTCATTCTCATGGATCATGCCGGATCAATTTTGGGATTATCGTAATATTGATTTCCTGACTGCAGGATATTATCAGCGGGTATGGATAGAATAACCTTAAAAGGGAGCGCACATCACCTGCTGTATAATAAATGAAAATATATGAATATTAAATTAAAAAAGTCCCATTCATCTCCGCTTTCAATCTGATGGCGGTTAAACTTCTTTAAATAAAATCCCTTGTTAACGATTCTTCAGCCTTTAGTTTTAATCGATCACGATCCGCCTTTAGCATTTCTTCAATAACGTTTTTATAATATTTGGTTGTATATAGAATCCCATCATCGTCTTTTAAATGTAAAATTGCAGTATCTGAAACATTTAATCCGTATTCTTTTTCAAGAATGTACCTGTAAAGCGAAATTTGGATTGAGTAATGTACATGGTTGCAGTCCATTAGATTCGATGTAGCCTTGTGATTGCCGGTCTTATTATTGAATGACTTTGTCTCGATTTTTCTGCTTGTTTTCCAGTCCAATAGTTTATAAGAATTTGTCTCTCTGTCGTAAAGAAGTAAATCAATCATACCGGCAAGCGCCAGTTCTTTTGAATAAATAATAACTTCCGGAAAAATATCGTATCTGTTTTTCTCCAGTATGTTTTTTTTAATCCATGCCACGGCTATTTTACTTTTGGGATGAGAAGGCGTTTCCTCTTTAAGAATAAAATTCTCAATCTCGCTATGTACTAATGTTCCTTCCAAAGCGGTTTTATCCCATTCTTCAACCAATTCCTGCGAAGTCAAATGTTGATAATTGGGGTGTGATTCAGTCAGATTATTCGCAATACCTATCCTGTCGAACGGTTTAAAAAAATACTGAACAAATCCGGTGCAGGATGTGAATTCGAACTCCGGATCATCTTTTAATTTGTAGGTATGCGTTTCTTCGATTAAAGTTATGCTGCCATCATTAATTTTTTGCATTAGAAGTCATGATTTTTAGGGTGTGAATTTACAAAACAATAGGCAGGAATGACAGCAATAATGGTTTTGGCATAACATTTCAGCGCGATCAGTTTTCTGCCTGTCGTGCCATCAGATACCGGAGAGGATTTATTTTTGCATAGAATTGAATAACAGATAAAATTATATTTCGGGCGCTTTTCTAAGAGGAGGTAGTTATAGAAACCAATATTACGGCTTCAGGAAAATTTACGTCTTGTAGCAATTCCAACTGCAGTTCTATTTTCCCGATTCAGGCAAGGGATATATATTCAGAGACAGATTTTCTCTGCCCAAATTGTATCCGCAGATTGCAATCACATCACATTGTACAGTGCAGAAATTGCCATTCCGTTATTAATTTCTTCTCCATTGATGAACTTGAAGAACCAATGGTATTTTATGCCGGCAAATGTCATCTCTGCAGCGGTACATCAGATGATGAAATGAGAGTACAGCCCTTTATGTACCCTGAATTATTTATGTAGAAAAACAATTCTGCATATTGCAGGCGCAAATCACTCCAATCTATCTTCTGTCCGGGGAACTTTATTTCCGCTATTTGCGTTATAACATCAAATGTGGCAACATATATTCTAACTAGTAATAATTATAAACCATAAGCAGGAGAGTCAAATGAATAAATTACGTATTGCAGTATTAATAGCGTTGATCAGTTTTGTTACAATTAGCGCTCAAACAAAGTGGACTTTGGATAAAGCACATTCAAAAGTTCAATTTACAGTTACACACCTCGTTATTTCCGAAGTTACCGGCCAGTTCAAGTCTTTTGATGCAAACATAGAAGCCTCCAGGGAAGATTTTACTGATGCAAAAATTGATTTTTCGGCTGATGTAAACAGTATCAGTACGGATAATGAAGGCCGCGATAAGCACCTGAAATCAGATGACTTTTTTAATGCGGAAAAATTTCCAAAACTTACTTTCAAGGGGAAATCACTAACAAAAGTAAACGGTAAAAATTATAAACTGGTTGGCGATTTAACCATCAGAGACATTACAAAAGAAGTTACTCTGGATGTAGTTTTTAACGGTTCAGTTAAAGATCCTTGGGGAAATATAGTTGCCGGCTTCAAAATTAAAGGCGAAATCAACCGTTTTGATTATAATCTGAAATGGAATACGCTGATTGAAGCAGGCGGAGCGGTTGTGGGCAAAACAGTTGAAATGGTTGTCGATCTGGAACTTAAGAAATCCAAATGAGACTCGAAGATGAAATAAAGCAACTAAAATTTCGAAATGAATATCATAAACTGGCGGTCAATATTCTTTATACAAACAGCTGGCTTTTGAAAAATCAGACGAAATTATTTTTCAAATATAATATTACATGGAACCAATATAATATTCTCCGCATTCTTCGTGGACAATATCCATTGCCCGCGACTATAAATCTCCTTAAAGAAAGGATGCTGGATAAAATGTCTGATGCATCTCGACTGGTGGAACGTTTAAGGGTCAAGGGATTGGTGATACGTGATATCTCTTCAGAGGATAGGAGAAGGGTTGATGTGATTATTTCGGAAAAAGGATTGAAACTGCTCTCGGAAATGGATAAGCTTAATGAAAAATTTGATTCTTTATTTGAGAAATTATCTTCTCCAGAGGCAAAAAAACTGAATGAACTGTTAGATAAAATGAGATAATAATTTCCTTTCGATCTTACTTCCGTTCAATAAGGGCGACCTATGGGTCGCCCTTGATATTTTACAGCATTTCGTAATAATATTTTATTAATAAGATATCTTTAAGTAATATACTCGCTTGATACGTCTAATATCGGGCTCGGATGTCTTGGTTATCTCTCCGAAGTGGCTTATTTTTGATGCAATTCAAAATAATTATTATAATCAATAACTGAAGGTGTTGTATGAAAAGAGTATTAATTAAGTCAACAATATTTTTATTCCTGTTTGTTTTCATCTTGCCCTTATCCGCACAAGCTAATTTAGATACAGTAAAAGCGCAGAAATTTGATACCGGCAAAATGTGGACGTTCGAATACTATCCGAAGGACTATATTAAATCTACTTACGGTTTTACCGCTTCGGAAGACTGGCTTAGAAATGTCAGATTAGCCGCATTGAGATTTGGCAATGGCTGTTCCGCCTCTTTTGTATCCGGAGATGGCTTAATAATGACCAACCATCATTGTGTAGACGGAATGCTGGAATCTGTTCAGAAGGAGGGAGAGAATATTCCTAAAAACGGTTTCTTCGCCCCAACCCTCGAAGAGGAAAGAAAAATCCCAAATCTGTTTGTTGATCAGCTCGCATTAATTGAAGACGTGACAGAACCTGTTCTCGAAGCTATGAATTCCGGTCAGACGGATGCAGAAAAAATTGAAAAGCGAACGGCTAAAATCAAAGAACTTGAAACTTTTTACGGAGAACAAAGCGGACTGGTTTGCAGGGTAACGTCATTATATAACGGAGGCAAATACTCCTTATATGGCTACAAGCGTTATAATGATATACGGCTTGTTTTCTCCGCTGAAAGAGTAGTGGGATTATACGGTGGCGATCCGGATAATTTTACATATCCGCGTTATGATGCCGATTTTGCTTTCGTACGCGCTTATGACCCGGACGGCAAACCAATGAAGACCGAAAATTTCTACAAGTTCAGTCCTAATGGAGCGCAGGAAAATGAATTACTGTTTGTAGTCGGAAATCCCGGTACCACACAAAGATTGAAAACCGTTGCTCAATTGGAGTTTTTCAGAGATGTCGTTTACAGGAACAATGTTTTTTTGTTAAACCGGCTTTATTCAATATATGATGAAATGATTGCCGAGGAACCTGCTAAGGCGGATGAATATAGAGGCCAGCAGTTTTATATTGGAAACAGTGCTAAAGTCAGCACCGGCGTTCTCTCTGCTCTGCAAGACCCGGTTTTTATGGCGCGTAAAAAGGACTTTGAGAAAAAATTAAAAGACGCGGTTGCCGCAAATCCGGAATTGAATAAAAAATACGGTCATCTTTGGGATGGTATTGTTCAGACCAGAAGCGAAGCCAGAAAAATTACTCCCCAGCAGATTGCTTACACGATTTCGACAAGAACCTCCCCGTCATATTTATCTTTAGCCCGCAAACTTGTTGCGCTTGCAACAGATCTTAAAAAGCCGGAAGAAGAAAGAGCGCCGGACAACAAAGCTGACAAATTGGAAACAACAATTAAGGGTATGTTTCCATCCCAACATAACGTCAGCATGGATAAAAAATTGACCGGTTTAATGGCGGATTTGATGATTCTGAATCTTGGAAAGGATAATGCTCTGGTCAAAAAAATGTTTAACGGATTAAACGGAAATGCCGCCGCTGATTTTGCGCTGAAGAATTCCATGCTTACAACAAAAGAAAGTTTTATGGAATTTGCCGGGAAAGATCCGGATGCTATTTTGAACTCGAACGATCCATTTATTTATTTTATCGTTTATACGCGGGATAAAGCTAAAGACCTGGTTGCCCGCTCAAAAGAGATTCAGACAACTGAACAGGCTCTTGAAAGCCAGCTCGGACAGGTTCTCTTTGCTGTTTATGGAACTTCAATTCCCCCGGATGCAACCTTTACACTCAGGATCAGTGATGGCATGATGAAGAGTTACAATTACAACGGAACAATTGCCCCTACGATAACAACTTTCTATGGGCTGTACGACAGATATTACTCTCACAAGAAACAGTTTCCATGGGATCTTCCTGAAAGATGGGTGAAGTATGGTCCGGAGTTTGACTTAAGCACACCTTATAATTTTATAAGCACAAACGACATTATTGGCGGAAATTCGGGAAGTGCCATCATTAATACAAAAGCAGAAGTTGTAGGTGCTGTATTTGACGGAAACATGGAAAGTTTATCAGGCAATTTTATATATACCACTGAGGCAAATAGAACGGTCTCTGTGGCCTCTCAGGGTATCCTTGAGATTCTCCAGGATTTGGTTAACGCGAAGAGAGTGTCCGATGAATTAAAAACCGGAAAAATTCCGGATCAGTTCAGAAAATAATATTCAATAAGAAGCCCTCCGTTATGAGGGCTTCTTTTTAACAAAATTTAACAGTTCATTACATCAACTTTATTGGTTGCCGGCCGGGGCCGCATTATTTTTTAGATGGGTTTATCCTTAATTAATATAACTATAGATAACTACAGGTGGTTTATGAAAAACTTATTAAGCGTCAAGAGATATTTAAGAATGTCTCTCTTGTTGATATTCGTTTTTACGTTTCAGTTTAACGCTCAAACTATAAATCCGGATACGGTCAAATCTCAGAAACTTGATACCGGAAAGATGTGGACTTTTGAGTTCCCTCCTTTTGATTATTTGGAGAAGACATACGGATTTAGAGCAACTCAGGAATGGTTTGATGATGTTCGTTTGTCTGCACTCCGGGTACCGGGATGTTCAGCATCGTTTGTTTCCGAAGACGGATTAATTATGACGAACAATCATTGTTCACGAGGCACAAGAAGACTAGTTCAAAAAGAGGGGGAAGACCTTGCAATTACGGGGTTCTTTGCGCCTACTCTTGCTGATGAAAGAAAAGTTCCAAACTATACGGCAGAACAGCTGGTTATGCTTAAAGATGTTACAAAAGAAGTTCTCGATGCTCTTAAAAGCGGAAAAAATGAGAAAGAAAAAATTGATTTACGCGATGCCAAGATGAGTGAATTGAAAGATCAATATGAAAAAGAAACCAAGCTCAAGTGTGATGTTGTTTCCTACTACAATGGAAGCTTGTTCTTCGTACAGGGATTTAAAACTTATACCGATGTTCGTTTGGTTTTTCAGCCGGAAGAGCAAATGGGCTCTTACGGCGGAGATCCGGATAACTTTACATACCCCCGCTACGATCTGGATTGTACTTTCTTAAGAATTTACGGCGATGACGGAAAACCCATCAAGACAGATCATTATTTCAAATGGAGTACTGAAGGCGCAGCCGCCGGCGAATTAGTTTTTACAGTCGGGAATCCGGGATCTACAAACAGACTTAGAACAGTTGCGCAATTGGAATATTTGCGTGATGTGACTTACCGGAATAATGCGTTTCAGTTGGATAATCTTTATAAAAAGTTAGAACAATTGAAATCAGTCAATCCTAAAATGGCTGATGATTATGAAAGAGCTCGATTGGCATTCAGCAATAGCTGGAAAAATATTGTTAATACTTACAAAGCTTTAAATGATCCCTATTTAATAGCGCGAAAAAAGGATTTTGAGAAGAAATTACAGAAAGTTGTTTTCAGTAACCCGGAACTCAACAAAGAATATGGTCATGTATGGAAGACAATTGAAACCACACGCGATGAATTAAGAAAAATTGAGCCCAAGTTAGCGGCTTTCAGTGCTAATCAGCAATATTCTTCGCGCTACCTGCAGATCGGAAATGCATTGGTTGCATATGCAAAATACCAGATGCTTCCGGAGGATAAAAAGAAGGAATTGGAGGAAGCCCAGACTCAGAGAAATGCCGGAAGACCGGGGGCACCTCGAGGCGGTTTTGGGGGAAGTGTGTCTCAGGGATTCAGAGATATGTTATTTCCCGATAATTTCGATTCCATTCTTGAAGAGGCAAAACTCGAAATCAACATTGATTATATGATAATGAATCTTGGGAAAAATGATGCGGTTGCTACTAAATTTTTCGGAAACAAGTCCGGAAAAGACGCGGCTAAAGATTTAATTTCTAAATCCCTTTTTAAAGATAAAGCTGCAGTCCAGGAACTCTTCAAAAAAACACCGCAGGAAATACTCGCCCTCGAAGATCCGTTTGTGGAGTTTTTTGTAAAAGTAGATCCTCAGATCGAACCGCTAAGAATTAAGCAGCGGGAAATCATGGATACTGAAAATGTTGCGTTCGGATTGCTTGGCCAGATCCTTTACAAAACATACGGTACATCTGTTACTCCTGATGCGAACAGGACTTTGAGATTGAGCGATGGCGTTATGAAAGGGTATGAATATAATGGAACTATCGCGCCGGTCAAAACTACTTTTTTTGGTATGTATGACAGATTTTATGGTTTTGAGGGAAAATATCCCTTTAATCTTCCAGAGAGATGGAAAACAATTCCAGCGGATCTGGATTTAAGTACACCGGTAAATCATGTCTCCACAAATGATATCGTAGGCGGAAACTCCGGCAGCCCGGTTATTAATAAAAATGCCGAAGTGATAGGTCTTGCTTTTGACGGCAACATAGAAAGCCTGCAGGGTAATTTTATCTATCTACCTTCTCACAATAGAACCGTTTCAGTCGATTCCAAAGGTATGTACGAAGCAATAAAGAATGTTTACAAATTCGACCGCCTTGCTGAAGAACTCAAAAATGGAAAAATGAAGTAGGATAAATTTTTTAGTAGTTGGAAGCGGGAATTATAAAGGGTCGAATGATCTTCGGCCCTTTTTTATTCAACTTATTATATTTCCATCCACAATTTGAATGTTAATTGATTTAGAATTATCGAGGTGAAAATGCAAAATATAATCCGTATTTGTTTGGTGGCAGTATTGATTGGATTCTCAGTTGCTTCTCTGAAAGCACAGTCCATTTATGAACCGCGCGATCTGTCAAAAGTGGAGTCTTCCGTTAAGGATATGGGTAAAATGTGGACCTTCGATGATGTCCCGGTGGATCTGTTCCAAAGGGAGTATGGATTCCGTCCCGATGAGCAATGGCTGGCTGATGTTCAAATGTCGGCTCTTACATTCGGAGGCGGCTGTTCCGCTGCTTTCGTATCAGCCGATGGATTGATAATGACAAACCATCATTGCGGACGAGGATCGCTGCCTTCTCTTTCGCCGGAAGGCGAAGATTATCTGCGTGATGGTTATTACGCCGGGACTATGGCTGAGGAATTAAAAGTGCCGAGACTTTATGTGGACCAGTTAATGATGATTCAAAATGTAACTGGGGATGTGATTGCCGCAATGAATGCCGGTAAAAATGATAACGATAAAGTAAAACTCCGAAATGAAAAAATTAAGGAGCTTGAAGAAAAATTTTCAAAGGAATCCGGTCTCTCCTGCCGGGTTGTACAACTTTATAACGGAGGAAAATTTTCAATCTATGGTTATAAACGATACAGCGATATCCGCCTGGTTATGGCCCCGGATTTTCAGATCGCGTCAACCGGCTGGGATTGGGACAATTTCACTTACCCACGTTATGAATTGGATTTTATGTTTTTCCGGGCCTATGAGAATGACAAGCCGGTAAGAACAGAGCATTTTTTCAAATGGAGTAAGGACGGAGCCAAAGAGGGGGAGCCGATATTTGTTATCGGAAATCCCGGAAGAACACAAAGATTATATTCCGCGGCTCAATTGGAATTTTTCCGTGATAAGAATTATAAATATACATTGCTTCAGCAGAATGAAGCCTATAAAGTTTATTATGAATTGCTGCAGAACCACCCTGAACGTAACACCGAACTGATTAATATGGTTATGGGCATCGGGAATGGAAGAAAATCCTATGCCGGAAGATATATGGGTCTGCGTGATGAATTTGTAATGGCCAAAAAGAAAGATTTTGAAAATAAACTGCGCGAAAAAATAAACGCCGATCCGGAACTGAAGGCAAAGTACGGTCATGTTTGGGATGCAATTAAAACCAATCTTAATGAATCAAGAAAATATGTGGATGAATCAACCGCTTTTGCACTCAATCCGAGAAGCGGATCAGTTTATTATTCAATGGCAGAAAAAATTATTAAATATGCCGGACAAATGAAATTACCCGAGGAAACCCGCGAAGCGGATTATAAGGCGGACAAAATCGCCGAAACAGCGGCGGATATCTTCCCGGATAAAATTGATGTGGAGCTTCAGACAAAACTTGTTCGTGCGCAGACAAATGTTTTACGCGGAATTCTTGGCGATTCTCATTCTCTCGTACAAAAACTTTACGGGGATAAAAAGGATGACGAACTGGCTTCATGGCTGATAAATAAATCCTCAATCACATCAAGAGACAAACTCGGTGAACTTCTTAAAAAATCACCGGATGAAATTCTGAATTCCGATGATCCTTTTATCTATTTTCTGCAGAACACTCAGTCTAAATTGAAAGAAATCCGGTCCAGGATGACAGAAAATAATAATACGCTGACGGTTCTGAATCAGCTTTTGGGAGAAGTGGCTTATCAGGTTTACGGCGATGCAATTCCGCCGGATGCGACCGGGACGTTGAGAATTTCTGACGGGCGTATAGAGGGATATGAGTATAACGGAACAATTGCTCCCGGCAAGACAACATTCTATGGCTTATATGACCGGTGGAATTCCTTTAATAAAAAAGACTATCCCTGGGGTTTACATCCACGATTTCATAAAATACCGGAAGGATTTGATCTTGCTACAAATGTTGATTTTGCATCAACAAATGATATAGTCGGCGGAAACTCAGGCAGTTCTGTTATCAATATAAACAAGGAGGTTGTGGGACTTGTATTCGACGGTAATCTTGAGAGTCTGGCCGGAGATTTCATTTTTCTGCCTGAAGTCAACCGCACTGTAGCTGTAGATTCGAATGGATTGATACAGACGTTAAAATATTTTTTTAAAACTGAACGCCTTATAAGTGAACTTCTAAACGGCAAAGCGGAATAGTATAAATTTTAATTCATTCGAATTAGGCGGATAAAATCCGCCTTTTTTTTCTGGTTACTTTGAAACTTTAATTGGCTATGTTGTCGTTACACAATGAAAAATTCTAAAGAGAGGAAGGGAATGAATGTACTCCGGTCAAAATCAGATTTCACCTTGCAATAATAAATGCATTATGGACCCGATCACAAATTATTGCAGGGGATGTTTCCGGACCATAGAAGAAATTGTCCAATGGTCTCATCTGGCTTCTGAAGAAAAAAAAATAATTTTGCAGCAGGCGGAATTCAGAAAATCATCACGTGGGAAAAATAAATCATAATGAGAAAACTGGAATATGGGTTTATTCAGATCTATACCGGAAACGGCAAAGGTAAATCTACAGCTGCAATTGGGCAGGCTGTCAGAGCCGCGGGCGCGGAGCTCAAATCTTATATCATCCAGTTTATGAAGGACTATCCCTACAGTGAATTGAATGCTCTTAATTTGCTTGATAAGTGGATAACAATCGAAAAAGTTGGCTCGGACGATTATGTTTTTAGAAAAGAACCGCCTCCGCAGGAAGA
>PGYS01000203.1 GCA_002839795.1 Ignavibacteriae bacterium HGW-Ignavibacteriae-3 | reverse complement strand
CAATTACGGCATCGTGGAGAAAGAAGGGCGGCAAGGAAATAAATGCGGAATTGATTGTTCCGAAAGGAGCAAAAAAAGACGTTCAATCTCTAAAATTCTATATGCTGGTTGATAATAACAATCTCACTGTCAAATTCGAGCCGCATCCCACGGATTTTGACATTCCTTTAACGCTCAACCTTGAATTCAAGGGCCTCGACCTTACAGGAATCAATCCGGACAAAATTCGATTTGCCTATCTGGATGATCCTTCGACCGGATTTAAAGTAATCAACGGGCAGATAAAGGTCGACATAAAAAAGGGAAATATCTCTGTCACCGACGTGAATATCGATCACTTTTCTCAATACGGATTTGTTAGAAAAGACGATCCTGAAAATCCATAAGAAGAGGAAGGTTTAATTTTATAATTGTCTTTACCACAACAAATATATAAAAGGAAAAATATGAAAAAGATATTAACATTATTGATCGCGGGGCTTTTTACATTTGCATGTTCAGAGAAAACCGGTCTGGTTGACCCGGTGGATATGAATTCCGGCTTCAGGACATCCGCAGTTCAATCGGAAGGATCAAATCTAAGCTGGATCACTGTTCCATCCACCAAGGCAAACAGTTTTGTTATGGATCAGGAAGCGGTTATGGGATTCAGGCTGGTTGATCTAAAAACCGGAGGGTCTTCATCGCTTAATTTTGTAAGCCAGGACGGAAAGAGGACAATTTCAGCAACATTGCGCGTACCTGCCGGAGCATTGACCGGTCAGAATTATTTTTTATTCTTCATGTATGCTGACAATGATAAACTGAGTATCAAATTTTTACCTTCGCCGACTCTTTTTAATATCCCATGTACTCTTGATCTTGAATACACCGGAATCGATCTCAGAGGTATTGATCCTTCATCAATCAGGTTTGCGTATCTGGATAATCCCGCTTCAGGGTTTGTAACTTCCAGCAGTCGTATATTCACAGATGTTAATACCGGAACACTCAGAGTCACCGGAGCAGTAATTCCTCATTTTTCTGAATATGGATTTGTAAGAAAGGATTCCACAGGCGGGGGCGAGTGAGTGTATTTACTTATGGAACGGTAGTCATTAATATTTGAATAAATATTTTTTTTGGGAGGAAAAAATGAAAAAGATAATTACAATTGTAATCGCAGTTCTTCTCTTTACTGCAATTGGCTGCAGAGATCAAAATATGATCGTGCAGCCGGATGGGATGCCTTCCACGGATTTGTCCTATTCCCCGAGTGCCAATTCTGTAAATGCAGCAACCAGTGTTTCATCGGGAGATCAGGTTAATAAACAATTTATACGCAATATTAAAATTGACGGCAGCGTGGGCGGGAGTGTAAAATTTAAACTCTTTGCCGCGGGCAGCCGCCAATTAGAAGGTATTTTGAAAATAGATGCGGGCGCTTTCTCAGACGTTAGAGTGTTTGATGCAGTTTTTGACCTTGAAACACTGACCGTGGAACTGACGCCTCACGGCGAATTTGTTATTCCGGCGCATCTCGACTTAAGATTTATGGGTTATGATCTTAAAACATATTTCCCAAGTTTACCTAAAAAGAATCCGGTCTATTATTATTTACCGGAATCAGGTACACCTGAAATAATGCCGTATGCATTCGTTAATTATGAGTTTAACACAAATGTTATTTTCTTTAAAGACATCCGGCTGCCGCATTTTTCCAGATTCGGATTTATTCGATTGTCTGATGCCCCGGCGCAATAGTTTAATTCCCTGTTTAAGGAGACAGGAAAAGAAGTTTGAAATTTTATAATACAAAAATAAAACAACTGGGGTACTGAGTTAGACAAAGTTCATAATTCGGCAGGTTCCGTCTCTCATCTTTATTCATGAACAACTCAAAACGGGAACCGGCTCTTAATGATCTTGCTGCTGCTTATAGCAGTTTTTGATCGAAAATTCATAATTAGCTGTCAGACTGCTAAGAGTTATAATTTTGCTTTTTACTCTTTTCCTACCGGTGAATAACATTGCAACCGAGCTACAAATTCTCCGCATGATTACAATAGACTATCTGATCCTCACTCTCGGTTTTCACAAGCACTCTTAAACAATCATCCTTCCTTTTTTCACACCTGTTAAAATAGTTGCAGGCGAATTCAAATCCATCCTCTTCAATAACGATATTTTTTCTTTCCAATAAATACCTGCCGGATTCAAGAAGAAATTTTGAATAAGGATGACCGGGCGATCTGAAGAATTTTTCCGTCTGCGAGATCTCAACTATTCTGCCCCCGTACATAACGGTTATTCGATCAACCAGATTTTCGAGCAGATTTATTTCATGGGTAATAATTATTATTGTCAGATTCCCGTCGGTATTTAGCTTATTGATAAGTTCAATAAAATTATTTTTGGACGGATAATCCTGCGCAGAGAAGGGTTCATCCAGGATTAAAAGTTCCGGTTCCGTAAGAAGAATTCTCGCCAGGCCTATTCTCTGTCTTTCGCCGCCGCTCAATTGGTAGCCGAGTTTATCCAATAAATTTTTATCTATGCCCGTTTCCGCCATCACGGCGTCCATCGATTTCTCTGATGCATGGCCGTCTTCCAGCATACCTCTGACAGATCTGATAGGGTTAATAAGATCTTCTGAATTTTGAAATAATAATTGGGCAGGATTGGCTTTTTTATCTGCCGGAGAGTTAAAATAATAATCGATTCTTCCGGAGTTGTATTTAAGTATTGATGCAATAAGTTTTGCAAGGGT
>PGYS01000064.1 GCA_002839795.1 Ignavibacteriae bacterium HGW-Ignavibacteriae-3 | reverse complement strand
AAAGAATGAAAACTATAACTGTGAAACAAACAGGAAATAATCGGATTGCTCTCTTTATTGGGGGAGAATTCAAACAAAGTTATTTAATTTAAATTTAATTTATAATGATGGAAACCATAACACAAAATCAAATGTATGTTCTTTTGCAGGAAATAAACCATCGGTTGAGAACATTAGAAATAGAAATACACGAGTTAAGGGGATATGAACCCGAGTTAAGACCTGAATTTATTGAGAAAATGAAAAAAAGAGCCAATGAACCGACTGTTAAAATCGGGACTCTTGAAAATTTCAGGAAAAGATATAATTTAGATTAAGATGTATAATTTTGACACACGATCATAAAATTCGGAGAATTTTAAGATATTGAGAATTTTTAATTCTCATTATCTGAGGTAGATAAGATATTTGCAAAATTAAGTAAAAAGAATCCAAAACAATTGGAGAAAATTTACAAGAAAATTTCAGAAATCATTCAAGACCCACACCACTATAAAAATTTGAGACGACCACTCCAACATCTAAAACGGGTGCGCATAGATAAAAGTTTTGTACTCACATTTTCAATTGACGAATCCATGAAATTGGTGATAATTGAGGATTATGACCATCATCATAAAATTCAAAGAATTTTAAGATAACGAGAATCTCCGATTCTCATTACGATAACATTTATAAATAAAATTATTAAAAATGAAAACTATAACTACGAAACAAACAGGAAATAATAATGCGACTCTTGTTATCATGGAGGAATTTAAACGAAAAAATTTTAATTTAAAAATATAATTCATAAGACGACCAATATGTGCACTACAGTAAATATAAAAATAGAACGGATGGAGGAAGATGGCGAGATATATTATTTAGCAACATCCGATGATATTCAAGGGCTAATTGTACAGGCAGATACGCTTTCAGAATGTGTTGAAATAGCAGAGGACTCTGTAAAGGAGTTAATAGAGATTCACAAAAAACTTGGTAACCCACTTCCGATTCATCAAACAGGAAATGAAAATGTTGGGGTGAAAAATTTCAAGATACCTCTGGCAGTGCCTGCCTGAAATCACTATGGCAAAATTACCAATCATCAATTACAGGCAACTTATCAAGAAGCTTAAAAAGGCAGGCTTTGTTTTTGAGAGGCAGGGAAGAGGAAGTCATGAATTTTGGGTTAATTATGATACAAAAAGAGTTGTCATGATATCAAAGCATAGTACAAAAACAATTCCAAAAGGTACATTAAACAATATCATCAAGGAAGCAGGGATTAATATTGATGACTTTGTGGAATTATAACTTGACTTACAAATATAAATCCGTATAAAAAAATATAAATAACTAAAAATTCAAAAAACATTTATAAACTGTTGAGCAATCTTCTGGAATGGGCACAAATTCAGCAGGGAAAGGAAGTCTTTGTGCCGGGACCCGTACTGCTCGGAAGCGCAGTATCCCAAAATGTAAATTTATTGATCGATAGAGGAAATAAAAAGGGAATTGAAATCCTTTCCGAGATTCCTAAAACGCAGACAGTTACAGCTGATGAATCGATGCTTAATTCGATCATCAGGAATTTATTATCCAATGCGATAAAATTTACATCTAAAGGCGGAAAAGTAATTTTTAAGTCCCGGGAAACCGAAAATAATATGATTGAAATATCTGTATCTGATAACGGTATAGGCATGTCCCGTGAACTGGTCAGTAAATTATTCAAGCTTGAGGAGAAGGTGGGGCGCCCGGGAACAGAGGGTGAAGCCAGCACGGGACTTGGACTGCTTCTATGCAAAGAATTTGTTGAAAAGCATAAAGGTAAAATCTGGGCTAAAAGTGTATTGGGGGAGGGAAGTACTTTTTATTTTACTGTTCCGGCTGGGTGAAATTTTATTCACAACTAATTATAAATACGGAACAGCTCTTATAGCCACTCTCAATTTGTGCGTCTGCCTTTCACTTTAAATAAAATCAAGTTTATAAATAATTAATGAAGAACCCGTAACGCGTTGCTCAGATATTATCGGGGCATTTCTTCTGTCCTGCTAATAATTCGAGGAGTGTTTATTCTACAAAAATAAATAGAATAAATTTTTATTATCTTTCCGTAAAAGAATGCATAATTGATCGAAGGGGCATGAATAAATTTCTTTTACTCTCTCTTTTAACAGCATTTCACTGCGCTACCGCCCAGTTGAATTCTTCAGGCGGGCTGAATTTTAATACGAAGGATGTGGAGCTTGCACATAGAACCTCTCTCAATTTAACCGGTTCGGGAAAGCTGCCTATAGGTAAAAAATTTACTCTCAGTTTTGAGATGGCGATAAATAATCCACGGAGCTTTGGATACATCTTTCGCCTGAGGGCCAATGAATTTACTGCCAGTCTTCTTTTTGTTCAGTTTGAAAATAAGGATACCTCCTATCTTCAGCTTATAATAAACGATAAAAAAATTGAGAATAAAATCCCGCTTCCTAAAAGAAACTTAACAAAGGGAAATTGGTTTCCGGTAAAATTAGTGCTTGACCGGGGTAAATTAAACTGTTCTCTTTCAATCAACGGCGGGCCCGCGGCAAATACTAAAGTTAACATAAAGGAAGATAGTCAGGCGGAATTGCTATTCGGGATCGAATGGGAAAAAGAAGAGTATGGGAATCTGGACGTTCCAAAAATGTCTGTCAGAAACATTAAAATCCTCGGCAAGAACGATAAACAGGTTCACTTCTGGCCGCTGAATGAGTCAAGCGGATTAATTGCAAGGGATATTCAGTCGGGTAATGATGCATCGGTTCTCAATCCAAATTGGTTAATTAACAATCATTTCAAGTTCAATAATATTGCCAGAGTAGGCCCGTTTAAGAACATAATTTTTTTTATGGCCGTTCCGATTATTTATTCGCAGGCTCAGGACAACTTCTTGTTTTTTACAAAAGATTATTACCTGAGTTATGATCTTAAAAATCAAACAACAAAAAAGGTAAAATTTGCAAGCCCTCTTCAGCATCCGGGTAATATTGTTGCTTACAACGAAAATAAAAACAAGTTTTATGCCTACTATTTCGGCCGGGGACTTGTTTCTGAGTATGACGAGAAACAAAAGGCCTGGTCACATGTAGATACGACCGGTGAGTCTTTCCAACATTATTATTTCCATAATTCGTTTATAAATCCTCTGAACGGCGACTTGTGCATGATAAACGGATACGGCTGGTACACATATAAAAATATCCTTCAGAAATATGATTTTATTAAGAAAAAATGGATCCGCCTGGAAACGAAAGGGGATTACCTTGTTCCAAGACGGTATGCTGCTATTTGTAAGAAAAATGAGGCAGGCGATTATTTTATCTTCGGCGGCGAGGGAAATTATTCCGGCAGGCAGGAAGAAGGCGTAAAAAATCTGAACGATTTGTATCTGTTGAGTATGAGAGATACCTCGATAAGAAAAATCGGAGAGATAAAGAAAATGCCCAAAGATTTTCTTCCCTATTCCTCAATGTATTACGATTCTTTGAAAAATCAGCTTTTCATGATGGAGAATTCCAAAGTAGAAGGTGCAAAAGCATCCAAGAGATTATTCTGTTATGATTTAAGCTCTGATACATTCGAAGTTGTCAGCGACTCACTCAATGGAAGAAACAGTTTTGGAGCGCCGATCTTTTATAGTCCCAGATATTCCGAAATATATGCATTCGAAAAGGTGAGTATAAGCGCGGATTCTTTTTACATTAATATTAACTCCCTTCTTTTCCCCCCGATGACAGAAAAAGAATATAACAAACTGCAGAAAGCAGAGCTCTCATTCAGTTTTTATAATAAGTATGGAATACCTGCCTTCATTGTGATCATTCTTATACTTGGCACTATAGTTTATTACTTTCATTACAGAAAAAAGCAAAAAGCCGAACAGCCGGCACTGCATTCAATAACCGAAACCATAAAAACAAGTAAAGTAAACAGCATTTTCCTTTTTGGGAATTTTCAGGTATTGGACAAAAACGGCAAAGATATAACAAAAGAGTTTTCTCCGAAGCTGAAACAATTATTCCTGCTCCTTCTCACAAAATCTTATAATCATTCAGGCAGGGGAATCAGCACGGATTCATTATCCGCGTATTTATGGCCGGACTTAAATCTCGAACAGACAAAGAATAACCGCAATGTAAGCATCAGCAAATTGAGAACTATATTAGCGCACCTTGGTAAAACCGAAATTAAGATTGATAGAAACATGGTGGAGCTGTCTCTGGATGAAAATGTTTATTGTGATTATCTGGAACTGTGTAAAATCTTAAATTCGGGTGATTCTATAAAAGAGAAAATTCACATTATTAAATCAATTTTATCCCGCGGAGAGCCATTCCAGGAGATCAGTTATGAATGGTTTGACGGGCAGAGGGTTCATTTTACTGAAGACGCGATTTCCAGGCTGAAGGCAGCCGTGGGTAAAAATGAGTTGGACGATTTATCTAAACTTGCACTTGCCGATTCGATTCTGTTTCTCGATTCAGTCAATCAGGACGGTCTATCCTTGAAAATTAAAGCATATATAGCTTTGGGCGATCACAAATTGGCCAGATCTTCATACGAACACTTCAAAAGAGAATATTTCCGGCTTTATGCCGAGGAATATTCGAAACCTTTCTCCGATTTTTTAAATTAATTTAGAAATTAACTGCCAAATTAATCCTTCCGGTAATCCCCTCCCATTAAATTGACATCAAAAAAAATGTTATTGTGAAAAAGAGAAACAGTCTCTTAATTAATTGTCCCCATTGCGGTAAAATAATAAATGTGAGAGCCATTAGATGTAAGTGGTGTAAAAAAGAAATTCCTTCGTCAGGGAAGCATCCTAAATTTTCAATCTGGAGCCGGATTACTGAAAAGCTGACTGCACTTATTCGACTGTAACTTTAAAGCGGCATGCAACGGGTGGATGCATATAGTGGAATCATTGAGTTTCCACAAAGACAAGCCCTTTGAGCGGAAACGTTTCAAGGGCTTTATTTTTATCTCCGGCTTAATTTTTAAACCTTCCGGATGAATGCCCCGTAAAAAAACGAATCTGAATTTATTTCCTAACGCCTAAGCTCAAATACTTTTATAAGAATTGTGACAAAGAACAAAATTGTTTCATATTCTCGTGATGACGATTAATCTTTTTAATACATCCGCTTGTCATATGTATGAACCGAACAATTAAGGAGAATAAAATGAAATCAGGAATCTATGTATTCGCAGCAGCGGCTCTGTCTTTAAGTTTAACTATAGGTTTAAATGCGCAGACCCAAACTCCGAGAGTCACGGAAAGGCAAGAAATTCAGAAGGAAAAAATCGAGCAGGGGGTTAAATCCGGAGAATTAACACGCCACGAGACAAAGCAGCTGGTTAAACAGCAGGTTAATATTCAGATCAATAAAAGGGCTTCAAAATCAGACGGAGTTGTTACAAAGCGTGAGCGCGCAAAACTCGACAGGATGCAGGATAAAGCCGCAAAAAATATTTACAAATAAAAGCACAACACAAGAGAAAGAAAATAAGTTTTAGGTGAATGATTCTGAAAGAATACGACGGAAATATTTTTTGTTTCCGGCGCCGCTTCTCTATAAAAAAGCACAAATGAAATTTAGTTTGATGAAAAAAAACAGGTGCCTTTTTAAAACTTAACTTAAAAAGTAGAATCAGGTTGATGCCACAATCCTATATCATATTCGCACATGGGCTCAACAGTTCTACGGAACTTCGTTTCCCTTTGAAGCGATCCATAGTTTAAACCAATCTTCTCTTGTCAGCCTTACATCAATCCCGCGGAGTGCGGACTTAATTCGGTCTATTTTTCCTGTCCCGAGCACAACAATAAAATTTACCGGATGCACCAAAAGCCATGCGTTTGCGATAGCATCTGTTCCAACCTGATATTTGTGCGCGAGTTCATTCAAAACATTTCTCACGCGGTTTGCACGGTCGCTGTTTTCCCAAAATATTTTTCCGCCCGCAAACGGCGACCATACCATCGGCGCCACACGCCTCTCCTGAAGGAAGTCGATATTCCCGTTATCAAAATGTTCTGTGCATAAAACCGATGCTTCAATTTGATTTGTCGTAAGCGGAAAATCAAGACGCGATTGAAGGAGATTAAACTGATGCGGTAGAAAATTGGAAACTCCGAATTCCAGAGCCTTGCCCGATTTCTTTAATTCATAAAACGCTTCGGCTGTTTCGTCGGCGTTCATAAATGGATCGGGACGGTGAATGAGAAGCAGATCGATATAATCCGTTTGCAAATTTTTGAGAGAATTTTCAACTGAATAAATTATGTGAGCTTTACCTGTGTCGTAATGTTTTACGCTCATTCCCGGAAACTTGGGTGATATTAATTTTATTCCGCACTTGGTGACTATCTGAATACGCTCTCTTGTTGAGGGATTTTCTTTAAGAGCGTTTCCGAAAATAGTTTCGCATTCATACCCGCCGTATATATCAGCATGATCGAATGATGTAATTCCAAGATCGATCGATTGGGAAATTAAATCGTACAGTCCAGCGTTGGATAAATTCCATTCCCGGGCGCGCCACAAACCAAGGACAATTCTTGAAAGACCCGCAGTCATATTTTCTCCAAACAAATTCATTTGCTGATATCTAATATAGTATTTATGTTGAATTAGTTTAAATAAGAGAAAATCTAAAAATGAAAAAAGAACTCTCACTTCTCTTACTGATAATTCTCAATGCTCAATTCGCAACTACCAATTCCCAAGTACTCCGTCCCATCCGCGACGATATCGGCTTCTGCTGGGATGCGGAGGAGATAAATTCATTTATGAAATATCTGGCTTCAGCTGATGAGAATAAATCAACCGACGAATCAAAAAATCTTGTAGCCGCTATTTCAGTGCATGACGATTACCTTTACGCGGGAAAAGTTTATTATCCCCTATTCAAAAATATTAAGACAAAAGAAGTTGTGATTTTTGGCGTTACACACGGATCTGTCCGGAAAGAGATGGGCTCTCTTTCAAATATTCTTATTCTCGACGAGTTTGATAAGTGGCGCGGACCATATCAAGATGTTGTGATCTCGCCGCTGAGGGAATTTATTAAATCGAAATTGCCTAAAGATGATTTTATTGTGAGCAATAAAGCCCACGCTATTGAGCATTCAATTGAAGCGATGATTCCGTTCCTTCAGTATTATAACCGTGATGTGAAGATTACACCCATCATGGTTACTCAGATGCCGTTCGAGAGAATGGAGGAAATAAGCGCGCAGCTCAATAAGATTATTTCAGAATATATAAGTGCTAATCATCTTAAAATTGGCAAAGACATTTTCTTTCTTATCTCAAATGACGCAAATCATTACGGCGAGGATTTTAATAATTCGCCTTACGGTATGGACGCCAATGCTCATAAAGCAGCAACTGATAATGACAGGAGAATAATAAAAGAAAATCTTATAGGGGAGATTAATCCTGATCGTATTAAAAAAATGACAGTTGAAATCTGGCCCGACTCATCGAGCAAAAAACCGGTTCCAATCTGGTGCGGAAGATATCCTTTAACTTTCGGCCTTTTAACAATAACAAAAATTCTGAATGATGCCGGATTGGGGGATCCTGAAGGAAAATTATTTAAGTATTCCGACACTTTTTCTGAAAAAGTTCTGCCGTTTAAAGAATCAAGCATGGGATTAACCGCGGTGTTTTCATACAGGCACTGGTGCGGATGGTTTAGTGGGGGATTTTATTCCAAGTAGAAATTATAAATTAAAAATTAGAAAGTCTGCCGTGTACTTCGGGCTCCTCAGTACATGCTTTTTTGAGGGATGAAAGGTGAAACGTGAAAAGTGAGTGGCGAGTTATGAAAAGGGTTGTAGCAATAATTCTGTCTGTTATCTTGCTGCTTTTTGTTGTGCTTCTGATACCAGCGGAGCCCGATTACCAGCCGGAACTCGCCGGCAGTAAACAATTTTTATGGAACAGGGATTCTTTGTGGAACTCGCTGGAATCCTTATATGTGAAAAACAAAACTCTTAGCGGCTCACAGCTGGAGGAATCCGTTAAACAATCTCTTGGTGAACTCGAGAAAGATGTTTTGCTGATTGAAAAAAATCCGAAATTGCCCGGTGACGGAATATTTCACCGGATAGAGAATAAATTATTTTCAACGGCGGCATTAATCGGCGCCTCTCAGAATTATATCCCTGTATTTACTAATCTGTTCTCAAGGATCAGAAACGCGGTCAAAAAGCAGTCAGAAAACTGGAACATGAGCGATCTGACGGCGAGGCAGACTCTTTATAAGCTTATATACGGCGGTCGCGCCGCTGTAGAGGAGTTAATACTGCAGGCCGACAGGAATAAAATATCCCCTCTGATCTTTGGCAAAACGGAAATATCAATTACACCAAGTATAGAATTAAAAGGGGTGAGAGTTCACAGCGGTGATATTCTTATTTCGCGGGGAGGCGCGCCAACTTCAGCGCTGATTGCGCGCGGCAATGACTATCCCGGAAATTTTTCCCACGTGGCGCTTTTATACATTGATGAAAAAAATAACCATCCATATATAATTGAATCTCACATAGAAAAAGGAGTGGCTGTTTCATCAATCGAAGAATATCTTAACGATAAAAAATTAAGAATAATGATTCTCCGTCTCCGCGCGGACCACCCTGTAATGATAAATGATATGATGCTGCCGCACCGTGCCGCAAAACTATCCTACGAACGCGCGATCGCTTCCCACATCCCTTACGATTTTACAATGGATTTTCAGGACTCTACAAAATTATTCTGTTCGGAAGTCGCTTCGTGGGCGTACAAAAAAACGGGAGTGAATTTATGGATGGGACTTTCGAACATATCTTCTCCGGGAGTAGCAGTTTGGCTTGCGGGATTCGGGGTAAGGCACTTTGTTACGCAGGAGCCATCCGATCTTGAATACGATCCGCAGTTATCTGTTGTTGCCGAATGGCGCGATCCGGAAACTCTTTTTCAGGATCATATTGACAATGCTATCGTCGAGGCAATGCTGGAGAGAGCCGAAGAAGGAAAAAAGCTTGAACATAATTGGTATCTTCTTCCTATTGCGCGGATTATGAAAGACTACAGCAGCTTGCTTAATTTATTCGGGAAAGTCGGGCCGGTGCCGGAGGGAATGAGCCCTGAAAGCGCGCTGAGACATAAAAAACTCGTCGAACTTCATGAAAAAATAAAATTTTCCGTTGATGTTAAAATCAAATATTTCTTAGAAGAAATGAAGTATACTCCGCCGTACTGGAAACTTGTAGGATTTGCCAGAGAATCAATTGAAATGAATAAACTTTTGTGAAATAATTTATGGAAAATCCGTGGCTTAAAATTCCGGCTGAAGATTATGAAGGGCATATGTCGGCGCCAAATGTTCAGCAGCTGCAGATGCTGGGAGAGATCTTTGCCGATTTGTTGAAAGAATTATCCCCTAAATCGATTTGTGTATTAGGGTGCGCGACAGGAAACGGTTTTGAATATCTGATTGGGAAAAATGCAGAAAGGATTGTAGGAGTCGATATCAATCCGGAATACATATCTCTTTGCAAATCACGGTTTGTAAAAAGTCTTAATGGCCCGGAGTTTATTTGTGCTGATCTTAATGAAATTGACTTTCCTGAATCATCTTTTGATCTGGTTCACGCCGCATTGATCTTTGAATATGTTGATGTTGAAAGCCTTATGGATAAGATTCGGAAATGGCTCAGGCCGGCAGGAAATTTGTCTGTTGTTCTTCAGATGGCGGGTTCCGGTGATCCGAATGTTTCCGAGACACCGTATCATAGCGTAAAACTACTTTCTGATTTTATTGAACTTGTTGAGCCGGAAGAGTTTAAAAGGATAGCGGTGAGGAATCGGCTTGTTTTAAGTAATGAAAGTGAAATTAAATCATCCGCCGGAAAGAGATTTACAAAAATGATTTTTAAAAAATAAACCAAATTGCAGTTAACCTGCCGTAGGCATGGCAGGCAAATCTGCGATAATCCTCTTTTCCTGTGTCATCCGCGTTCTATTAAATCTGTATGAAATAGAACACAGATTACGCAGATTATTATGATTAACGCAGATCTCCGTTAATGGTCTGTCTAAAACCGTCGGCCTGGATTTCTCATTCCTCACGTTTTACTTTAATCTTTTTCCTTTATTTCATGATTCACATTAAACTTCTTCTTCCCCTTAAGAAAATATGCGATTACCAAAAACAAAATTATAGCGCCGCCGGCAATATAAAACCAGTTTATTTTAGAGGCCGGGGCAACAATTTCTTTCCAGCCGGCAATGCGTTTTTCAACCGAGTCTTTATTGGCTTCTGTCATCATATTGTTTTCGATCAGCAGCGGAATCCATACCGGTTCAACGGTCTTGAAGTAGACGCTGTCTGTGAAAGCGTAATAAGTATTTTCTGATTCGGAAGAACGCTTAACCCCGTAATTTTTTATCTCATCGTCAACAAAAGAATTAACGCTGTTTACAAACTGCTCGCCGCTTCTGAACGGCAACACAGCAAGTTTCTGATCGCGGAAAAGCCGGTTGACGTTTCCCCACATTTCGTCGTTCAGACGGGCGTTCCATTCTGCAAACATGTTGTCAATATTTGCGATCTGCATGGACTTATCTCTGCGGTTCAAATATACTTCGGCAAGTTTCGGTCCTATTTGTCTCCAGACCTTATTGAAATCCCTGTACTGACCCTTCATCTTGGAAAGATCTTCGGGTTTGGTCTCGGTGACCTTCATGAATTGAATATTATCGCTTATGGTGCGTTCTATATTATAGAATAAATTTCCGTTGTCAACTTTTTTAAAGACATTCTGTTTCTCGGCCTCGTTAAGAGTGCCCGGAGTTTTTACAAATTCCTGCATAAGACTGTCTACTATTCCGCGAACGAGTTCGTCACGCTGCTCGATATTCGATTTAAGCTGCGCAACTAATTTTGATAATGATGCGATTGCCTGGGCATCTTTATTAGACTGAATCTGTAACTGCCTGATCTGTGCAATCAATCCGACATTCTGCTGGCTTAATTCTGAAACACGGTCTTTCAAAGAGCCGACTTCGGTTGTGAGCTGAACGATCTGTGTGAAGTCGCCTTTTCTCACTTCAAGAGCGCGCTCAATCTTGGCGAAAGCATCCTCAAAATTTATAAGCAGTGATTTTTCGATGAGAGTTTTTAAATCAGCATATTCCGCTTTAAGTTTAGCAATATTTTCTCCGATCACATTGCATTCATCAAGCGTTGCCGCGTTTTTAATTGCCGCTTCGTATTGTTTAAAACGGGAATCGAAACTGTTTACTTTTTCAAGATCGGATTGTGCAAATGAGATGCTGTTAAAGATCAATCCGCTTAAAAGAACTATTAAAAAGAAAAATTTTCCATTTCTCATTATTTACCTCACGAGCCCTTTATGATTCAGTAAATATTTATTCGGTGTGTCGAGCAGTTCAATATTGGGTGATTTCTGATTAAACGCGGGGGAAGCCAGACCCTTTTCGGCAACAAGAATTTTCTCCTCAAGTTTCATCCCGCCTTCAACAGACATAAAAACATAAACATTTTTAAAACTCTTTCCTGTAATGTACACATAACCCAGCCGGTCTCTAATTATCCTGATTTCTTTTCCGGCAAAATTATTTGAATCGGCAAATTCCTCAAAGAAAATCGGTTTTACTTTTATGGTAAACGCATATCTCTGTTCCTCAATAAATCCCTTGTTGTCAATTTTAAGGGCACTTTCAATCGGCCAGGAAAAATCACCCGGTTTTAATACCAGGGACGAACACGCCGCGGTTATAACGACAAGAAGCGGGATGAAAATATATTTAAGAATTCTCATTATAATTCTCCTCGATGAATTTTACCGGCTGAAAGTTAGCTATTTAGAAGATTATTTGTAAGCGGAATTCAACTAATTTTATCATGGAAAAATAATATTATGAGAGACGATCAGAGGAAATGAGGTTTTTATTTCAATATAATTTTAGTTAGAATCAGAACTGAAAAAATCATTCTGGTTGAAGATCGCTAAATATGAATCCATGGAGAGGTCTTAACAAAATACCGAAAAGTGTATGGCTGGTTTCAGCGACAACACTTATCAACCGCAGCGGGACAATGGTCCTGCCGTTCCTGGTAATTTATATGACGTCAAGAATCAGCGTCAGTCCCGGTGCCGCAGGGTTGGTCCTGGCTTTTTACGGTGCGGGTGCGTTCCTTACCGCGCCCTTCGTGGGAAAGCTTAGCGATAGATTCGGCCCCCTGCCCGTGATGAAAATATCGCTGATACTTACAGGTGTAATAATAATCTTTTATTCCTTTGTTGAAAATTACTATGGGATTCTTCTCGTAACGTTAGTCTGGGCTGTTATCAGTGAGGCATTCCGTCCCGCAAATCTTTCCCTGATTTCTGACGAAACAGAAACAGAACAACGTAAAACGGCTTTCGCGCTGAACCGGCTCGCAATTAATCTCGGAATGAGTATTGGACCCGTGGTAGGCGGTTTTCTTTCTGCATACAATTTTTCTCTCCTTTTCTATGTTAATGGAATTACCTCAATACTTGCCGGAATTTTTTTAATGAGTTCCGGTATTGACCCGAGGGAAAAAACCGGTCGATCTCCGGTCACGGAAAGTGATCAGGACACAGTCGGGGAAACTATTGAAAAAATTAAGGAGATTAAAAAACTACACAAGTCCATTCTAAATGACAAAACATTTTTGCTTTATATGCTTGCCCTTATTCCAGTCGAACTGGTCTTTTTTCAATTCATAGGAGGGCTGCCCCTGTACGTGGTTGATGAATTAAAATACTCAACTTCAACATTTGGAATTCTGATGGCCGTCAATACTGTCCTGATAATTCTTGTTGAAGTTCCTCTTAATAACGTAATGGCTGCCTGGGATGATCGGAAATCCCTTGCTCTTGGCGCCCTATTATGCGCAGTGGGTTTTGGCGCAATGGCCTTTTCTCATAGTATAATTCTGATTGTGATTACAATAGTTATCTGGACTTTCGGCGAAATGATATTTTTCCCATCGAGTACGTCATACACCGCCATACTTTCTCCGGAAGGAAGAACGGGAGAGTATATGGGATATTTTCAGGTTACTTTCAGTTTCTCACTTATGGTGGGACCCTGGATCGGCGCGGTAGTTTTGGATCAATTTGGCTCAACTATTCTCTGGAGCGGCTGCTTCTTTCTCGGCCTTATATCGGCAGTTTCATTTATGATGTTGAAAAGGCATTCTGCGGATAACCGATAATAAGTTAAAATATTAAGATCAGCTTAGCCCATTAAAAAAATAATTGCTCTCGTATTCAGGTAATTATTATATTCAGTGTGCTAATCATAACAATCAAAAGAAAGGAATACCATTATGAAGATTAAAACATTTCTAAGTTTGGTAATGTTGTTAGTGATCTTCTTGTCAGCATCTGTCAATTTCGCGCAGGAGGGAGCCCAGGATGAGATGATGAAAAAATGGCAGGAGTATATGACTCCCGGACCGGAACATCAGCATTTTGCAAAAGCGGCCGGTAACTGGAAAGCGTCAGTCGTATCCTATATGGATGGACAGGAGGTGAAATCCGAAGGAACCGCCACTAATGAAATGATTTTCGGCGGAAGGTATCTCAAATCAAGTTTCAAGGGAAATATGATGGGAATGCCTTTCGAAGGAATGAGTTTAGACGCTTACGACAATGCGACAAAAGAATTCATAAATATCTGGATTGATTCATTTGGAACCGGAATATTGTACACCAAAGGAAAATTTGATGAAAAAAATAAAGAGTATGTCTATACCGGAATGATGGTTGATCCGATGCTGGGAAAAGAAATCATGATTAAAAATATTTTTAAATATATTGACGACGACCATCAGCAGATGATAATGTATATGGTTGACGGCGGCAAGGAAACTAAAAGCATGCAAATTGAGTATGTTCGTGTAAAATAGTTCAATGTATATAATTACTTGAATGCCCGGATAGTGAATAACTGTCCGGGTTTTTTATTTCCTTTTGAGGAATCCGTATTTTTTCAGATGCTTGTAAGCGAGGTACCCCACAGCTCCGGTCTGAACGGCTCCCAGGAAATATTTTAATTCTTTCATGGATTGGGAGGCGCTGTACAGCTGGCTCAATGGATTTAATACATTTGATTTGACGTCACCATGGGAATTATCCTGATTATATAATCCGTTTAATTGAAGGCGTGTTCTCATCCAAACCGAGGAGTTATCGAGCGGCCGGCCGGATATAATTTGAAGATTATCAAATTCTTTTGAAAAATATTTATTGTCAAAATTGTGATAGGGATTAAAAAACTCCGAAAAACTTAAGGGCTTCTCTGCCGATTTTGAAGAATCAGTTAATGCCTGAGCATTAATTTTTGCGGCAATCAGCAGTAATATGATAAAACTAAAAATTACTTTCTTCTTCATCGCCAAAATCTTCGTCGTTAAAAAGGTCCGCGTCGTCAATGTCAATATCCCCATCCACGATTTTTTCAGCTATCGCTTCCTCGTCGATATCCTCCGAGTCACCTTTGTCTTCTTTTTCTGCTACATAATTTGTTTCCGGGGGGGAGAAGAAACTGTCCTTTGAGGAATAGTTGTCATCCATTCTGTCCATAACCTGACCCAGCATCTCATCGGTCAGATCTTCCTTCATTTCTTTGGGACTTACCTTTTTATTGGCGTCCATCTTTTCATAACCTTTATCTGTCTCCCTCCACATAGCGGTTAAATCTTTCTCGCTCATTTTATTAAGGCTGCCGTGTATTGATTTTTCAATTACCTTAATATCTTTCTGATCCCACGTGCTTTCAGAATAAAGCTGGTCCTTAAGATAGTCCCAGAAAGTTTTCTTTTTATTTTCCGGCGAGGGAAGTTTTTTCAGGGCAGCTACTACTTCAGTTACGATTTTTTTAGTTGTCGTCGTCACGTTTAGTCCTTTCGAATAATTGCATTAATAAGTTAATAAATTCTGACAAAAGTAAATAAGCTGAAATTACCCCTTTTTATTTATTATAAATAAAATTTTTCGGGATAATTAATTTTTTTATAAAGTAGGGATAAACGGTAAAATTCTTTTTATTTTCACAATCAGGTTCTAAATACGGTATGATTTTTAGTGAGCTGTAACTTCTAAATAAAAATCAGTAGAATATGTCATTGCGATTCCGCCGAAAGTCTGCCCACAGTTTACATGCCGCAGACATATAGACGAGGCAGGGGAAGCAATCCCGGCGGTTTTTGATAACGCAGTTATTATTCTCCAAAATAGCCGTAACTTATTGAACCGCTGATTAGAATATAAATGCCCCTGTATTTCAATGGATAGAATGCGAGCCTCCGAAGCTTGCGATGTGGGTTCGATCCCCGCCGGGGGTACTTGGAAAGTGTGAGGTAAGAAGTGTGTGCAGCATTCTTCCGCCGTCAAGGACCAGTCCCCGAGGATCTATACCTGTCGGGAAATGGTTTTCGGCAGCAGGCGAAACATAATTTTATTTGTAAGCATCAAATCGTGTGACAATATTTCCGCAAACGAAATCTCAGAGGTTATAATGGCCGGTTCAAAAAAATATTTCTTTCTGTTTTTTATCTTCATTTACATCTATCCGGTATATTCTCAAACCGAAGATAAATCACTTTTAACACTAGATAGAATTTTTAACAGTTCTGAATTTATGGGTGAACGTTTTGGTCCTGCCCGGTTCATTGAGGACGGAAAGTTCTATACAACTCTTGAATCTTCAAAAGATGTTACGGGAGGCCGGGATATTGTCAAATACGGAACAGAAAACGGTGAGAGAGAGATACTCGTCTCCGCCAAATTGCTGGTTCCGGAAGGAATGACCAAACCGTTATCGATAAGCAATTATATCTGGTCGCCAAATCGTGATTTGCTGATGATCTACACAAATACTGTGCGTGTCTGGCGCCAGAATACTAAGGGCGATTATTACATTCTTAATATGAAATCAGGCAAACTCCAGAAGCTGGGCGGAGACGCCAAGCCCTCCACTTTAATGTTTGCTAAATTCTCTCCGGATGAAAAGAGCGTGGGGTATGTAAGAGAACATAATATTTATGTGGAAAATATTTCTGACGGAAAAATTACGCAGCTAACATTTGACGGATCCACTACAACAATTAATGGTACATTCGATTGGGTTTATGAAGAAGAACTTGATCTGCGCGACGGATTCCGCTGGAGTCCGGACGGCAAATCGATCGCTTACTGGCAGCTTGACGCTTCCGGCGTCGGTGTGTTTTATATGATCAATAATACAGATTCGCTGTATTCCAAAATAATTCCCGTTCAGTATCCAAAAGTCGGAACTACAAATTCTGCTTGTAAAGTAGGAGTTGTAAGCGCTTCCGGCGGAAATACGGTGTGGATGAAGGTCGAGGGGGATCCGAGAAATAATTATATCGCGCGTATGGATTGGGCGGCTAATTCAGATGAAATTGTGATTCAGCATCTAAACCGCCTTCAGAACAGAAATGAAGTTATGCTCGGCAACGCAAAGACGGGAGAAATGAAATCTATTTTCACTGAAACAGACGATGCGTGGATAGATATTAACGATGATATGAACTGGATGAGTAACGGTAAAGAATTTACATGGGTCAGCGAACGCGACGGATGGCGTCATTTATATCTTATCTCCAGAGACGGACAAAAAATAAAACTGCTTACTCCCGGCGACTATGATGTAATTGATGTTCAAAGCATTGATGAAAAAGGGGGATGGGTCTATTTCATGGCCTCGCCGGACAATGCCGCACAGCGTTATCTGTATAGAGTTTCTCTCAGCGGAAAGGGAAAACCGGAAAGAATTACTCCTTCCCAATTCAGCGGGTCTAACAGTTATCAGCTTTCAGATAATGCCCATTATGCGATTCATTCATTCTCGGCCTCGGGAAAAACTCCAATCAGCAATCTGATAAAACTTCCTGAACATAAAATCATTAAAAAATTAATTGAGAATAAAAAACTGGCGGAGAAGATTGATTACATTAAAGGATCTCCTACAGAATTCTTCAAAATTGATATCGGCGGTGGAGTTTTGCTGGACGGCTGGATGATCAAACCGGTTGATTTCGATCCGTCGAAAAAATATCCCGTCCTGTTTTATGTTTATACCGAACCGGCCGCTCAGACTGTCGTTGATAG
>PGYS01000063.1 GCA_002839795.1 Ignavibacteriae bacterium HGW-Ignavibacteriae-3 | reverse complement strand
AGATGCAATCGAGTTAAATGTTTATTTTATTCCCACTAATCCTCTTACCTCAAGCCAGGAAGTAGAACAGATGTACGTTAATGTACTTAAGGAAGTTAAGAAGAATGTGAAGATTCCTGTTGCGATTAAATTAAGCCCGTTCTTTACATCAATGTCTAATATGGCTGCAAAGTTGGACGAAGCCGGTGCAGATGGTTTAGTGCTTTTCAACAGATTTTATCAGCCGGATTTTGATCTGGAAAAACTTGAAGTTGTTCCAAACCTGGTTTTAAGCACAAACTGGGAGATGCGTTTGCCGTTAAGATGGATTGCCATTCTGCACAGTCATGTTAATGCGAGTCTTGCTGCAACGAGCGGGATAGGTTCCCATCAGGACGTTATTAAAGTTATGATGGCCGGCGGTGATGTGGCTATGATCGCCTCTGAATTTTTGAAACACGGCATTGGAAGAATTACCGATATCATTAAAGGAATTGAAAATTGGATGACCGAGAATGAATATGATTCTATTTCCTTGATGAAGGGAAGCATGAGCCAGAAATCCGTTGCTGAACCTGCCGCGTTTGAAAGGGCTAATTATATGAAGATGCTCCAGAGCTATAAAACTCTTGCATAACCATAATTAATCTCTTAACAAAGCCATCGTATTATTTCCGATGGCTTTTTTTATTTCCGGTTTTCCATACTAACCATCTCACAAAATCTTCGCATATTAATAATTCCGGTTATGGATTCGGGTTGGTCAAACATTTCTGTGCATAAATAGATTTCCTTCTTTATATTCAATTCAAAATTAATCCGTAAACAATTCAATGAAGAACTATGAAAGAAATTTATCATAAGTGGTATACGCAATATTTAAGTCGCGATATTGAGATGCTTGTGTTCGGACATGAGGGATATCCTATTATTCTTTTTCCAACCTCTAAGGGAAAATACCATGAGAATAAGGATTTTGGGCTCGTTGAATCTGCCGGCCACCTGATTGATCAGGGCAAAATAAAAATATATTGTCCGGACGGCATCGATGCTAACAGCTGGTACAATTATGATATTCATCCCGCAGACAGAGTAAAAACTCATTTGGCGTATGAACGGATGATATTAAATGATGTGATCGGATTTGCCAAATTTGAAACCGGATCAGAAAAAGTAGGAGTTGCGGGATGCAGCTTCGGAGGATACCATGCGGCCAATATTGCATTTCGTAATCCGGATAAAATCGGGTATATGTTTTCTATGGGCGGAGCTTTTGATATAAAACAATTTATCATGGGCCATTACGATGATGACTGCTACTTCAATAATCCATTCGATTATCTTCCAAATCTAAATGATGAATGGTACCTGGATAATATAAAGTCTATGGGAATCGTACTCGGGACAGGTGAGTGGGATATGTGTCTCCAGGAGAATGAAAGACTTTCCGATATTCTCAATTCAAAAGGAATAGAACACTGGCTTGATATCAGACGCTGGACAGGGCATGACTGGAGGTGGTGGAGAGAAATGTTTCCTATTTACCTTTCAAAAATATAATGCACTGAAAATTAATTGTGTATATTCATAAAATACAATGATAAGATTAAAGAGAGGGCATAATGAAAAAAATAGGGATTTTATTCGGACAGGAAAATACTTTTCCACAGGCATTTGTGGACAGAATAAATTCAAAAAAAGAAAAAGGAATTACCGCTGAACTTGCAAAAGTAAACAAGGTGATTCAGGGTGAAACAAACGAATATGCTGTTTTAATAGACCGTATTTCTCAGGATGTTCCATTTTACCGGGGATATCTTAAAAATGCTTCTCTCAGCGGGACGGCAGTTATCAATAATCCATTCTGGTGGAGTGCTGATGAAAAGTTTTTCAACAACGCACTTTCTGTAAAATTAAAAGTTCCGGTTCCAAAAACTGTTTTGCTTCCCTCAAATCAGCATCCGCAGGATACTAATTCGGATTCTTTCCGCAATCTCGATTATCCTCTCGATTGGGAGGGCATATTCGATTATGTGGGTTTTCCGGCATTTTTTAAGCCATTTTCAGGCGGGGGATGGAAAAATGTTTATAAACTTCATAACAAAGAAGAATTCTTCAACGCTTATAGTGAAACGGGCCAGCTTGTTATGATGCTCCAGGAAGCTATTGAATTTGATGATTACTTCAGATGTTATTGTATCGACAGAAAAGATGTTAGGATTATGAGATATGATCCAAGACAACCGCATCATCTGCGTTATGTTCAGAATCCGCTTCCGGTGGAGGCGAATTTATTGAAGACTGTTGAAAAATATGTTCTTGAACTCAATCATGGACTCGGTTATGATTTCAACACCGTAGAATTTGCGGTCAGGGAAGGAATTCCCATTGCCATTGATTTCTGTAATCCGGCTCCCGACGCCGATCTGAAATCCGTCGGTGAAGAAAATTTTGAATGGGTTGTTGAAGCCGCCGCCAATATGGCAATTAGAAAAGCAAAAGAGTACAAAGAAGGAATGAATAATTTAACCTGGGGAACTTTCATAGATTCTTTTGTAAATAATAAACAACTGAAGTCATATAAAACTCAAAAATGATAACCTCTTATGAGCCAAGATAAATTATTTTCAATAGGAATTGAAGAAGAATTCCAAATCATTGATCCTAAAACCCGCGAATTGAAATCTCACATTGAGCAGATAATGGGAGAGGGTAAAGTAACTCTTAAAGAACAGGTTAAAGCCGAAATGCATCAGTCTGTTGTTGAGGTAGGATCCAATATTTGCTACAATATTCAAGAGGCAAGATCAGAAGTTGTGAGGCTGCGAAGTACTCTTGCAAAGATCGCTAAATCGCAGGGACTTGAGATTGCGGCAGCGGGAACTCATCCGTTTTCAAGATGGGAAGAACAGGAGATCACAGATCATCCCCGCTATCATAGTGTAGTGGAAGATATGCAGCAGGTAGCGCGTGCAAATTTAATATTTGGACTCCACGTTCATGTTGGGATGAATGATAAAAATGAGATTATTCATGTAATGAATGCAATGAGATATTTTCTTCCGCACATTTTCGCTCTTTCGGCCTCATCTCCTTTCTGGAAAGGAAGAGATACCGGCTTCAAATCATACCGCTCAAAAATATTCGACCGTTTCCCCCGTACGGGAATTCCTGATCATTTCAACAGCTATTCTGAATACGAATCTTATGTAAATCTTCTTGTTAAAACCGGATGCATCGATAACGCAAAAAAAATATGGTGGGATATCCGCCCTCACCCGTTTTTTAATACACTTGAAATAAGAATTTGTGATATTCCGATGCGCGTTGACGAAACTGTTGCAGTTGCCGCTTTAATTCAGGCTGTAGCTGCTAAACTTCATAAGCTTCTTAAACAAAATCTCGGGTTTAGACTTTACAGACGGCTCTACATAAATGAAAACAAATGGCGCGCCGCGCGTTACGGACTTGAGGGAAAGATGATCGATTTCGGCAAACAGACCGAAGTACCTACTATCGATTTGATTAAAGAATTAATTCTGTTTGTTGATGATGTATTGGATGAGCTCGGCAGCAGGGAAGAGATTAATTTTATTCATGAAATGCTGAAAATGAAATCAAGCGCCACCCGTCAGCTGAAGGTTTTCAAGGACACAAATGACCTTACTAAAGTTGTGGATTTCATAATACAGGAAACTAATCTGGGATTAAATATTTAATGATCCCGCTGATCAGAGATAAATTTAATCTGGAATTCTCTCAAATTGCTTACGAGGAATATCTGAACGATATATGGAAATGGACCAATGGAGAGCGTGATTTCAGAGTGTGTGAAACCCCTCTTTTCATTGATGAAGGTCTTACTTCCAAACTGATTGACGCCTCAAACCAGATTACCGATTCGATCCGGAAAGAGGAATTTAAAAGGAAAAGTGTTTATGCCGTTCCTGATCACCTGCGAGTTCCTAATGAAGATTCCCATCCGCTATTTCTCCAGGTAGATTTTGCAATTACCGTCGATGAAAATAATCAGGTAACTCCAAGGTTAATTGAACTTCAAGGTTTTCCCTCTCTATACTTATTTCAGGCGGAACTGGATCGAATTAATAGAAAACATCTCAGGATTCCCGAGAATTTCACGAGTTATTTCAACGGGTATGATTTTAACAGTTATATCGAATTATTGAAGAAAGCCATACTCGGGTCGCACAAGCCGGAGAATGTTATTTTGCTCGAGATAGACCCTGACCATCAAAAAACCAGAATCGATTTTTATATCACTAAAAAACTTATCGGTATTGAGCCCGTATGTCTCTCGAAAATAATTCAAAAGGGCAAAAAATTATTTTACTTAAAAGACGGCGTAGAACTCCCGGTTCATAGAATTTACAATCGTGTTATCTTCGACGAATTGGACAGAAGGAAAATCAAGGCTGGATTCGATTTTCACAGTGAACTTGAAGTTGAATGGGCGGGACATCCTAACTGGTTCTTTAAGATCAGCAAGCATTCTCTACCACTAATACAATCACAGTATGCGCCCGAATCTTACTATCTTGACCAGATAGACGCATATCCTGCGGACCTTGAAAATTATGTTCTAAAACCGCTCTATTCATTTGCCGGATCAGGCGTTCAGGTTGATATCACCGTAGAATCTCTTAATAATGTGAGTGACAGAAACAATTACATATTACAGAAAAAAATTAATTATGCACCCCTGATAAAAACCCCGGATGAATATTCACGGGCGGAAGTAAGAATGATGTATGTATGGATCGACAAACCCATTCTCGTAAATAATCTGCTTCGTACGAGTAAAGGCAAAATGATGGGGGTGGATTTTAATAAAGGGAGGACGTGGGTGGGTTCCAATATTCTTTACCATTCTTAATTAAACCACTTGTACAATTATTAAGGAATTATTCTAATGCAGCTTCTCGAAAATATTCTTATTCAAATCAGCGATGTAGTCTGGGGATATCCGCTGCTTATACTGTTATTCGGCACTCATCTTTTTCTAACATATAAATTAAAATTCATTCAGCGCTTCATAGGAAAGGCAATCAAAATCTCTCTTGGAAAGGACAAGGAGGGATCAGGAGACATCAGCCAATTCGGAGCATTGACTACTGCGCTGGCAGCAACCATCGGCACGGGAAATATTGTAGGAGTTTCAACAGCTATCGTGGCGGGGGGCCCGGGCGCCGTGTTGTGGATGTGGCTGACCGGAGTATTTGGAATTGCGACTAAATATTCTGAAGCGCTGCTCGCAGTTAAATTCAGAATAACAACTAAGGACGGATTAATGGCCGGCGGGCCAATGTACGTCCTCGAGCGCGGTTTAAATATGAAATGGTTAGCTATTATTTTTGCCGCACTTACATCTGTCACCGCATTTGGAATCGGGAATATGGTTCAGGCGAATTCAATTTCACAAATGATTCACGATTCATTTGGAATATCCGTTTGGATAACCGGATTGGTGCTTGCCTTCCTGACTGCAGTTGTTATCATAGGAGGAATTAAATCTATTTCGCGTGTTTGCGAGGCTTTAGTACCTTTTATGGCTATATCTTACCTCATCGGCTGTATTATTATATTAATCATTAATATATCGACCGTTCCTCAATCAATAGCCTTGATATTTGAAAGTGCTTTCACTGGTCACGCGATTGCCGGCGGATTTGCCGGGGCCGGCGTTAAAGAGGCAATAAGATTCGGAATCGCCCGCGGATTGTTTTCCAACGAATCAGGATTAGGCAGTGCTCCCATTGTAGCCGCAGCAGCCCAGACTAAAAATCCGGTACGTCAGGCGCTTGTATCCTCAACCGGGACATTCTGGGATACAGTTGTGGTGTGCGCATTCACGGGTGTCGTAATTGTCAATTCATACGAATGGACGCATGACTTGAATGGCGCTCTGCTTACTAAATCCGCATTCTCCGATATTCCTTATATAGGCCCTGCAATCTTGACGCTCGGACTGCTTACCTTCGTTTTTTCAACCATATTAGGGTGGTCATACTACGGTGAAAAAGCAATTGAATATCTCGCGGGCCGTAAAGCTATCATGCCCTACAGATATCTTTGGGTTATCGCTGTCTTTCTTGGATCGATCGTTTCATTGAATATTGTATGGACTTTTGCGGATATCACAAACGGATTGATGGCTATTCCTAACCTCGTTTCTTTGATTATGCTGCATAAAGTAGTAGTAAGCGAGACAAAAAAGTACTTATGGGATGGGAATCTTGATGCCTCCTAGCTAAATATTCCCCGCTTTGATTGGCCGAAGCGAAATGTGGAAGGTGACTGAAATTGAATTTAATCTTATTTTCATATGATTTAAGTCAGGATTAGTCTATATTTATACTAGAAAATTTTAATCACTGCTCAGATAACCAAATTAGGTTTTGTAATTCTCAACTTATCTCATCAGATCAAGAACGTGCTGAATGCGTCATCTGCTTGTGAAATCGAATTCATTCCAATACTATTTTCATAGAGAACGATTACAATTATCTGTATTATTTCTCTAAGTGATAATACGGTTTTAATGGAGTAAGGAAATAAATTTTCGGACAGCCGGAATAATATCGTGCATTCAGATTCGGGAAATAAATAAACAGTTATTAATAACAAGAAATATAATTAGAGCGAGAAATTAAACACATGGTGAACGAAAGTTTCAAAGAGTTGGGTCTATCGGACGAATCATTAAAAGCAATCAAAATGAAGGGTTTTGAAGAACCTACCGAGATCCAGAAAAAAATTATCCCGATGATACTTGAAAATAAAGTCGATCTCATAGGTCAGGCACAGACGGGAACCGGTAAGACGGCTGCATTCGCATTGCCCATTATTCAGCAATTGGAGACTAGAAAAGGTGTACTGCAGGCACTGGTGCTGGTGCCAACGCGCGAGTTAGCAATTCAGGTTGCCGAGGAATTTAATTCTCTAAGGGGAAATAAAAATATTCATGCCGCCCCGATTTACGGCGGTCAGTCATACGATACTCAATTAAGACGATTGAAAAAGGGGGTGGATGTTGTGGTGGGAACTCCCGGCAGAATGATCGATCTTCTTAATAAAAAAAGTATGTCGCTTTCTGAAGTGTCTTTTGTCGTTTTAGATGAAGCCGATGAGATGTTGAATATGGGGTTTATCGAGGATATTGAGGATATACTAGGCAGAACAAATCCCAATCGAAGAACATTGCTCTTTTCAGCAACCATGCCGGACCGGATAGCGAGTCTTGCCAAGAAATATATGGGTAAACGGGAGATAGTAAAGACTAAACATTCCGGCGAAACTACTCAATTAACCGAACAGATCTATTATGAAGTAAAAGAGTCGGATAAACTTGACGCACTTTGCAGAATTATTGATACTACGGTGGAATTCTACGGACTTATATTCTGCAGAACAAAAATTGATGTAGATAATGTAGTCTCAAAGCTTTCTGACCGGGGCTATGACACGGAAGGATTGCATGGCGATATTTCTCAGAACGTGAGAGAAAAAATCCTTACAAAATTTAGAAATAAGAAAATCAATGTTTTGATTGCAACCGATGTTGCTGCACGCGGGCTGGATATCGATGAATTAACTCATGTTATAAATTATGCTTTACCGCAGGATCCCGAAGCATACCTTCACCGTATCGGCAGAACTGGTAGAGCGGGTAAAGAGGGGACGGCTATTACTTTTATTTCGCCGGAAGAACATCGCAAATTAATGTTCATAAAGAATTTCACGCAGACTGAAATACGCAAAGAAAGAATTCCTCACGTAAAAGATGTTATTAATTTCAAAAAGGAAAAGATCTCCGGTGAATTACGGGTAATGATGGAAGCCGGTGTGCCGGAAAATTATATATCGCTGGCGAAAGACCTTATTAAAAATTATAATCCGGAAGATGTCGTTGCAGCTTTAATAAAGTTTACATATCAGAATGAGCTTGAAGAGGAAAAATATGCAAAGGTTCACGACCTATATGAAAGAAGAAAGGGTTTTGATGACAGAGACGGCCGCCCTATGGGAAGAAAGGAATATGCACGCGATGACAGACGCTCGAGAGGACGCGGTGAGTCTTCACGGGGTGAATCCTCCAGAGGAGGAAGAGGCGATTCTTCGAGCGGGCGGGGTAATTCTTCAAGAGGAAACCGGTTTGAACAAAAAGGTAAGTTCTCTGCGGATAAAGGAAAAGCGAGAATGTTTTTGGCGAGAGGAAAAAAAGATGATCTTACACCTCAGGAACTTCTGAAGATGCTGAAGAAAAAAGCTAATGTTGATCCCGGAAAAGTAACAGGAATTCAGATTTCCGATGCATTTTCATTCTTTAATGTACCTCCGAAAGATGCCGATTTTATTTTGCAGAAACTAAACCGCGATAAAGATAAGCGGCCGTTAGTCGAAATTGCGAAAGGCAAATCATAGTATCACATTCTATCGAATTGAATTTGTAAAATAATACTATTAAAAATTAAGGCGAGATTTACTCGCCTTTTTTTATGCAGGATTATTCCGTTCGTTTCAACAGACTGCGAATACTTTAGATCATTTTTTCATTGAATTTTCATTTCATTTATTTTAAGTTGTTCTTGCATTTGGGGCCACACTGCTTTATATAGGATTAACACTTAGGCTCATTTCCTTTTTTCTGTAAAGAAAAAAATGAGTTTTATCGTAATATTTCCTTTTCAGTCTTAGATTACAATTAATTCCGGCAAGATATTATTCATTGATTCATTGTAATTGAAATTACTGTCAACCGGTTATTCTGGATTAATAAATATTATAAACAATTAGGGTGCGGAAATGAAAACTAAATTAGCCATGATATGCCTGATAACTGTTATTCTTATCTGTAATGACGCCTTCGCTCAGAAATATCACTTAGAAGGAAAGTCAGTCGTTGGATTTAATCTGGGTCTTTTTGCGGGTACCAAAGCCTCAAACATTACTCCTATCAGTGGATTAAATACTGAAGTTCTCGCTAATGGTTTTGCAGGTAATATATTTTATTCTTATTGGGTCCGGGAAAATCTTTCATTAAAATTTACGGCCGGAATTTTAACCGGTTCAGCTAATGTGGCAGTAAGTGCATTTAGCACATCTCAGCAGGCAAGTATTGTCTCGCCTGTTCTGTTGGGTATGAATTATTACATTAATGAACTTGGATTTCCGGATGCTGTTCGCCCGTACATTGGCGGTTCGGTGGGTATGTACATCGGAAGAGAAGCAGCAAACACTATGCTTGCTCAAAAAGTACACACTGAAAGTGCGTTCGGGGGAAGAGCAGGTCTTGGGATAGATGTTTTACTCAGTAGCTATTTCATTCTCGGCGCCAATGCGGGATATAATCTGATGGCTAATTTCTCAGTTCCGGTCGGAGGAAATAAAAATTTCAACGGAGCGGATTTTTCGTTTCAATTGGGTTACATTTTTTAGCTTTAGCGGCTAAAAGCTAAAATCTGTTAGCGACAAATGCGGACCGACAATTGCCGGCTTCTCTATTGATTATGTTTTAGTTGAACGATGCACCGCTTTTGTGACGGCATATTTATCCGGTCCTTTATCATAATTTTTACCTGGTTTAGATAAATAAGGTGAATAATATTATCCGATTACCGATTGCATTTGCCGTTCCGGAATTATTTTCTGATCTTCTGGTTACTTATATCTATTAACTACTTTTAACGGAGTTAATCATGCCTGAACTTATTGAATTCAAACTGAATGATAAAGCTGTCAAATTAAATACAGACGGCGAAAGAATGCTCTTATGGGTTCTTAGAACAGATCTGGGACTGTTAGGAACTAAATACGGATGCGGAGAGGGTTTCTGCGGTTCATGTACCGTTATAATAAATAACAAAGCTGAACGGTCATGCGGAATTACTGTTGGAAGTGTTAGGGGAAAGGATGTGATTACAATTGAAGGATTAATGAAAAATGGAAAGTTGCATCCTCTGCAGAAGGCCTTTGCTGAACATGACGCCCTTCAATGCGGTTATTGTACGCCCGGTATGATCATGAATGCCTACGGATTGCTCATACGCAATCCGAATCCATCTTATGATGAAATAATAAATGAAATGGAAAATAATCTCTGTAGATGCAGCGCCCATAAAAGAATTGTTGATGCTGTACAGACAGCATCCGCTAAAATGTAGTAGGAGATTGAATATGAAAAATGAAAATTATCTGGATCTTAATTTTAAAGATATACATGCTCCTTTCGAAGTTGACCGGAGAGATTTTTTAAAAATAATCGGTGGCGGACTCTTCGTGCTTTTCACGGTAGGAGATACTTTAGGATATATTCAGCAGGAGCAAAGAAGAAGAGGCGAACTGCCGACGGATTTCAATTCATTTTTAAGAATTGATGAGGATGGTAAAGTTACATGCTTCACCGGAAAAATTGAGATGGGACAGGGGATTATAACTTCTCTTGCCCAGATGATCGCCGATGAACTTGATGTAGCCCTGGATTCTGTTCAAATGTTAATGGGCGATACCGATCTATGTCCGTGGGATATGGGTACGTTTGGTTCTATGAGCACAAGATTCTTTGGACCGCCTCTAAGAGCCGCGGCCGCTGAGGCAAGAATCATTCTTCTCGAGCTGGCTTCCGAACAGTTAAAAGTCCCGATTGAAAAACTATCTGTTGATAAGGGTGTGATTTATGAAAAGACTAAAAAGAGAAATAAAGTTACTTTCGCAGAACTTACGAAAGGCAAGAAAATAGAAAGACATATCAAAGAGAAACCTGTTCTGAAAGACCCCTCCCAATTCAAAATTATGAATAAGTCATATACCAGAGTTGACTCCATCGAAAAGGTTACAGGAAAGGCAAAATTTTCCGGTGATATTATTTTACCCGGAATGCTGTATGCGAAGATTTTAAGACCGCCCGCGCACGGGGCAAAACTTGTTGATGCTGACCTCTCTGAAGTGAAAAAAATGAATGATGTAATTGTGGTTCAGGATAATGATCTGATAGCAGTGTTGCATAAATACCCTGATGTCGCCGAGAAAGCTTTGTTAAAAATCAAAGCTAAATTCCTCCCATCAGAATCTAAACTGAATAATGAAAATATTTATGAGCATTTAATTAAAATGGCCGGCGATGGGAGAGTAGTTGTTAATACCGGAGATGTTAAGGAAGGTGAAAAAGGATCTGCTTCGATAGTAGAGGAAACATACTATGACAGCTATTGTGCGCATTCACCTATAGAACCGCGCACTGCTTTAGCTAATGTAGATGGAGATAAAATTACTGTTTGGGGTTCAACTCAAAATCCGTTTACCGCAAAGGAAGAGGTAGCCCGTGCGTTAGGAGTGGCATCTGAAAAAGTAAGAATAATTACACCTTATGTCGGAGGAGGATTCGGAGGGAAAACTACAAATTTGCAAATCGTTGAAGCGGCAAGATTAACCAAATTAACGGGAAAACCTGTGATGGTTGCCTATACACGCGAAGAGGAATTTTTCTTTGACGCCTTTCATCCTGCCGCAATTGTAAAAGTCAGATCCGGAATAAATGAATCAAAGGAGATTAGTTTCTGGGATTACAAGGTTTATTTTGCCGGCGAGAGAGGTGCGTCTCATTTTTATAACATTCCGAACTCAATTACAAAATCTTACGGCTCAGGAAGAGGAAGCGCGGCAAATGTGCATCCATTCGCGACCGGAGCATGGAGAGCCCCCGGAAATAATACGAATACCTTTGCGAGAGAGTGCCAAATAGATATTATGGCATCTAAAGCCGGTATCGATCCTTTAGAATTCCGTTTAAATCATTTGACTGATAAGAAATTTATTGAGGTCCTCAAAACTGCCGGGAAAAAATTTGGCTGGAAATCCTCATATGCATTCCCCAGCGGCCGCGGATTCGGAATTGCATGCGGAAGCGATGCCGGAACTGTTGTGGCCATGATAGTTGAAGTTGATGTAAACAAGAAAACCGGAAACGTTAAAGTGAAGAGAGTTGTTTGTGCTCAGAATATGGGTATTGCCATTAACCCGCAAGGGGCTACTATACAAATGGAGGGGTGTATAATGATGGGACTGGGATATTCTTTAACTGAAGAAGTTATGTTCAGTAACGGTGAGATATTGAATAAGAACTATGACAATTACGATATTCCAAAATTCTCATGGCTGCCTAAAATCGAAACTATTATTCTCGATAAAAAGAATGAACCGCCGCAGGGCGGGGGAGAACCGGCTATTATTACGGTAGGAGCCGCAATCGCAAATGCTATATATGACAAACTCGGCATAAGACTTAACAGGATGCCGATGACACCCGAGAGAATTAAAGAAGCTCTTTCAGTAAAAGGGTAAGATTTTTACCTGTGTTTTGTATCTATTGAAAATCATGTTGCAATCCATATTATTTTAACGGTTATGCTTTAACTGGTTAATCAAAGTAATTCGTAATTATGTGTGCATCGTATGTTTAAATCCGCTTTATTGGCTGCGTTAATTACTGCTCTTTTGTTTTTAAATAAAGTTAAAGCGCAGGAAGCTTATTCAATTCAACTTAATGGCGGGATTATTTCGCCGAGAAATTCCACTAACGGTTTTACGGCTCTATTACAATTCGATTATCCCCTCAGTTCAGATATTGTTTTCTATGTATATAGCGGATATGCATCTTGGGGTCAGGATAAAATTGCATACCTGGAAGATTACTCTTTAATCCAAAGACAAACCATTTTTAATTCCTACTCTTCGGACGGACACTCACTAATTCCGGTTTATGTTGGAAGCAGAATAAATCTGAAGGAGATTAAATTGTTTACGGCATTCGTGACTGTTGAAATGGGTTTTGCTTTGCTAACCTACGATTCGTATACAAATATAAAAAACATTAACCCGTTAACAGGAGAAGTGCTTTCATATGTCGTGGACAGGAGTTCAAAAAATGAGATAGATGAAAATTTGTTTGGATTAGGTTTAGGAGGGGGTTTGAATCACCGGTTAACGAGGAATCTTGATCTGATATTTTCAGTCAAACTAAATAGCCATCTGAACTCAAAATACTATGACTTTTTCAGTTCAAAGCGAACATACGCAGTATTTATAGCGGGATTATGTTTTAAAATCTAAATTATTCCTCCGACGCCAAAACAAATCACAGGTCTATTTCGTCACATGGACGAACATAATTAATAATAATATTAATTCTGAAAATACATTTTATCACTGCTATCAGGTAAAATGAATGGGAGACATAAATGAATATATTAATAATCGGCGCGACCGGCGGAACGGGCAGACAGTTAGTTTCGCAAGCCATAGATCGCGGATATTTTGTTACGGCTTTCGTACGGAATACTGACCGGCTTAAATTTAAAGATAAGAACTTAAAAATAGTTGAAGGTAATGTGCTGGACATAAATTCTTTAATTGAAGCTTCTAAAAATCAGGATGCCGTACTTTGCGCGCTGGGACATAAAAGATGGTTTTACCCAAATAACGTTTTATCCACAGGTACAGGGAATATCATTACAGCGATGCAAGCCAACGGCGTAAAACGGCTTATATGCGAAACTTCTCTTGGACTTGGCAATAGTTTTGGTAAAATGGGTATTTATTATACCTTTTTTGTTATTCCATTTATACTGCCGCTCTATTTCTGGGATAAAAGGAAACAGGAATCCATTATTAGAAATTGCAATCTGGATTGGACCATTGTACGTCCGGGAGCATTGAATAATAAGAAAGCGAGAGGCATATATAAAGAGGGACCAGGTATTGGGAATTATTTTATTACTGTCAGGATATCGCGGGCTGACGTTGCAAACTTCATGTTAAATCAGATTGACAATAAAAAATATTACCATTCAACCCCGGGACTAAGCTGGTAATTTTGTCATATCAATCGGAGCTCAGGTCGTCCTTACAAAATATTTTTCTTGCTCCGCTAATCCATTTTTTCTATTATATATTCAGAAAGGAGATAAAATAAATAGTTCCATACTATCACGAGGTGCTAATTGAAATCTGAAAATGAAAACGGATTTAACTCATCACGCAGGAAATTCATTCAAAAAACATCAGCCGCGGCCCTAGGATTATCGGTTTTAGGCAGCATCCCTTCAACTCTGAGAGGAGCAGTTTTTAATAATCCATCCAAAAAAAGTAAAGTGGTTCTCGTCCGCAATTCTAAAGTTATCGATCTGAATGGTCTTGTCAATAATTCAATTCTGTCTGAAATGTTACAGGCGGGATTGACCAATTTCAGCGGAGATAAATCGTTTTCGTCTTATATCTCCGGATTATTTTCGCCCTCTGATATTATCGGTTTGAAAATTAATACATTGGGATTGGCCGGAATAGCCGGAAGCGCTTTAACATCTCATTTTACATCTGTTACATCTTCTCTTATAAATATTTTTAATGAATCCGGACTGAAGGATAGCAACTTTATTATTTGGGACAGGAGTGATGATGAACTGATAAGTGCCGGTTATTCAATTCAAAAGGAGAAAGATAAAACACGGATTATGAGCTGCGCAGGAAAAAGAGGCGAGGATATCGGTATTGGGTATTCGGACGAGGAATATCCGGTCGGGAATATATCAACAAAGATCTCCAGATTTATAACGGATCTTTGTACAGTTTTTATCAATATCCCCGTATTGAAAGATCATGGAAATGCGGGTTTCACGGGTGCCCTTAAAAATCATTACGGATCGATAAATAACCCGAGAGAATTTCATAATAATAATTGTACAAATCCCGGAATTCCTGAAGTCAACCTTCTTTCTCCAATCAGAACAAAACAGAAACTCATTGTCGGCGATCTTATGATGGGCGTATTCAATGGCGGGCCAAGATGGGATAGAAAGTACATCTGGCCGTATGGCGGAATAATAGTCGGGACAGATCCCGTTGCAGTTGATACAATTATGCTCAGTATTATTAATGAAAAAAGAAAAAGCGAAAATATCAATCCTCTAAGTGAATATGTGACAAGACATATAAATCTTTCTGCTCAACTGGGTTTAGGTACGAATAATCTAGATGAGATTGATCTTGTAAAAATTGATCTGTGACATAACATAAGCGGATTTGGTTAGTCCTATTCCATTCTTGAATTATCAATAGAGGAGGTTAGTATTCAGGTAAAAAAGAAAAGCTCGCAATCTTTAAGATAACGAGCTTTTGTACCGGAGGCCGGACTCGAACCGGCACGAGGTTTGAGCCTCACTGGATTTTGAGTCCAGCGCGTCTACCAATTCCGCCACTTCGGCATTCAATATAAATTACTGGATTTTGAATCCTTTGCGCCCGCCGGAGCCGGGTAAACACTCCAGAGGCGGACAAGTATACCAATGAAGTTTATCCCGACAAAGTTGGGGACACGTCTGCATGTGAATCTATTTTTGTGAGTGCAAATTTATAAAAATGAATAATGGAATCAAATGTTGAAAGAAGAAATTAATAGATTATTTCTAATTCCTTTTTCAATCCTTTGGTCTATTTATTTCTAATCCCCCCAAATTTATATTACTTACAAATTCCAAATGAGAGGAGTCCTAATGAATAAAAAGAGTTCCAGACCATTGTTATTTGAATCCAGGTGGTCAACCAAGTTCTGGTTGCTTCCCTATTCAATTGAAACCGGCTACTTTGTATTTCAACGGTCAGAATCTTCCTATAATGATCTTGGCAAATTTGCGCAGGATGTTTCGGAATTAATACATGAACATGTCTGCAGCATAGTTAATTTCAGCAATCTCGAATTTATTGAAATAGCAAACGGATATATGACGATTCAAGAGCTGCGAAGAACAAATCAACTATGGAACTTAATGAATACGCGTCGTCTCGAATCGGGCAATGAGAAAATTAATCGACCCGCGGTCAATACCGTCAGAAAAACGAATGTAATTAATAATCAAGTATATGCTGAATAAAATAATTATTAGCATCGCGCGGCTACCGGAGCCTTAGTATACTTAAATAAGTTAGATCCAACAGAAGTCAGAATCTAATAAAAACGTTATAAATACGAACTTCAACCGGCGATGCTATATTTTTTACTTACCATTGTTTCCTGCTAAAAAATAATTCCTCACAGTGAATACTTTAACTCCGGCCAATCATTATTAGATTGTATTAAATTGATTGTTTATATTTACACGAAATTTAAGTAAGAATAATTAAAACAGAAGAATACTTAATGGATGCCAACGAAAATTCAGTAGAAAAGAAATCTAAAAACTTTATTTACGAAATCATTGACGATGATCTCAAAACAAATAAATGGAAGGGCAATATTCATACACGTTTTCCCCCTGAACCAAACGGTTATCTCCATATCGGACATGCAAAATCAATCTGTCTTAATTACGGAATAGCCCGGGATTATAAGGGAAAATTTAATCTTCGTTTTGACGACACAAATCCTGAAAAGGAAGAACAGGAATATGTCGATTCCATAATTGAGGATGTTAAATGGCTTGGAGGAGATTTTGAGGACAGGATTCTTTTCGGCTCGGATTATTTTGAACAGATGTATGTTTGGGCGATTGAGCTAATAAAAAAGGGAAAAGCTTACGTAGATGATCTTAATTCCGATGAAATACGTGCGACTCGCGGAACGCTTACAGAACCTGGTAAAGAATCACCTCATCGTAATAGAAGTATAGAGGATAATCTCGATCTTCTTGAAAAAATGCGCAAAGGTGAATTCCCTAACGGATCCAAAACATTGAGAGCCAAGATTGATATGGCCTCGCCTAATTTTAACATGAGGGATCCCATAATGTACAGGATCGTTCACGATGAACATCACAGGCAGGGCAATAAATGGTGTATTTATCCTACTTACGATTGGGCACATGGGCTTGAGGATTCTATTGAGGGTATAACCCATTCAATATGTACACTGGAATTTGAAAATCACAGACCATTATATGACTGGTTTCTTAATGAATTAGGGATACATCATCCCCAACAGATTGAATTCGCGCGTCTTAATCTAAGCTATACCGTTATGAGTAAACGGAAGCTGTTGCAGCTTGTAAAGGAAAAATATGTTGACGGCTGGGATGATCCCCGCATGCCGACGATCTCCGGATTCAGAAGACGGGGATATACTCCTGAATCGATAAGAAATTTCGCGGAAATAATCGGTGTGGCAAAACGTGATGCAATGACGGATATTGCTCTGTTGGAGTTTGCGGTAAGGGATGATTTGAATAAACATGCTCAAA
>PGYS01000062.1 GCA_002839795.1 Ignavibacteriae bacterium HGW-Ignavibacteriae-3 | reverse complement strand
CTCCTTTAATTATGGTATACTTATTAAACAATGATTGTGCCAGAGAGTAAAATGACTGTAAGTGTATATTTTTTAATAATTTATAAGGTTTTTTAGAAATTTTAGCTCGTCGGTTTTTTTGACAGCTATTCGGAATAGTTTTCACACTTGCCTGACTTCATGTCCGGTATTTGACTTTTTTAACACAATCTTAATTCATCGGGAGAAAATATTTTGTTCAAGATCGAAGAATTCGACATTAAGCTCGACACAGATTACATCGGCAGAAATTTTATTTACAGCGACGAAGTCGAATCAACTAATGCGATGTTACTGGGGGGAAAAGATTCCAACCAGAACGGCACTGTATTTCTTGCGGAATTCCAAAGTAAGGGACGGGGAAGAAAAGAACGTGAATGGATAAGCAGCAGCGGCCAAAACCTGACTTTCTCAATTTTACTGAAGGGTGAATTTAAAGAACAGAAGATAAATCTTGTTAATCTATGTTCTGCGATTGCCGTTGCACAATCTTTGGAAAATCTTTATCAGTTTAATGTTGAACTTAAATGGCCAAATGACGTTTTAGTACACAAGAAAAAAATTGCAGGAATCCTGCTGGAATCGGTATCAAAAGGGAATAAAATAAGCCGTGTGGTAGTGGGTATCGGAATAAATGTTAATCAGCCCAATTTTCCCGGACAGTTTGATATCCTTCCAACTTCGGTTCGCAAAGAATCTCATTCGCTCGCGAGCAGAGAAAAATTACTCAGCGAAGTGCTCAACAATTTTGAACAGTTGCTGGACATCTCCAAAAAATCCGGAAAAAAAGTATTGACTCTCTGGCGAAACCGCTGCAAGATGATCGGAGAGAAAGTGAAGATTGTTGACGGAGATAAAATAAAGATCGGCATTTTTGACGATATCGACGAGAATGGATTTTTGGTACTTCGCACCGGTGATAAATCAGAAAAAATTCATTATGGCGATGTAAGCCTTAGATGAAAAGGATAATATGAAAGTTTATTTGGATAATGCTGCCACATCCGCAGTCCATCCCAGAGTTTTCGAAAAGATGAAACATTTTTTAACGGAAGATTTCGGGAATCCGTCCTCAATCCATTCTTTCGGGAGAGTCGTACGAGTTGCTTTGGAAGAAGCTCGGGAGACTGTGGCCGAATTTATCAATGCGAATCCGAGCGAAATTTATTTTACCAGCGGCGGAACAGAAGCCAATAACTTTGTATTATTCGGCATTGCTAACTCGGAGATAAAAGAGTCGGGGCGAAATAAAGTAATATCGTCTAAGATTGAACATCACTCTGTTTTGGATTCGTTTGAGGAACTGAGTAATAAGGGATTACAAATAAAATGGCTGAATCCGGATTCCGATTCAAAAGTAAACCCTGAAAACGTCCGGTCGGCACTGGATGAATCCACATCTCTCGTTTCGCTGATGCATGTTAATAATGAAACCGGTTCGGTAAATCCCATAAATGAAATTTCGAACCTGTTGAAATCAAAGGATATACTTTTTCACACAGATGCAGTCCAGAGCTTCGGAAAATTTCCGCTCGATGTAAAAGAACTCGGTGTTAATTCTCTTACCGGCTCCGCTCATAAAATTAATGGTCCAAAAGGGACAGGATTTGCATACGTAAAAAGCGGAACACCGCTCTCTCCTCTCTTGTTCGGCGGCTCGCAGGAACGAAACAGACGCGGCGGAACAGAAAATGTGGCCGGTATTGCAGGATTTGTTGAAGCTATTCGGATCGCAAAAGAGTCAATGAATTCGAATTTTGATCATGCACGGTTTCTGAAAGAATTATTGTCTAAAGGAATTAGTTCAATTGATTCTGAGGGAATTGTTCTGAATTCTGCAGATGATTCATCCCCGTTTATCCTTAGCGTCACCTTCAAGTCTGGATTTTACAATAATGATTCTGAATCAATGCTTATGTATTTAGATATAAACGGAGTAGCAGCTTCGAACGGATCGGCGTGTTCGAGCGGAACCGTTAAAGCATCTCATGTTATTCTGGGAATGGGATATGCGCCAGAAGATGCCGCCGGTACATTAAGATTTTCGTTTGGGGCTAAAAACACCGCAGCTGAAATCGAGTATGCTCTCGAAATTATCAAAAAGATGACTCTGAAATTCAGAAAATAGAATTTTATTGTGTGAAATATTCCATCAACTGCGAGAGTTTTTCTTTCATCTGTTTTCTGTTAACTATAAAATCAACAAATCCGTTCTCAAGTTGAAATTCCGTTTTCTGAAAACCAATTGGCAGATCTTTTCCTATGGTCTGTTTTATTACACGAGGGCCCGCGAATCCGATCAGCGCTTTAGGTTCGGCAATGATGACATCTCCCAGCATGGCATAACTGGCAGTCACGCCTCCGGTTGTAGGATCTGTAAGGATTGAGATATAGGGTAATTTTGCCTCGGCATTTCTTGCAAGGCGGGAACTTGTTTTAGCCATTTGCATCAAAGAGAATGCGCCTTCCATCATTCTGGCACCGCCGCTTTGACTGATAATTATCATAGGAATTTTTTCATCATACGCGGCATCAATAGCGCGGGCAATTTTCTCACCGACAACCGATCCCATACTTCCGCCTATAAAATTAAAATCCATACAGGCGAACGCAACTTTCCTGCCATCAATCTTTCCGACACCGGTTCTGACAGCGTCGTTAAGACCGCTCTTTTTTATAGTAGCAACGATTCTTTCCGTATATTTTTTTGTATCAGTGAATTCAAGCGGATCACCCGATTTCATCTTTTTATCAAGTTCTTTGAAAGAATTTTTATCAAACAGAATTGAAATGTATTCATGACTTCCAATTCTAAAATGGAAATTACATTTTGGACAGCACCATAAACTAACTTCAAGCTGCTTAGTGTGAATTATTTCGCCGCAATCTTCACATTTTGACCACTGGCCATCGGGGACATCGGTCTTCTTGCTGTGGCGGGATATATTTTCTTTTTTCCTTTTAAACCATGCCATTAAGATTTTCTCTTTAGAATGTTTACAAATAAAATTATAGTCTGATTCGGCTGCTGAGAATCGTTTGAATAAAGCGTTACACTCCTGGTAAGTTTGCCCTCATAATTAGCCGTATCAAGTTCAATTCTAAGGCTGCCGGACTCACCGGGCTGCAATGATTTGCTGCTCAGGAGCGCTGCGGCGCATCCGCAAGAAGTTTTAACGTCACTAATCACTAAAACACTTTTACCTTCATTTTTAAACCCTACCTTCACATCAACCACTTTACCCTCTTCAACATTTCCGAAGTCATGACTGCTTTTGCTCAGTTTTAATTTTGGACTTTTTCCCTCTTTGGACGCGGCATTTTTATCGACTATTACGCCAGTAAAAGTAAGTTTAAATTCAGGATTCACGGGATCGTTCGAGGAGACATAGATATATTTATCCTGAGGTCCAAGGCGGTTTTCTGAGTTGAATTCTACCTGGATGAACGTCTTTTCTCCGGGTTTTAAATTCATTTTATCAGGCTTGGCGGCGGTGCATCCGCAGGTAGCCCGGACCATGCTTATTTTCAATTCTGCAGTACCTTTGTTTTCTATTTCATATTTATGGCTAACCACCTGTCCCTCCACAATCGTTCCAAAATCATGATTCATTGATTTGGCAGTTATCCGCGGTGCGGAAAGCTGCGCAAAGATCGTGGAGGAAAATGCCAGCAGTAATAGTATAGCGGTCTTTCTCATTTTTTTGCCTTTACAATAAATTTCTTAAAATAATTGGGCTCCAAATAATCATAGTCAGAAGTTAATAAATCCTGCCCAAAGATATTAGCCCAATCTCCTACTGATTTAGCTGTCGGGCCGGATGGATTATTTATAAAAGAAACATTATCAACTTTTCCGAATATATTTCCGGAGGAATAAACAGGATTCTCAAGTTCAGATTTGGAAACAAGTTTCAATTCCTCAACAGCCTGAAGGCCGTTCTTTTGCTTTTTATATCTCGCAAAATAAACTTCTTCAATATTCGCGCTGAACGCTATCGAGAAATCCACTCCATCTTGAAGATAACCTGATATTTGATATGCAAAAGCATCAAAAGTCGGAACCGGTATTATCGGCAGACTCGCGCCGAAGGCAATCCCTTTAGCAGCCGCGAGTCCGATCCTTAGTCCGGTGAATGAGCCCGGACCCATTGAAACCGCAATCGCTTTAAGCTTGGGGGCATCAATATCACCGTTTCTAAGCACAGTGTCGGTCATTTCGATCAATTTCCGGGAATGTATATGCTTTTGCAGAAAATTCAGTTCCACAAAACTTTTATCATCCATGAGGAGCGCGGTACTGCACAGCTCCCCGGAGGTTTCAATGGCCAGAATCGGGTATAATTCACTCATGTCTTAAGATAGTGATTTCTCTTGAACTATTATTGACAAACTTAAAATCAATTTTAAAATAATTGTTAGGAATAATATCCGGGAAAAGATCCGGCCACTCTATAAAGATAACAGCCTCTTTATTCATCAGATAATCATCTATTCCGATATCGTACAGTTCTTCATATTTTTTAATTCTGTAGAAATCGAAATGAATAATTTTTTTTCCGTTATGATATTCATTAACGATTGAAAAACTGGGACTTGATACATTTACTATCCCAAACTGAGCGCATACATTTTTTACAAAAAATGTTTTGCCCGTACCAAGATCACCATTTAAAAGTACAATTTTACCCGGGCTCAAAATTTCAGAAAATTCTTTCGCGACCAGAGAAGTTTCGGCTTCGGAATTAACAATTTTATGAAACGGAAAAACCATTACGATTTACTCTCCAGCGTAATTACAGGCAGAATCATCTCCTCCATCGAAATGCCGCCATGCTGAAAACTGTCTTTATAGTGACTCAGATATTTATGGTAATCTGTCGGATAAACGAAATAAAAATCTTCTTTGCTTATAATATAACTAATAGTGAGTCCCCTTTTAGGCAATTTATAGTCGAGCGGATTTTTAATAAAGATAGCATGTTTATCATCAACTTTCAGATTACGTCCGAATTTGAATCGGAGATTCGGCGACGCGTCGCGGTCACCCAGGACTTTCGCACCTCTGAGGGTCCGTATGCTGCCATGATCCGTAGTAACTATTATTTTAGCACGGGGAATAGTAGAAATTGCGCGGAAAGTATTCAGCAGCGATGAATGCTGAAACCAGCTGTTCGTAAGCGAACGGTAGGCCGATTCATCCGGAGCTATTTCCTTAAGTATGGCCGAATCCGATCTTCCATGCGCGATCATATCAAGAAAATTTACCACGACTGCCATCAAATGAGTCTGCTTATGAGAGAGAACATTTTGTTCGAATGATCTTCCGACATCAGGATCAATAATTTTAACATATTTCAATTCATTTTTTAAAGAGATCTTTCTCCTGTTGAGGAGATTCTGCAGAAGATCTTTTTCATACTTATTCATGCTGTTTTCATCGTCATTCATCGTTCCCCATAAATCAGGGTAATATTTTTCGATCTCGGAGGGAAATAGCCCTGCAAACAGAGAATTTCTTGAATATGGAGTGGCTGTAGGCAGAATTGAGTAATAATACTCTTTCTGGATATTAAACAGATCGGTGAGATGTTTTTCTAACACAAGCCACTGATCCAAGCGTAAACAATCAATCACAACAAAGAAAACAGGTCCTCCGGAATCCGATAAATGCGGTATGACATATTTATCGGCAATTTGAGTAGTGAGTACAGGAACATCCTCAGCCCCGACATTATCAATCCAGCTTTTATATTTTTTTTCCACATACTTGCTGAATTCCTGGTTGCACTCCTTCATCTGTTCCAGTAATGTCTGACGCAGATCGATTTCGGGATGAGTATCCAGTTCCATCGCCCAATTTGTGAGCTTTATATAAATTTCAATCCAGTCATCATAATCTGGATCGAGCAAAAGCTGTTTTGAAATTGCGTTAAAATCCTGGAGATAATCTTTTGCAACGTATTCGCCGGAAATTTTCTTCCGTTCGAGAATTTTTTTACAAACCATTAATACCTGAGAGGGAAGAACCGGTTTAATAAGATAATCTCTTATCTTGCCTCCTATGGCATCGTTCATAAGAGATTCTTCTTCGCTCTTGGTAACCATCACTACAGGGATATTGGGATTTATTTCCTTAATCAGTGCCAGAGTTTCCAAACCTCCAATGCCGGCCATCATTTCGTCAAGGAAAATGAGATCGAACTGATGATTCTTAACCTCAGAAATTGCGTCTTCTCCGTTGGTCACAGTAGAAACCTCATATCCTTTTTCGTTAAGAAAAATTATATGCGAACGGAGAAGTTCAATTTCGTCATCTACCCATAGAATTTTATTTTTTTTCATTATTGACTTGCATTATTTATTGTATAGTAATTCGCACATCCACACCGGCTTCATTAGTTGTCGTAGGAGGAATTCTTGAAGCACCTTCCGGTTCAATACTTGTACGTCTATAGAAAATAGTAAGCGATACACGCTGACTCATTACATATCTGATCTTAGGTTCTATTGTTGTGTTTGTCTTTCCTTCCTGAGGTGTTCCGTTCTCCTGGAATTTATTCATGTCATAAATTACGCTGGATGTTTTGCCGCTAGTATAAGAAAATGAAACTTCAATATCATTCTTCAATGAAATGCCGAATAGAGGAAGATCAAATCCTGATTTAGTATAACTGGCAGAGATGCTGATATCTTTATTAAACGCCTCGGTAATATTTCGTGTTGAGATGCCCAGACTAAAAGAAGATTTTGTTGAGAATCGCGCGCTGCCCTGGAAAGTTCCTCCGAAAAACTGGTCGAAATTCATGGTGAGTCCTATCAGCGGCGCGAAAGAGTAATCAACTCTCTGAGTCTGTGTTTCCTGTACACCATCCGGATTAATTTTCCACCCGTCGCTGTAATTGGAAGTGTATACATGAGTCAGCTGAACTCTTTTTGCAAAACTAAATATAGAATATTTCTCCAATCCGCTCCAGGTAAAGCTCCAGTTCGGGCGCGGAATATATTTAGCAAATTGTTTCAGAAGAGGAATTTTAGAGAGAAATGAAAGAGATTCAAATCCGTTTACAAACGCATCAGATAGATTTTGCGCCGGGTCATCCGATGTAGGATTATAAAGCTCGTTGACTTTTTTAATCCCGCTTCCTAAAAATGAGGTAAGGAAAGTCGGCGGAAGACTCAGGAAGGAGCGGTCCAATGTTCCCGTAGATAAAAGATTTGTAATCTGGACTCCACCCAATGAATCAGTTTGGATAGTGATTGCTTTATTTATATTCCATCCAACGTTCCAGGAAAGATCCAATTGAGCACCCTCCCACAGCGGCCGCTGAGTTTTAAAATTCAGATCGTTCTTCTGAGTATAATTATCCTGCAAATTTCCAAATGCAGCCCTTGGACCCGCATTGTTGGAAAGACCCAGCATAAACATTCTGTTAGGACCTTTCGAACTATTCTGATTATATCCCCAGAAGTTATTGAATCCGGTTCCCTCGCCTAAAAGACCTCCGGCGGTATAAGAGCTCGATTGAGAAAAATTCACAGACACGTTATCATAATCCAGCAGAAGATATTTGATTCCCAGTTTTAAATATTCCAAAGATTTTTCAATAGAACTCGGTCCCACTATTGTATCATGTTCAGTTACAACCATTGAGTCAACTGCGGTAACTGTTGAATCCTGAACAATCGGAATTCCCTCTTCGGATTTCCGTGGCACATTCTGTTCGGGAACCGACCGGGGTCTTCCCCTTCCCCCTATTTTCCCGCTTGGCTGAATAGGGACAGGTTGATTAACCTGACTTTCTTCGACAAACAGCGGAGCAAAAATTGATTTGACGCGCACAGACATACCAAGAGTAATTCGATTAGAATACCCCGCGCTTCGGCCTAATTCTGCCTGCGTAAAATTGTTCTGCCAGCTGTAATTAACGGAATATCCTCCGCTTAATTGAATAAACCTGTTCAGGTCAAAAATTCTAGGAAGTTTCGGATTCGTTCTGATGTCAAGCGATTGCTTATAATTATAATCTTTTCCGAAAAGATTTCCGCCCAAAATCTCACGCCAAATTTCATTTTCAGGTCTTTCAATATCTTTATCGATAGTCAGAAGATTTGCATATGTTGAGGCGACATCAAAATTATAATTCATAGATAAATTCAAGAATCCGCCTTCGGTCAAAATCCAATTAAAACCTGCACCCCGTGTTGATGTGAAATCTCTTAAAATACTCGGAAGTGTTGTCGTGGCTAATGTTCTGCTAAGAGTATACGTTCTTTTTCTGCTTGCTGTCACTTGTGAAGTAATGGATTGAGGCGCAAAATATATCTTAACATCACTGTAATCCGAGAAAAGATCAAAGAAGCTTCCTATAATCGGAATATCCACAGGTTTGAAATAAAGATCGGGGCTGAGATTGACTGCATAATTTGCGCTCGCATTCCATATCCAGTTGTCATTGTTTACAACTGTCGGCGATTTTCCCGTTGTCTTATTATAATTAAATGAAAAACTAAGATTATTGAAAGTATCTTTTATATACCAAAGCTCCGTCGGAATTTTTATTCTCATGTTGGAGAGAGTCCACGTCTCTGAAACACTTTGAGTCTGCGCAAAATCCTGCAGTTTTGATACTACCTTCTCAACCTCGGCCGGGTCAACATTTTTACCGAGCAAGGCCTGACGAAGCTGATTCTGGGCCTCGGAAATTTTAATATCTGTTCCGGGAGTATAAAGGGGATCTGTTTTCTGTTCATTGCGGGAATATGAAATTTTCAAATTGCTCCCCGGCAGATTAACCGGAAGAAGTTTCATCACATCAAGATCAAGTGCAACTCCCCAGGAAAGCTGATCCTCCCGCCTACCAAATCTTTCGGCAAGTCCATGGAAATTGGGATCCCGTCTGTTAATATTTCCGCTGATACTTAAGAGATCGGCAAACCTAAGGGATGCATTGGCGCTGTAAGCACTTCCGGGGGTAGCATCGGCTTCCAGAACACGCAGTTCGTTAATCCATACGCTTCCTGAAACGGACTCGTTTGCCTTGCCCTTGCCTAATGGATTTTCAATTCCGATTGTAAAAAAAGTTAGTCTTGTTAAAGTGGGCGCGCCTTTTACTCCGTAAGTATGTCCTGTTTTCCCGGGCACAGGAAGTTTATAAATAGATCTTGAAGCCGTACTACTTGTATCCGCGTCTCTCTGCTGCTTAATGGCGGTTAGTTCCGAGAAAACCAGACTGACCTCATCCCATCCGTTATTGGCAGGATTAGTGCTATACCTAACCGGCTGACGGTATTCATAAAAATTGGTGGTATCTGAACCGAATCTTAGATAAACCTCCGATGCGTAATTATTCGCCTTTGTGGAATCATAGAACGAAACTGATCCGGGGAGTTCATTCTTATCCGAATGGATAAAGAGCTTCATCTCTTTGTAATTAAAAACATCGAGCGGCTGAAATAAATATTTTACAACTTCCCGTTTATCTCCATCAGTAAGATTCTTTATGATCAGATCCAGCGACTGTTCGTTTTTCAAAATATCGTAGTTAGGCTGTGTTCTATCCTTCTCACGGAATACTCCCGGAGGGGAAATATATTCGGGATTATCTTCCACATTAATTGTTGATACAGTAAGGACAGTATCTGCCAGAGTGACTTTTGGGGGCGTAAGAACTTTCTGCCATTGATTGCCCACCAGATTCATTTCAACAAATCTTAAATGTACCGGCTTTGATACACCCGAAACCCATATACGAATGAATTCAACCACGGAAAAACTCGGATCTCCCGATTTGGAAACCCAGTCTTTCAATGGTATCCTGAATAGATACCAATTTGATTTGCCGCCGCCGCCCTGAATAAATTTATTTTTAGTTCTGTTTGTATCCAGAGAAACTTCATACCTGAAATAACTATTTGTCCGGTCCAGAGTAAAGTTTCGGTTAAGATCTTCAGAATCGGGAAGTCTGGATTGATCCGAAGAAACCGCATTACCTTCCGTGCCGTTTAAAAATTGGTAATCGGGATTTTGAGTAAGCTGAAATGAGTAGTTATCATGACTCGGATCTGGATTTGTAGCTGAATCGTAGAAAGGTTCCTGAAGATCTTTAACTCCGTCGATACCGGTGTCTTCACCTTCATCAACGAGATCGTTAGAATTTTTATCTTCTGTATCAAGTTTGCCGTTAGGAATCACATCTTCACTGATCTGGCCAAGATCTATATTAATCTTCATGTTGAGCGGTGAATCGGTAGTATTTAGCCAGAACTCAATAAATTCAATATTTTCTTCTACAAGATTATTAGCGGTAGTGGAGAGAGTCTTCATAATACCTCCCCAGTTTTTATATGGTTCGGCAGTAAAATTTGCGCTCGGCTTATAATTGTAAGCACCAAATTTCGAAGGATCGAAAACAAAATCAAGTGCCTGGATTAAAGACCCGTCCGGAGCCGCTTTTTTTCTTTCTCCATAAATCTCCTTGATTGAAATATCAGACGGAGTTCTGTTGAACCAATATGATTTTGCCTTATAGTTCATCTGGACATCTTTTAGAAAATCTCTGTCCCATTGATCCAGAGTGCCGATATAAGGCATGTCGAGCGGAACGCTGATATCTCGCCACTGCCCGTACCCCATACCCAATGGAATAATCCTTTTGGCTCCCTCAAAATCATCCACATAGGCAATGCTCCTTCCGCCGTCGCTTGGGATAGTGCTTTTCTTCGTATTGGGATCAGGGTTCATGTAAGCATATTCAGCATTTAACGTAAGGGATGAAGGTGCACTAGTAGAGATCACTTTATCCAGCGCCTTTGTAATAAACGGAAGATTAATGTTTGTTTTAAAATCCGCGCCATAAATAGAATTGTTCAGCGGCTCTTCGCCTATTCTAACCTTATCGCTCAGTGTCTGCTGATTCAGATTTAGAAATGAAAAACCGAGAGATGTTTCTCTATTGAATTCATACAATCCCCTGAATCCTAAAAGTGTTTTTGAAGCAAGCTGAAACAGATCATTCTGTTCATAAGTGATTCTAAGATCTGCTCCGGGGACAAGAGCGTTATCATTTCTAATTAATATCTGCCCGAGATTGTAATCTACGGTATAGTCCAATCCTTCTTTTAAGGGACCGCCGTTGAGAAGCACTTTAACGGAATTTTCAACGACATTAAATCCAATGCTGTAGACCGAACTGACGGAAGCAGAATATTCTCCGCTCAGAACGAATTTGTCTTTCGTTCTATCCTGTTTGGCAAATGTCACCGTAGTATCATAAATGGCCTGATATTTAAGCGAGTCAGGCAGAATCCCGGATGGAAAATCGCTTCCGAACGGCTGCAGAACAGGAAAAACGATTTCACCCGTGTTGGGGAAGATAGTGCGGTTCGGGAAAAAGTCGAATGCGCCATCGGGCTGGGTGCTTGTTCCGCTCTTATCAGTCTTGTCAAGTCCGAATGCTTCCAGAAGTCTTACGCCCTGGAAATTATTCTGAAGTTCCTGCCCTTCCACCCGGTAATTCATATCAAGAATAAACCCTTCTTCCTTTACATCACGTCCTCCTACAGGGTAAATGTTTCTTAACTGGAGCTTCCATGCCTTTTTAAATTGAGGCTGCAAGTTGGGTGGTTTAACAAGCTGGAGTACAAGACGGTTTATATTTCTGCTTTGAAGATCATTAATAAATTCACCGTAATATATATCGTCATTAGGGGATGTGGTCCTTCCTTCGAGTCTGAACGCCACGGCAATCGCATCCTGGTCCTGAATCTGTGTTTTGAATGTTATGAATCCGGTTTCAGAATGCATAACATAATCCACATCGGGTTGAAGAAGAATAAATCTTCTATCGATCTCCCTAAATCCGGGGATAGTCTGTATTGTACTATCTCTTAAAGATTGTTCATATACCGGACCGCTTCTTCTTGCCAAATCGATATACGCGTTACCCTTTCTCTCGTTCGGGTTAACAAGTCCGGTGATAGTTTTCCAAACCTGAATATCTTTGACCCTCAAGGAATCCACAATACGGGGAACCGGATTGCCATAATAGTTATTGAATATATTTAAAGTTTTACTCGTGTACATCTCATGTATGAAATAGTGGTTGGGAGAATAATCATACGCATGTATTTCGAATTTTTGGGATTTTGCGCCTCCGCTTACAGATGCCTCCTGAATCTCGCTTTTCTTCTGTGAGGCAAGTGCCGTAAGACTGAATGGCCCCATCTTGAATAATGCCTTAACACCAAAGAGCGCCTCGCTGCCGCCTATTAAAGGAGAGGTTTGAAGAGAAACGTTTCCCGCCTCGATGCTTTGTATAATTTCGTCATCGTAGCCGGTATATTTTAATTTCAGCTGATTCTCGTACTGAAATTGTCTTTCGGTATTCCAATCCGCACCGAGTGTTAATTTATCGCCTATTGTTCCCGAAAGATTTATTGCCACCGTTTGTTTAAAATCAGGTTCATTACGTGTGTTGCCGAGAGCAGAAGTAGTTATGCCTGTTGTAGTTTCATTTCGCCATGCCCCATGAATATCAACCTGTCCGTTGATCTTCAATTTAATAACAGGCGGACCGAAAATACTTAGAAGCGGCGTACTCGGGAGAGGAATATCGATGTTCGTAAGATCTGTAATAAATTTACCCAGATCTTTTTTATCATCTCTCAATTTATATTCGTAAGCTTTCATTTCCCATGTATCTCGCGTGATAGCATCAAGCCGGAGCTTGATATACTCCGCGATAGGTATTTTCAAAGGTGATCGGAATGGCTTTCCACCTATCAGTTCCTGAATCGTAACGAACGAATTTGTGCTATCGACCGATACCGTTCTGGTTATTACTCCCGCCGAGGGATACACAAAAAAGCCTGATTGTTTTTTGGGCCTGAACAGAACACCAGGGTAATCCTTCCTCTGATAGCGGAAATATTTTAATCTTGCCGTGGAATCCTTTGACAATTCGGCAACCCGGTTCAATGAATCCTGCCTCGTTTTATGACGGATCGAATCTGCCATTAGCAATTTTAAAGTCTCTGCATCCTTTATAATGAAAGGATTTGCTTCCTCAACCAGAACCGAATCAGGAATTATTTTTTTGATTAGCGACGAATCAGTATGAAGTACAGCGGGTAAATTTGTGACTTTTGAGTCGGAAGTTAAAGTTGAATCCGGGCGCGCCGCCTTAGTGGAATCGGCAGTTTTAATTTTTGATTTTAGCGTGGAATCGGGAAGCGGATTTAATTTATCGCTCGAATCGGGAACAGAATAAAATGCAGGTATCCCATTATTATTTAGAGAAGGAAAAGAATGTAGCTCATCATTCGATTTCGTTGAATACTCAGCATCGGAATTAATCCCGGAATTAAAACTAAATTGCGGGAAATTCTGGGATTGTCCCTCCGGCTCCGAATTTCTGAAACCAAGAAACACACATATTACAAAAATAAAAAAGGGAACCAAAAAAAATTTGAATCCCGAATTTGAGTTATTTTTGAGTAGAGAAAAGATAGTAATCTCGCGAATAATTATGAATCGTAAAAAATATCTATAGGCCTCCTTTTATTTGCTCACAAAGTTTATCAAAAAATCATCAATTGGCAATCTTTTTTTTGGGTATTTTTTCATCGCTTAATTCCTCTATGAGTTTGATGGCCGATAACAATTCAGGCACTTCTAATATTTTATTATATCCTCCATATGAGCTTTTACCTCAATGGTCTCAACAATCGCGCTTTCATGAATAATCACGGCGCTTAATTTATTTCCAAGAAAAACTCCCGTATCGATATATACGGCATTTGAATCTTCTACAAGTGTTATTTCATGCTTAGTTGTATGCCCCACCACCTGAAGTTTACCGAGATTTAATAAAGGATCACGCGCCCAGAGTATACCCCGGTCACTCCGCAGATCATTCATAATAAACGAATCGAGCAAATCAAGATTTTCCCTGAAATCCTTCGGCAGATATTTTTCATACTGAACAGAAATTCCGGCGTGGGATATAAAACAATCGGACAGATTATAGTAGAGCGGAGCGGATTTTATAAGATCAATGTGCTCAAACATTTCCATTTCCCTGCTCTCATATGATTCAAGAGTGGATTCATTACCATTGAAAAACCACGACCGCGCAAAGACACTTTGCGGATCTTTAAAGAAATGGTAGAACATATAATCATGGTTGCCCGGAGTGAATTGAATATTATTCTCAATAATAAACTTGAAGACCTCGCAGCTGTTATTTCCCCTATCGACCATATCTCCAACCGTATAAACCGGAATATTCGGATAAGCGAAAGTAATTTTATGATAAAGCTCGGCCAGTGTGAAATAACAGCCGTGAATATCACCAATAACGGCGACCATAAATTCCCCGTTTAAATATGATAAGTTTTTTTCGCGAACTCGGTGAGCTCTTCCCTGAATGCGGGATGCGAAATATTAATTAGCGCCCTAACTCTTTCCTGAATACTTTTTCCAAAAAGATAAGCTACACCATATTCAGTAACTACATAATGAACATCCCCTCTCGAAGTAACAACACCCGCACCGGGTTTAAGTGTAGGGACTATTTTAGAATATTTCAAATCCTTAGTAGCCGAAGGCAGAGCGATTATCGGCTTGCCCCCTTCCGAATGAGCCGCACCGCGGACAAAATCAACCTGACCGCCTATCCCGCTGAAAAACCTGGTTCCGATCGAATCTGCACATACTTGTCCCGTAAGATCAATTTCGATAGCAGAATTAATTGCTACCATTTTATCATTCTTGGAAATAAGGTACGGATCATTAACGTATTCCTGCGGATGGAATTCAAATACTGGATTGTTATCAATAAAATCAAAAGCCCTTTTTGTTCCCAAGACAAACCCCGCAATAATTTTACCATAATGAAGAGTCTTTTTCTCCCCGTTTACTACTCCCTCTTCTATAAGAGAGATCAATCCGTCTGAAAACATCTCTGTATGAACACCGAGATCATTTTTACTGTGGAGATATTTTAAAACTGCATCCGGAATAGCCCCGATACCCATTTGCAATGTTGACCCGTCTTCGATCATGCCCGCAACATTCTGACCGATTTTGTCATAGACAGTAATCATTTCAGGAGTTGCATCGGGGTCAACCTGAGGAAGCTCCTTTAATGGAACATCAACCTCAACAATAAAATCGATTTTATTTACATGAATAAAACTATTGCCTAAAGCACGCGGCATATTTTTATTCACCTGGGCAATGATGCATTTTGCCTTTTCGGCAGGAGTTTTAATATTCCCTACATCAATTCCATAACTGCAGAAACCGTGTTCATCCGGAGGAGAAACCTGAATAAGGGCGACGTCGGCCTGAATCACGCCGCGCTTAAAGAGCATAGTGACTTCAGAGAGAAAGATGGGGATGAATTCAGCACGCCCTTCATTTACGGCACTGCGTGAATTGCCTCCGATAAAGAATGCTTTGTGCTTAAAATGTTTTTCCATTCCCGGTTTTGTATAAGGTATATCGCCGACTACAAGAATGTGATATATTTCAACATCGCTCAAGTCATCTTTACGGCGAACCATTGCATCGATCAATTCCAGCGGCGCCGCACATCCCGGCTGAACAATTAATTTATCTTTGGACTTAATTATTTTTACAGCTTCATCGGCAGATACCAGTCTTGAATTGTATCTTTTAACCCAAGGTGCATTGACTGATTTACCAATTTTTATCTCTTCGAGTGTCATTTTGAATCTCAATTAGTTGAAAATATGTGAAGACGTCTGTATTCAATATTAAACGCTTCAGCAATGTTTTCGTTTGAACAAAAACCGTTATAAGTACATACGCCTCTGGCCAGACCAGAATCCCCAAGAAGCGCATTTGATAATCCATTATCGGCTATTCCTTGAATGTATTCAATAGACGCATTGGTTAATCCGAAACTGGCTGTTCTTGATGCGAGAGCCGGCATATTAGGAACACAATAATGAATTACTCCATGCTGATAAAAAATCGGATCGGCTATCGAAGTCGGTCTGCTTGTTTCGATACAGCCTCCCTGATCGATTGAAACATCTACTATTACCGCTCCTTTCTTCATAGTCTTAACCATTTCTTCGGTGATAAGATGAGGCACCTTCTCCGCTTTCATCTGAATCGCGCCAATGAGCAGATCTGCAAACTTTGCTCCCCTTGCCAGGGTGTAAGGATTAGCGGCGACAGTAGTAATATTTTTAGAAATATCTGTTCCAATTCTTCTCAATCTGCGCAGATCTTTATCCAGAACTATCACATGAGCGCCCCTTGCGAATGCGGCTCTCGCGGCGTTAAATCCCACTACGCCCGCTCCAAGGATTACAACAGCAGCCGGGGAAACACCCGTTATGCCGCCCATCAATATTCCGCGGCTGTTAGGAATATCGCTTCCCAAAAACCTTTCTCCGGTTTGAACCGCCAATTGTCCGGCAATTTCACTCATCGAGTGTAAAATCGGCAAATGATCGTCTTTTTCAATTAATTCATAGGCAACGGCTGTAATTTTTTTAGCGAGAAGTTTCTCGATTATATTTTTCTTTCCCACAGCAAGATGAAGAAACGAAAAAACAATTTGCTCATCCTGGAGCATATCAATTTCGCTCTCTATTAAGGGGGCGATTTTGACTATCATTTCCGCTCTCTGATAAACCTCTTCCTGATTGTAGACAATAGTGGCACCAAGTTTTTGAAATCCCTCGTCCGTAAAATGGCTTTCCAGGCCGGCATTAGATTCGATAAAAACGGAATGACCCGCCTGAACGAGAGTATGAACACCGCCGGGGGCGAGAGCAATTCTTTTCTCGCCGCGAAATGTTTCTTTCGGTATACCTATTCGCATACAAAACCACAGATTATTATGACTGCAAAATAGTTATTAAAGTGGATAGACTCAATTTTGAGAAATTGATAGTAATCAAATTTCTATAATGGTAGGAAAATTAGACTGGTGATATTGCTTTCCTTCCGCTTAAAACGGCAATAATATTCTTCGCGCATAGTTCTGCCATCCCCGAGCGTGCCTCGATGGTGGCACTTCCTATATGTGGAAGTAAAAAAACATTCTGAAGTTTAAGCAGTGCCGGATTAACGTCGGGTTCCCCTTCATAAACGTCCAATCCAGCGCCAAATATTTTTTCCTTTCTAAGTAATTGAATTAAGAATTTTTCATCAATAATCTCTCCGCGTGACGTATTAATCAGTAAGGACGTGTTTTTCAGCAAAGTCAGATTTTTTCTGTTCAGAAGATGAAAAGTTTCCGGGGACAAGGGAATGTGCAATGAGACT
>PGYS01000202.1 GCA_002839795.1 Ignavibacteriae bacterium HGW-Ignavibacteriae-3 | reverse complement strand
TTTCAGGAAAAGGAAATCGGCTCCCTGGAAAAAGGCAAATTAGCCGATATGGTCATCTGGGATAAAGATTATTACGCCGTCCCCACAGATGAAATAAAGGATGTCAAGGCACTGATGACTTTTGTAGGGGGGAAGATTGTTTACACAAAAGATAAACAATGAAAAATACCGCCGCAGCTATTGATAGCAAAAGGGAGATAAAGGATGAAATTCGATAAAATCAATCTTTCGGAAAAGTTCGGTAAGCTGCCGGCCGGTGACTACGCAGTTCGTTTGATTGCCAAGATGAACAACTACGATTTCAAAATCGTCAAATTCAAAGGCGACTTTAATCACGAACTTTTAAAATATCTGAATCCTGATTTAGGCGTTAACACAACTGAAGAGGCTCTCCAGGGGGCAAAGGATATTATCGCTGAAATGATCAGCGAAACGGCGGAAGTCAGGCAGGCCGCTCGAGAATTCCTTATGGACGATGCCTCCATTGTCTCATCAAAAGCTGACGGAAAAAAAGAGGAACAGCGGGCAAACAAAAAAGACGTTTACGAAGTTTACCATAATTTTACATGCCTGTTAAACAAAATTAAGCCGTATCAGCTTCTTGCTATCAACCGTGGTGAAAAAGAATTTTTTCTTAAAGTGATTCTGAGTTATGACAAACCTGGAATTCTAAATACAATTTTTGACACATATTTTTTTTATGACGAATCCGTGTTCGACGGAATTCTAACTGAGACAGTGGAAGATTCATTCTCGCGGTTAATTTATCCTTCCATTGAAAGAGATGTCAGGAATCAATTAAGTGAGGAAGCGGATATTCATGCCATTGAAATTTTTGCAGCCAATCTCCGTCAGTTGCTCCTTCAGCCGCCGATTAACAGCAAGAACATTTTAGGAATTGACCCGGGATTTTATTCCGGTTCAAAATTAGCCGTAATTGATAAAACGGGAAAATACATCGAAGGAACAACTATTTATCCTCATCCACCTCAGAACAAAACTGCCGAAGCGCAAAAAACTCTTCTCGGATTAATTAAACGATACGGAGTTAATTTAATTGCAATTGGAAACGGCACGGCGAGCAGAGAAACGGAAATTTTGATCGCCGGTCTGATCAAAGAGAATAAACTTGACTGTCATTATCTTATTGTGAACGAAGCCGGAGCTTCAGTATACTCGGCCAGTGCAGTTGCAAAAGAAGAATTTCCCGAACTTGAAGCAAGTCAGAGAGGAAATATTTCAATTGCGCGGCGCGTGCTCGATCCGCTTGCAGAACTTGTAAAGATTGATCCAAAATCAATAGGCGTTGGACTTTACCAGCACGACGTTGATCAGAAACTGCTGTTGAAAAAGCTGGATGATGTTGTTGTAAGCTGTGTAAATTATGTTGGAGTTGATATAAACACAGCTTCGGTATCATTGTTGAACTATGTCTCCGGTCTGAATAAGCGTATCTCCAATAATCTTATAAAATACAGGGAAAAGATCGGCAGATTTACGGATAGAGCTCAGCTGATGGAAGTAACTGGTATGGGAGAAAAATCTTTTGAACAGTGCGCCGGATTCCTGAAAATTTCTAACGGAGTAAATCCCCTGGATAATACGTCTATTCATCCCGAATCTTATTATGCTGCCAATAAATTATTAGAGCTCTGTGAACTATCAACAACCCAAATCAATGAAAAGGGAAATCTTGTTGAGTCATATGTAACAAATAAGGGGGTTAAGAAAGTAGCTGAGGAGATAGGGATCGGGGAACCTACGTTAATGGACATTCTGGAGAATCTGAAAAAACCGGGACGGGATCCCCGTGAAGAAATGCCCAAACCGATTTTGAGAAGCGACGTTCTGAAAATGGAGGACCTGCGGGAAGGAATGAAGCTGAAAGGCACTGTACGTAATGTTGTTGACTTCGGGGCGTTTGTTGATATAGGGGTTAAACAGGACGGGCTTCTTCATATATCGCAGATTGCTATCAAGTACGTAAAGAATCCGCTTGATCTTCTGAAGGTAGGCGATATAATTGAAGTAACTATTTTATCAGTTGATATTCCGAAGCAAAGGATAGCACTCAGCACTATTCAAAACCCGAAATAGAACGCAGGCCTGCCTGCCAATAGGCAGGTAACACGGATCGAACTGATTAACACGGATAGATTATACTGATCGGCTATATCAATGAATGAGTGTTCTATTATTTTCCACTCAAAAATTTTTTATCTTTGCATAGATTATAAATATAATAGGGATTATAACATGACAGCCAATATCGATATGATTAAAAATGTTTATACCGGATTTAATGATAAAGTGAAGCAGGCACGTAAAGTAGTTGGAAGACCGATGACTTACGCAGAAAAAATTCTTTATGCACATTTATGGAAACCAGCTTCTCAGCCATTAACCAGAGGAAAAGAATTCGCAGATTTCGGACCGGACAGGGTCGCAATGCAGGATGCGACCGCTCAGATGGCACTGCTGCAATTTATGCATGCCGGCAGAAAATCAACTGCTGTTCCCGCAACAGCCCATTGCGATCACCTTATAGTTGCACAAACCGGTTCTAAAGAGGATCTGGAACGCGCTATCGATGAGAACCGTGAAGTTTATGATTTTCTTGAAAGCATTTCACGCAAGTACGGAGTCGGATTCTGGAAACCGGGCGCAGGAATTATTCATCAGGTTATATTGGAAAATTACGCGTTCCCGGGCGGCATGATGATCGGTTCAGATTCACACACTCCTAACGCAGGCGGATTGGGTATGATAGCAATAGGCGTCGGCGGCGCGGATGTAGTTGATGTTATGGCA
>PGYS01000061.1 GCA_002839795.1 Ignavibacteriae bacterium HGW-Ignavibacteriae-3 | reverse complement strand
GCAGTTTTTATTTCATCAAGACTAAGTTCGCTTAATAATTTCTGCGCTACTTTCTCTCCAATTCCTTTTATTTCCAGAATTTCACTTGTAAATGTCCTATTGCTTCTGCGGTCACGGTGAAACGTGATTGCAAACCGGTGGGCTTCGTCGCGCAAATGCTGAAGGAGTTTCAGACTTGAGGAAGTTTTTGAAATCGATTGCGGTTCCGAATCTCCGGGAAGGAAAACCTCTTCAAGACGTTTGGCCAGACCAATGATTTCAAAACCGTCCAGGCCGAGTGACTTAAGAGATTCGATAGCACTTGATAGCTGGCCTTTGCCGCCGTCAACCATTATCAAATCCGGCATTCGCTGACTTTCTTCAATAACCCTTGTATAACGGCGGAGAATTATTTCCCGCATACTGGCAAAATCGTCCGGTCCCTCAACTGTTTTAATGATGAATTTTCTATATAAACTTTTTTTCGGTTTGCCATCAACAAACACGACCATACTTGCTACTGCGTCGCTTCCCTGCAGATTGCTATTATCAAAACATTCTATGACGCGTGGGAGTTTTTTCAACCGTAAATCCCTCTGAAGTGCTGCAAGCGAATAGGGCACATCCCCCTCTTTTTTCATCTTCTGAAGTTGAATTTCTTTCAACTGCAATTGCGCATTTTGTTTGCACATCAATAATAATGATTTGGCGTCACTCTGCCTTTGAGGAATTACAAATTTGCATTTCTTAATAGCTTTAATGTTTAGCCATTCGAGCAGTGAATCGGAATCATCCGGTTCGTTCTCAATAATAATTTCTTTGGGGACTTCAACAAATTCATTGTAATAGAATTTTAAAATTGCCGAATAAATCTGTCCCGTGGTTTCATTTACTTCGCAGCTTAAATTCAATTGCCTCTTTCCGACTAATTTACCTGATCTGATATTTAGAATTGTCGCTGTGAGATCCTTCCCTTCGTAGGCCGCGCTGATAATATCCCGGTCCTCCTGATCATTGGTAACAACTTTTTGCTTTGAAGAATAAACCTGAAGCTGATTCATTCTATCGCGTATTTCGGCGGCCCTTTCAAATTTGAGATTTAGAGAGGCGATTTCCATCTGTGACTTTAATTCATCAATCAATTCCTCTGTTTTACCTCTTAATACTTTAATTACCTGATTCACCATTCCATTGTAATGTTCCTGAGTTACCAATCCCTCACATGGGCCTTCGCATTTTTTTATATGGTAATCCAGACAAATTTTAAATTTTTTCTTCTCTATTGCGCTTTGAGTGATATCAAATGTGCAGCTTCTTATCTTAAAAATTTTATTAATAACCCTCAGCGAATATTTCATATTCTTAATATCTGTATACGGGCCGAAATATTTCGATCCATCTTTTACAATATTCCTGGTCGGAAATATCTGCGGGAATGGCTCGTTTGTTACTCGGATGTATGGAAAAGTTTTATCGTCCTTCAGGTTAATATTATAGCGCGGCTTGAGCTCCTTTATAAGATTGTTTTCAAGTACAAGAGCTTCAATTTCGCTGTCTGTGGCAATAAGACTTAGGTCGCATATCTTAGATACCAAAATTTCAGTTTTGGGCGAGTCCACATTTTTTTGGAAATAGGAACGCACTCTGCTCCTGAGATTTTTCGCTTTGCCGACGTAGATTACTTTCCCTTTATCATTAAGAAATTGGTAGATACCGGGTAACGAGGGAAGCGCGCTTAGTTTATCCTGAAGTTCTATGTTGATTTTATTTTTCATTTTAACAATTCTAAAATAAAATTGATTTCTTTAAAACAAAAAGGGCTGGCGCTAACCAGCCCGTAAATATTCGGAAATCAGTTCTAGTCGAATACATAATTTTTAGGGACGATAACTATACCTGTATCAGAGACAGTGAACCGTTTTTTATCGGTTTCCGAGTCAAATCCGATTTCAAAACCCTCAGGCACAACAACGTTTTTGTCAATTATAGTTCTCCTAATTCTCGCGTGTCTCCCAATTTTACAATTATCCATAATGATAGAATCAGTAATGTACGAATAACTGTTGACGCGGACATTAAAACCGAGAATCGATCTTTCGACCAAGCCTCCGGAAATAATTGTTCCATCCGATACGAGACAGTTTATCGCACGGCCGATACGCTCTCCCTCATGCGAAACGGTTTTAGTAGGCGGATATTGCTGCTGCTGCGCCCTCAAGGTCCAGTCGCCATCATATAAATTGAAATGGGGATCAACATTTATCAGATCCATACTGGCTGCGTAGTAGCTGTCAATTGTTCCGACGTCAATCCAGTATGGTTCATCTTTTTTATTTTCATCAATAAAACGATAAGCCTGAATATGAATATCATTTTTTATCATGTAGGGAATCACATCCTTGCCGAAGTCGTGATTAACTATTTTCTCCTTTTCCATTTTCGCCATTACTTCCTTAAGTACAGAGGTATTGAAAACGTAAATTCCCATATTCACAAAAGACGATTCAGGTTTATCCGGAATAACGGGCGGATTTTTCGGTTTTTCCACGAAGGAAAGAACTTTGTACGCAGGATCGATATTGATGACCCCGAACCTTGACCCCTGATCTTTAGGTACTTCAATTGCGGCCAAAGTTAAAGCTGCTTTTTTTTCGATGTGGTACTGGATCATCTTGAGATAATCCATCTTGTAAATATGATCCCCTGAAAGAACGAGGACCCAATTAAAATTTTCATCTTCGATAAGATTAAAATTCTGCTGAAGCGCATTTGCCGTTCCAAGATACCAATTGTTGCTGGTTTTTAATTGCGGCGGTATTGAATAAATAAATTCTTTCAGTTCAGGATTAAAGATATTCCACGTCTCATAAATATGCCTGTTAAGCGAATCTGATTTGTACTGCGTAATTACATAAATTTTTCTGAAACCGGAGTTGAGGCAGTTTGAGAGCGTAAAATCAATAATTCTGTACTTCCCGCCAAATGGTACGGATGGTTTTGTGCGGTCTTTGGTTAATGGAAATAAACGTTCTCCCTGACCGCCGGCTAATATCATTGTTAAAGTTTTTCTGAGAATTGTTGAACCGGTGTATGCCATTTTAGTCTCGCAGGATTTTAATTAAATATATCTAATTTGAAATTGATTGGCAATTAAAGAAATCATTAACTTTGGCCTTAGATCATACATTAAATTATGTGAATGACTGATGCAGAAAAGAAAATTTATTCTTCTGACTTCATTGGTGATTTTGATTTTATTTATCACCATTGGTGTCGGAGCCTATTACTGGATTTTGGACCAATATAATCTTCCCGACGATGGCTCAAAACTTGTGAAGCTTGTAACCCAAATGAAAGATTATGACGAAAAAGATCTTGAGAAATACAATCCTAAAAGTCAGCGGTCAGTGGATGTTCAACACTATCTGATAAAACTTGATCTGAATTCCGAACAGAAAAAAATATCCGGCGATGTTGTAATAAGTATGAAAATAAATGATCTGAAGCTGCGCGCGATTGAGATTAATTTTTATAAGAACATGAAGATTGCTGATTTATACCTCAACGGAATCAAAGCTAAATACACCCAATCGGAAAAACTGCTGTCAATTCAAAGAAATGATATGAATTCAGACAGCGCAATCATTCGAATTGTTTATCAGGGCACGCCAAAGAGTCTGGGATTCGGGTCATTCAATTTTGAAAACATAAACAATCAGGCACGCATTTACACGCTGAACGAACCTGTCTTCGCTTCTACATGGTTTCCGTGCGTTGATTTGCCCGATGATAAAGCTCTTCTCGATATCCATATAACCAATGATTCATCCAATGTCTCTTTGTCTAACGGCAAACTGATCAATGTAAAGACAAACGGATCAAGAAAAACATACCACTGGAAAACATATTATCCTATCTCAACGTATCTGGTAGCTCTTTACTCTGCAAATTATAAATCATATACTCAAAAATATGTTGCCATCAACCGCGATACACTGGATCTATATTATTATGCACTCCCGGAAAAATTTGAGGACGCGATTAAGGATTTTTCCGATCATCCCCGTTATTTGAAAACTTTTGAAGAACTTTTCGGTGCATACCCGTTTCCAAAAGAAAAATACTCTGTTGCAGAATTCTGGTGGCAGAGCGGCGCAATGGAAAGCCAAACTGTAACTGGTGTAGGTTCAAATTTTATTACGGGTCGTAAGTTTTATTCCGATATGCTGATTCATGAGCTCGCCCATCACTGGTGGGGCAACGCGGTGGGACCAAAAGACTGGAAAGACATCTGGCTGAATGAAGGATTTGCCACTTATTCAGAAGCTCTTTATTGGGAGAAACAGAGCGACATCCGGGCTCTGCGGTCAACATTAGCCGGTAAGTTTGGAACATTCTCAAAAGGTACGCTTTACAATCCTGGTTCTTCACTGTTCACAAGGCTGATATACAATAAGGGCGCGTGGGTCCTTCATATGCTTCGCAGAGAAATCGGTGACGAGCTATTCTTCAAAACTTTACGCGAATACTTCAGACAATATAAATATGGTAATGCTTCAACCAATGACTTCAGGAATTTATGCGAAAAGATCTCGAAAAAGAATTTAAGGGATTTTTTTGATCAGTGGGTATTCAAGGGAGAGGGCATAATAGAACTTAACGCCTCCTGGAAAACAGAAAAGGCCGAAGGAAAATTTATTACCACAATTACAATAAAACAGTTACAAAAAGGTTATGATATTTATAAATTTCCACTCGATATTAAATTAGTTTCGGAAAAAGAGGACAAATCGAATACTTCATCGGCCAGAATCGAAGGAAAAGAGGTAACTTTAAGTTATGAAACCGAATTTAAACCTGTTAAGATTCTTCTTGATCCTGACAGCTGGCTTCTGGCAAAACAAAATATTATTCCGGAAACAGAAAAGAAATGAGTTTGAATAAAAATTATTATTTTATATCGGATGTTCATCTGGGTCTCCATTCCAACGAAATAGAAAGGGAGACAGAGAAAAAACTGGTAAATTTTCTTGATTTCGCAAAGGAAACTTGTGATGAACTCTTTATCATCGGCGATCTATTCGATTTCTGGTTTGAATATAAGAGGGTAATCCAAAAGGGATTTATCCGGACTCTATCAAAATTATCCGAGCTGCCTGAGGCCGGAAAAAAAGTCCATTATATTATCGGCAATCACGATTTTCTACACCGTGATTTTTTTGAGAAGGAAATTGGAGTTTTTCTCTACCATGATCCTCTTGATATATTGCTTAATGATAAAAAATTCTTTCTGGCACATGGGGACGGATTGGTAAAGAATGATCTGGGTTATAAAATTCTTAAAAAAATTCTACGAAATAAATCTCTTCAGAGAATTTATTCGCTGGTACATCCTGATCTGGGAATTAAAATTGCGAGTGCCACCAGCAAGACTAGCCGTGATTATACTTCAACCAAAAATTACGGCGAGATCGACGGATTATTTGAGAGCGCAAAAATTAAAATTGATTCCGGATTCGATTATGTGATGTTCGGGCACTCACACCGAAGAACTTTTAAGAAATACAATAAGGGAACATATATTAATCTGGGCTCGTGGCTGGAACTACCATGTTACGGTAAATTTAATGATTCATTTGAGATAATTGACTGGGAATAAAATGAATAGCAAACAAACTCCACTAAAGAAAAGACCCAAAAAGAAAACCGGAAAAGCACTCAGATATTTCCTATGGGGCGGAGGAATAGTAATAGCTGCAGCAATATTTCTTCTGATGCAGTACGTATTTGAAGGGCTGCCGTCTCTGGATGAATTAGAAAGTCCGAGTGCGCAGCTCGCCAGTAACGTATGGAGCCGGGATGGAGAATTGTTAGGATCATTTTTCAACGAGAATCGGATAGAGACAAGCATTGATAGTATTCCCGCTCATGTTGTAAACGCGCTGATCGCTACAGAGGATAAAAAGTTTTACAGTCACTGGGGTGTAGATCTTCAGCGTTTTATAAAGGCGATGATTAAGAACGTCTTTCTCTTCAAACGGGAGGGGGCCAGCACAATCACACAGCAGCTGGCAAAAAATCTATATGGATTAAAAGCAAAGAAGGAATCCACCCGCGGAACTATTGTAAGGAAAATACGGGAATGGATTACGGCGATTCAGATTGAAAAAACCTACACTAAAAGAGAAATTTTGGAGATGTACTTCAACACCTCATATTTCGGCCACGGCGCTTACGGTCTTCATGTGGCAGCAAGAGTTTATTTCAATAAAAATGTTAAGGAGTTGACAGTTAATGACGCGGGAGTTTTGATTTCACTTCTTAAATCATCCGTAAGGTACGATCCTTTCGACAGGTACGATAACTCGTTTAACAGGAGAAATCTCGTCCTTCTAAATATGGTTAATGACGGTTTCTTAAGTGAATCGCAATATGAAAAACTTAAACTGGAGCCGATTAGGCTTTCCTATAAAAAAATTGAAGAAGGAATTAATGGAAGTATCGCCCCTCATTTTCTGGAATATATCCGGCAGCAGATGATGAAATTTAACGGCAAGTATGGTGATATTTATCAGGATGGTTTGAACATCTATACAACCATTGACAGCAGAATGCAGAAGATTGCTAACGACGCCGCCAAGATTCATTTGGACGAATTTCAAAAACAATTTGATAGAAATTGGAGCTGGACTAAATATTCTTCCATTCTAAACGAGTTGATGGATAAAGCTGCCAAATCAAATTCGGAATACAGATCCGCGGGAACTCAGGCGGAAAAACGCGCAGTATATAACCGCCTGATTCAAACTAAATCTTTTATCGATTCAGTCAAGAATTTGGAAAAAACTATAGAGGTGGGATTCGTCGCTCTGGATCCGAAAAACGGGGAAATAAGAGCCATGGTCGGGGGACGGAATACTAAATTTTTATACGGATTAAATCATACCACACAAATAAGAAGACAGCCCGGTTCGGCATTTAAGCCCATCGTATATTCTGTGGCGATAGATGAAGGTTTATACCCGGCATATCCAATTATGAATGAGCGATTCAGTTTTCCAGATGGTTCAGGTAAAGATTGGAGCCCCGAAAACTTTGACCACAAAACGAGCGGATTTGTTACTCTAAGAGATGCTCTTAGAGAATCTTTAAATATAGTTGCGGGACGATTGATTATTGAAGGACGGGCACCGCTTTGGAAAATAGGGCGCTTCGCAGAAAAAATGGGTATCAAAACAAAATTGGAACTTGTTCCTTCGATCGCTCTTGGAACTTCAGTGGTTACTCCGCTTGAATTAACAAATGCTTTTGCTACCATAGCCAATCATGGAATTTTTAATGAACCAATTTCAATTTTGAGGATTGAAGATAAGGATGGAGGATTACTCGATAATTTTACTTCTGTCTCAAGCGATGCGATCCCCGAAGAAACTTCATACATTCTGACTAGTATGTTACAGACGGCTATTGATGCCGGCACAGGTCAGTCAGCCCGTTCAAAGTATAATTTTTTAAGACCGGCTGCGGGTAAAACAGGTACAACGCAGGCATTTGCGGACGCCTGGTATGTCGGATTTACACCTCAATTAGCTGCCGGAGTGTGGGTTGGATTTGATGATCAGCGTGTTTCATTCACAGGTGAATACGGACAGGGGGCCAGGGCGGCGTTGCCGATCTGGGCAATCTTTATGCGCGAGGTTCATGAACAATTGAAATTACCTCTTGTTGATTTTACACCGCCTGCGAGTGGAAACGTCGTTCCGGTTACTTTCTGCAGAGAATCTATTTATGAAAACGGTGACCCGAAATTGTTTTCTCCGGATTGCCGTACGGGTAAATTGACAGATATTCTTAACGTTAAAGACATGCCCGGAATCTACGATTCGTTTCAGGATACAGGGATTAAATATTTTGACCGGTTTCAGTACCAGGATACATCCCGGCATGAGGCAAAAGAAATTCGGTAGATTTTGTTTTAGAGTTTAGTCTTGTTTATTTTTGCCAACCAGAATTTGATATTGGTTGCCCGAATGGCCGCGCCTACGGCGTGGTAAACTCCATTGGTAATATGCTGCGGAATAGTACGAAATAATTATTGCCCGGATGGCGGAACCTGCCTACCGGCAGGCAGGTTGGTAGACTCTGAGTACAAGAAGGTTCAAGTATGTTTAGTGTGTACGCGATTAGAAGTAGATCAAGAAATTACATTTACGTTGGATTGACAAGTAATTTAGAGGAAAGACTAGACAGACATAATAAAGGGACTAATAAGACAACTTCACCTTACGCACCATTTGATTTAATATTTGTTGAGGAATGTCTTGATAGAATTACTGCAAGAAAACTAGAGAAATATTTTAAATCTGGCATTGGTAAAGAGTTTTTAAAAAATATAAGATAATTATTGCCCGGATGGCGGAATTGGTAGACGCGCTAGCTTCAGGAGCTAGTTGTCGCAAGGCAGTGCAGGTTCGAGTCCTGTTCCGGGCACAGAAAGTTGCGATTTCGGTTGAGGTCGCATTTTTTTTGTCAGTTCTTCTAAAACAAAATAACTTGGAGTATCGAATTATAATTTATGAAATTCCATCGTAGCCGGTAATTTATCGTCAGCATTTTCTGCTGTAGTTTCAAGTATCAGTTTGTTACCATTGATATTATACGATTTAATCTCTAGCCTGCCATATTGATCAATAATAGTGAATTTATTGTTTTTAACTGACCAATTGCCCCAAAAAATCTCAGTCATTTCATTATCAGTCTTTACGATTTGATATGTATAATCACGGTGAATATAAAGCATCATAGTTAGATTTACTTGCTCCGGTTTTAGATCATAAACTGAACTTTTATCGGAAACTGTAAGCCTCGCTAACGTCCATGTTCCATTCAGTTGATCTTCGGGTGAAGCAGGATTGTTTTCGTTATTGCTGCAACTGTTAAGGGAAATAATGATAAAAATTGCAAAAGCTGCCCTGATAGAATTTCTTAAATGCGACATATTCCCTCCGCCAAATTATTAATTTATTTCTGTATTAGAAAAAAATCACATTTTGTCGGGAAACAAGAAAAGGGGAGAATAAATGCTGAGAAATGATAAAGAGAAGAAATTAAATATACAAGTGTAAAATTTGGGGGTGTAACTGTATATCCATTGTTCTATTCAATCTCTTTATCAGCCAGTGATAACATTTCCGGAACAAACTCTTGCCGATTTTACCTCATCTTTTTTGTGCCAATAGTAACCGGATTCAATCGTTGAGAAATTAATTGATGATGTGATTATATTTAATGTAATTTAATCAGAGGATATTTTACCCAGAAATGTTATTGACATAGATTTTTTGAACTCACTGACAATTAAATTAAAGAGGTATTGATATTTCTATTGAATCTGCATATGGCGAAGCGCTTCATTTTACAAAATCCCACTATGAAAATTTCCCGGTAATTTCACTTTTCCTACCCCAGCATATAAGAAAACATATTGCCGTCGTTTATCAGTTCGCCCGGCGGGCGGATGATATTGCTGATGAGGGGGAAAGCAATTTAGAATCGAAAATGGAGAATTTAGAATTATATAAATCGGATTTTTCAAAGTGTCTGGAAGGAAAATATGAAAATGATTTCTGGGCAGCTCTCCATAATACAATTAACCAGTTTAATCTAACCCCCAAGTACTTTTTTGATCTTTTGAGCGCATTCAGACAGGATATCTCAACAGCCAGGTATAATTCTATTATTGATCTGCTCAATTACTGCGAAAGATCGGCAAATCCGGTCGGAAGAATTATACTGGAATTTTTTACTGTCAGGGATGAACAGTCTCTAAAATACTCCGATGCAGTCTGCACCGCTCTTCAACTGACTAATTTTTACCAGGATATCTCAATCGATATTAAGAAAAAGAGGATTTATATTCCCCTGGATGAACTCGCAAAATTTGGTGTAAGCGAGAATCAGTTTGAGTTAATGGAAAATAATACTAACTTTGAGCAGTTGGTCAGTTATCAGGTCGAGCGTGTTAAAAAGCTTTTTGTGGAAGGGCGCAAGCTGATAGATAGACTCCCTAAGCAGTTAAAAAGGCAGATCTATATGACTATTCTCGGCGGTGAAATGATCTTGTTCAAGATAGAGAAATCAAATTTTGGTGTAATTGATCACCGGCCTAAACTTTCAGTGTATGATTATTGTAAAATTTTCACAAAGACATTTTTCAGGTTATGACGGATCTAACTAAACAAATAACCAAGGAAAGCAACAGCAGTTTCTACTATGCTTTTTCTCTTCTTGCAAAGCCTAAAAGAGATGCGATGAATACAGTCTATGCTTTTTGCAGGAAGACTGATGATATTGTTGATGAAGGCGACGATCCTGAAGAAATTAAATTCGAGAGACTTCGCCGCTGGAAGAATGAATTGAATAAAGCGCTCTACAGCCGGTCAGATTCGCCTCTTTTTAATAAACTTGCCTCAATAATAAAACAGTTTAATATTCCAATCGATCCTTTCTTTGATCTTATTGACGGAATGGAAATGGACCTGCAGCGTAACAGGTACCGAAATATTGAGGAACTTTTGCAATACTGTTACAGAGTGGCTTCAACTGTTGGTTTGATGTGTATAGAAATTTTTGGATATAAGAATAAATCTGCGAAGGAATATGCAGTTAATTTAGGACTTGCGATGCAGATGACAAATATATTGCGTGATGTTAGTAAAGACTCTGAGAAAGGGAGGATATATCTTCCCGAGAACGATATGAATTTATTCAAGTACAGCGAGCAGGATATTTTTAATAAAAAGTACAATGATAATTTTATTTCTCTGATGAAATTTGAAGCCGATCGCGCGGAGAATTATTTTGTGAAGGCAAATCAGTCATTGGATTTCGAGGATAAACCCGCAATGTTTCCCGCAAGGGCAATGCAGCATATTTATCATAGACTCCTTACAAAACTTGAAGCGGAAAAATACGACGTCTTCAATAAGAAAATTAAAGTCGGTACATTCGAAAAAGGCGCAATCTCGCTTGGAGTCTGGGCAAAATACAGTCTTGTTTATTGATGAAACGCGTTATTGTAATCGGCGGCGGCTTCGCCGGGCTAAGCACCTCGGTCTATCTTTCCGAAAATAACTGTGAAGTAACTCTTCTTGAAGGTTCCCCAAAATTGGGCGGGCGGGCTTACTCAATCGGCACCGACACTGGGTTTGGTAGTTATGATAACGGTCAGCATATTCTTATGGGATGTTATGAAGAAACAATCGCATTCCTTAAAAAAATTAAAACTCTTGATAAACTGAATTTCCAGAAAAATTTATCAATTCCTTTCCTTAGAAGAGGCGGAATCATTTTTCGGCTTTCTGCGGATAAATATTTTTACCCTTTGAATTTATTACACGGGATTATGGGTTACAAAGCCCTCTCTCTGAAGGAGAGGTTCAAGGTGATTGACTTTTTCCTTGATCTTATATTCTGTGATTCATGCGATTTAAACGGAATAACCGTGAGGGAATGGCTCAACTGCAAGAAACAGAGCGGCAATTCAATAAAAGCTTTATGGGAAATTTTGGTTGTCGGTGCGCTAAATACGACGGTTGAAAAAGCATCTGCGGAAGTTTTCAGTTCCATACTGAAAAAAATATTTCTGGAAGGGAATAATTCGGCTACTATTCTTCTTCCTGAGGTCGGTTTATCAGATCTGTATTGTAATGATGCATCAGAATATATTAAAGAGCACGGTGGAAAAATCCTCCTATCGGAAAAAGCTCTCCGGTTTGAATTTGAAAATAATGTGCTGACCAAAATCCAGACGGACAAAAATATATATGATAAATTTGATTCGATTGTCTTTGCGACACCTGCTTATTCATTTGAAAAAATAGTTTTTGAATCAAATTGCAATATTTCAACGCCGGAATTTCAATATTCTCCAATCGTAAATGTTCATCTCAAGCTAAGTGAAAATCCGTTTAAGGAAAGATTCTACGGCCTAATCGATTCCAAAATTCATTGGGTTTTTAACCATCACAGCCATATTACATTAATGGTAAGCGCCGCCGATAGGCTGATTAATATGGATTCTGAGCAAATAATTGATGAATTTGTTTCCGAGTTGGAAAAATATTTTCCTATATTTCAAAGAGAAATTATTGTAAGTTCAAAAGTAATTAAAGAAAAACGCGCGACCTTTATCCCGGATATTGCTTCAAGCGCATCGAGAAAAGATTTTATTTGTTGCATCGGGAATTTATTTGTTGCCGGTGATTGGATTGACACGGGGTTACCTTCAACAATCGAGAGCGCAGTATTAAGCGGGCGAATGGCCGCTCACAATGTAATCAGTTCTCTGAAGTAAAGAATTCAGAGGAATTTTTAATAAACATATACTGTAATAAGTGAGGAGGAAAATATGTCCGTCCTAAAAGAAAAGCTGCGTGCTAAAATAATAGCTGAACGTCCGAGAACAGAAAAGCTGCTTAAAGAATATGGCAACGTGAAGGTTGACGAAGTAACGATCGGGCAGATAATCGGAGGTATGCGCGATATAAAGAGCCTCGTAACTGATATTTCTTATCTGGACCCGTTCGAAGGTATTCGATTCCGCGGATTTACAATCCCCGAAGTATTGGAGAAACTTCCCAAAGTTGCAGGTAAAGATATGCCATCGGTTGAGGCATTCTTTTATTTATTATTGACCGGCGATGTTCCGACTGCCGCGGAAGTTGACGCTGTACATGAAGAATTCAATAAGAGAAAAGAAGTCCCCAAATATGTTTTTGATGTCCTTCGTGCGATGCCGAAAGATTCTCATCCCATGACAATGTTCGCAACCGGAATTTTATCAATGCAGAAAGATTCTGTTTTTGTAGAAGAATATCATAAAGGCATTAAGAAAGGAGAATATTGGGAAGCTTATTATGAAGATTCACTTAATCTTCTTGCCAAACTTCCTGAATTAGGAGCTTTCATTTACAGATTGAAGTACAGAAACGGAGATATTATCGGCGGAGACGGGAAACTGGATTTTGGAGGTAATTTTGCCAGAATGATGGGAATCGATAAACCTTATGATGACATTGCCCGACTGTATTTTATCCTTCATAGCGATCATGAAAGCGGAAATGTAAGCGCTCATACGGGTCATTTAGTAGCCAGTGCTCTTTCAGATATTTACTACGCTATCGGCGCTATGTTAACGGGTCTCGCCGGACCGCTTCACGGACTTGCCAATGAAGAAGTTCTAAGATGGCTTCAGGGAGTAATGGATGAAATGGGCGGAAAGATTCCTACTGAAGATGAAATGAAGAAATTTGTTATGGATACACTCGACAGCGGTAAAGTAATTCCCGGTTTCGGACATGCCGTACTGAGAAAGACCGATCCGAGATATACCGCTCAGAGAGAATTCTGTCTGCAACACCTGCCTGAAGATCCGATCTTTAAATATGTTGATTTACTTTACAAAGTAGTTCCCGATATTTTAATTGCTAAAGGAAAAGCAAAAAATCCATGGCCAAATGTCGATGCTCAAAGCGGCGTTATTCAATGGCACTATGGAGTAAAAGAATATGAATTCTATACTGTACTGTTTGGAATCGGACGTGCGCTTGGTGTCTGCTCGAATATTATCTGGGCAAGGGCACTCGGATATCCCCTCGAAAGACCAAAATCATTAACGACTGATATGCTGGAAGAAGTGGCTTTCGGAAACAAATAACGGCTTTTAAAAAAGAAAATAAAAACCCTCCTGGTAACTCGGGAGGGTTTTTTGTTTATTGAGTATCAAAAATGAATCCGTGGGAAAATGAATAAAAAACTTGTAGCGGTTATAATTTTACTTACAACTATTGTCAGCGGTTTAGTGTTTCTCTCACTGCACTATTATTTAAGAAGTAAAGAGTTAGAGAAACAAAGACCTATTATAATCACGGAAAACGAACGGAGAATTTATTCGCCTACATTTCCTGACACATTGGATTTCTGCGGTGAGAGAGTTCCTCTTGAAGATTTTGACGTAAGAGAAAGGATTGAACGAGAAATTCTTGTTAATACATACTGGCATTCGGCTTCACTTCTTTATTTCAAGCGGGCGAACAGATGGTTTCCTGTTATTGAACCCATTCTGAAAGCAAACGGTATTCCGGACGACTTCAAGTTTATGGCGGTTGCAGAAAGCGGTTTGTTAAACGTGGTTTCTCCCGACGGTGCCTCGGGGTTCTGGCAATTTATGCCTGCCGCCGCAAAAATGTTTGGACTTGAAATTTCAGATGAAGTTGATGAAAGATACGATGTGGAAAAATCTACACTTGCCGCGTGTAAATATCTAAAAGAGGCGAAGGTAAAATTCGGGAATTGGACTCTTGCCGCTGCATCTTACAACTATGGTCAAAACGGAATTGAAAATCAGATCGGAAGACAGCGAAGTAAAAATTATTATAATATGTTCCTTACAGAAGAGACGTATCGATTTGTCGCGCGGATAATATCTTATAAGGAGATATTCAGAGATCCCAAACGATACGGATTTTATTTTACAGATGATGAACTTTATCAGCCAATCAAAACGAGGAATTTTTTAGTCAATTATTCCATAAAAGATCTCGCCGAATTTGCCGAGAAAAACGGAATGAGCTATAAGATCTTGAAAATATTTAATCCGTGGCTTAGGAATAACAGATTAAATAATAGATCGCGAAAAACTTATTCCATTAAAATTCCTGTGGAAAGTGAAATTAAACCGATCACGGAGTAAAATATTTCTCGTTGAAGACAATTTGTTTGCCTTGAAATAACTATTTTTTTTTATCTTTGGCAAACGGAATGTCCAACCAAACCTTTGTCATCAAATGCCTATCAAAAAGAAAGTAAAATACATCTTTGTAACCGGCGGGGTAGTTTCATCTCTCGGAAAAGGAATCACTGCGTCATCAATCGGTCTGCTGCTAAAATTGCGCGGATACAGCGTGACTATTCAAAAATTTGATCCGTATATAAATGTGGATCCCGGTACGATGAATCCCTTCCAACACGGGGAAGTTTACGTTACCGATGACGGCGCCGAGACAGATCTCGATTTAGGCCATTATGAGCGCTTCCTTGATGTTGATATGTCCAGGTCCAATAATACAACTACCGGCCAGGTATACAATGAAGTGATAACGAAAGAACGGCGCGGAGATTATCTCGGGGCCACTGTTCAGGTTATTCCGCACATCACGGATGAAATTAAAAAACGGATGAAAGTTTTAGGCGACAGCGGGAAATATGACATAGTAATTACTGAGATAGGCGGGACCGTTGGCGATATCGAGAGTCTGCCCTTTATAGAAGCTATGCGTCAGATAATGCTCGAGATGGGAAGAAAAAATGCAATCAGCATTCATGTCACACTCGTGCCTTATATCAGTTCTGCCGGGGAAATGAAAACCAAACCTACTCAGCATGCTGTTAAAAATCTTCTTGAACTTGGAATTCAGCCCAACATTCTGGTCTGCCGGTCGGAAGAAAAATTATCGCAGGAAATCAGGGAAAAAATTGCTCTATTTACGAATGTCAAAAAGGAAGCCGTTATTTCCGCATACGACTGCGCTACAATTTATGAAGTACCTCTGGTGGTCTTTGAGCAGAATCTGGATCAGATAATTCTTAATAAACTGAAACTTCCAGAATTGAACATCAAACTGGAAGACTGGGAGAATTTTGTCGCTACAATCAAGAATCCTTCCGGAACGGTGAAAATTGCCATTGCAGGCAAGTACACCGAAAATAAAGATTCCTACAAAAGTATTATTGAAGCTTTTGTTCATGCTGGTGCGGAGAATAATGTAAAAGTTATTGCCGATTTCATAAGTTCTGAAACTATTGAAAGTAAGGGTGCCTTAAAATTACTTAAAGATTATGACGGCCTGCTCATACCGGGAGGATTCGGTGAACGTGGGATTGAAGGTAAGATTGCCGCAATTAAGTATGCCCGAGAAAATAAAATCCCGTTCTTTGGAATTTGTCTCGGAATGCAGTGTGCCGTAATAGAATTTGCCCGTAATGTGTGCGGTATAAAAAAGGCCAACAGTTCTGAATTTGAAAAAAATTCGTACAGTGTTATTCACATTATGCCAGATCAGTTAAAAGTAACCATGAAGGGCGCAACAATGCGTCTCGGCGCCTATCCATGCACTCTTAAAAAGAATACGAAAGCATACGAGGCATACCGAAAGCCCAAGATTTCCGAACGTCACCGTCATCGTTTTGAAGTGAATAATAAATTCAGGGAAATCCTCGAAAAGTACGGTATGATAATAAGCGGCGCATCTCCGGATGAAAAATTAGTGGAGATGACCGAATTGATAGATCACCCCTGGTTTGTGGGCTGTCAGTTCCACCCTGAGTTAAAATCCCGAGCAACTAAATCCCATCCGTTATTCCGTGAATTTGTTAAAGCCGCAGTTCTATACTCTCAGAGGAAAAATCAAAATTGAAAATGAAAATTCTTTTATCTGTTTTTTTATTTGTTAATGTTGCAATACTGGGGCAATCACACCTGCAAAGACTGGCCCAGGATGGGATGAACCAGGCTTACAATATGGAGTTTAAGGCTGCGGAAAATACATTTAATAGAATTCTTGAACTGGCCCCGGAATCACCGCTCGGTTATTACTACACTTCAAAAATTCATTTCTGGATTTATCTTGGTTCGAAGGATCCTGGCGAATCTGCAACATTCATGAAGTTCGCTGACCTGGCCGAGCAGAAAATTGAAAAGGTACTTCAGAACAATCCCAAAGATTTTCACACGATATATATCGCGGGAAATATTGCCTCGTACAAGGCGATGGTTCAGGCGACTAATAATTCAACCGTTGATGCATTTTGGGCAAGCAAAAAAGCCGTTGGCTATTTCGAAGAAACTCTGGAGCTCAACCCTAAGTATTATGACGCCTATCTTGGTCTCGGACTTTTTGATTACGCGATGAGCTTCGTTCCAGACTTTTTAAAGTGGGCAGTAAATTTAACAGGTCTTTCTTCAGATAAAGCACGCGGGTTCAGGTATATTAAGACTGCGTTCAGAAAAGGGACGCTGGATAAGACAGAAGCATCATTTCATCTCTCAAAAATCTATACCGATTATCTCGCCGAATACGATAGTGCTTATTCGCTTCTTCAAAGTCTGAGCGCGCGTTATCCGGGCAATCAGTTGTTTGCTTATCAGTCGGCAATCACACTTATAAAAGACAGGCAGTTGGATAAAGCCGCGAGCATATTAAATAGAGTAATTTCGTCAAATAATAAAAAGATGCCACAGATTACTGCTTTGGCAAATTTCAGAAAAGCGGAAATATTATTTAAGAAAAATCAGTTTCGTGCTGCAATCAAGATGTACGATAAATTTCTTGACTCCTCCAAAGAGCTCGATTTTACCGGCCTTGCGGCCTTTAATAGAGCATTATGCTATAAATTTCTCGGGAATGACATTCAGTATAAACAGAATTTGCTTTTAGCCAGGGGCGGTAATCAGGATGTATTTGAAGATTCATACGCAAAGCATAAAAGTGATAAATATTTGGCAACGGAGATATCACCAATTGAATTAAATTTGGTGCGCATTAAAAATTATCTTGATTCAGGCAGAGATCAAATTGTAATGGACAGCGTTAAAGCAGAACTGGCGAATATGGACAGCAATGATATGAAGGCAGTAGCCCTGGTATATTATTCTGAAGCAGCTTTGAATCTAAAAAAATACTCAGAAGCTGTTAATTCTGCCGATCA
>PGYS01000060.1 GCA_002839795.1 Ignavibacteriae bacterium HGW-Ignavibacteriae-3 | reverse complement strand
GAAGAGATTAACCTTGCAAAAGCGGTTTTAAATTCCGCAAAGGAAAAAATGCTCAGCGGAAAGTATGATCTTATTATTCTTGATGAAGTATGTGTTGCAATATATTTCGGACTGTTTTCTGCTAATGATATAATTCAATTTCTAAAGTCAAAACCGGCAAACGTTGAATTAATTCTTACAGGCAGATACTGTCCACAGATATTACTTAACATGGCAGATCTTGTTACTGAGATGAGAGAAGTAAAACATTATTATCAAAAAGGAATTCAATCTCGGAAAGGTATTGATTCGTAATGGCCCGCTCACTAAAGCGAACGCTTGTTAACGGAAGAATTTAATCTTCTCTCATATGCAAAATCCGCAATCATTTTAATTGTTTTTTTATAAGAATAACCCGCGTGTTTTGCCGAGCGCATGAAACCGGCATCCTCTGTTAAATCCGGATTGGGATTAACTTCAAGTACATAAAGTTTATTGTCAACTCCGGAAAGCCGCATATCAACGCGCGAATAATCTCTTGTATTTACAGCACGCACACATTCAAGAGCCATTCTCTCTGCCTCTTGACGAATCTCATCTGATAATTTTGCGGGGCAAATGGGAACGGTTTTATGATAGGCCTCATGCATCGGATCCCACTTTGCCTGGAAACTAACAATCGGATGGAGATTATCCGGCATAGCGGAAAAATCTATCTCGCTGATAGGAAGAACAATGGGATTTTTATCCCCGAATACAGCAACATTTAATTCTCTTCCAACAATAAATTCCTCAATAAGTGCGGGCTGTTTGAATGAATTAAAAACGTGTTCAACTCTTTTCTTCAAAGCGTCAACATTATATACTATCGAGTCATTCTCTATACCGACACTTGCATCCTCCCATGCGGGTTTTACAATCAAGGGATATTTTAAACCGAGGCGGAATGACCCGTTCATACTTTTGATTATTTTATATCTGGGAGTGCGGATTCCCAGTGATCCGAGTATTCTTTTAGTTAGATTTTTATTCTGGCAAGTTCCCAGAGCCATAGGGGGCGCGCCGGTATAGGCTATGTTTAGCAATTCAAGCAGTCCGGTAAAACTCATTTCCAACCGGGGCTGATCCTTATATAACTCTACAAAATTAAATACCACATCGGGCTTATTCTTTTCATAATCTTTAATGAAATGCTGAATGCTGTCCATTATATTGAGTGTATAGGCTTCATAACCTGACTTTTGGAGTGATTTCGCTATTAACTCATACTCATAGAGGGGGTTAAGTGTATTAAGATCGAATACAGGTTTGAAGTCCAGTTTCTTCGGACTTCTCTTTGGAGTCTCGTAAATCTCAGGATTAACTTCATTGAAAACGACGGCAACTTTCATTAACACTCAATTTTTTTTTTGAAAGTTATACAAATTTGCTTTGCATATCAAAAGTTTTGTTATTTTTGTTCCTACATATGATTGACAGGATATCTAATAGATGAGTTTCTACCCCCAACCCAATAAGTATCAATGCGGACCCTTTGCTCTAAAATATGCTCTTGTGATGCTCGGTATTTTTAAAGAAGAAGATCAAATCGGAATCATCGCCGGCAGCACTTGGTGGGCCGGTACGGATGAGATCGGACTCTCCCGCGCGGCAAGAAGATTCAACTGCAAACTGAAACATTTTCAATCAAGCAATCCGGATGATGCCCGGAGGATGCTGATTGGTGAACTTAAAAAGGGCCATCCCTGCATACTCAGCGTCAGGAATTGGGAACACTGGTGCACGGTTGTTAACTACCAGAAAGGAAAATTTGTTGTTATAGATAGCGAGCTGGATAAAGTTGTTGGCATTCTTACTTCCGCCCAACTCGCCAGAAGATGGAAGTATGTTGAAAAGAGAACAGGAATAAAAAGTTATGACGGATATGCTCTTATCCCAAAATTCAAAGTTCAGACACGCGCAAAATTTTCTCTTGATAATGCTAAGGAAGTAATGTATGACAAGAATGAAAATATTGCTAAAAAATGGGATCAGTATACAAATGATCTCATCACCATCTGCAAACCAAGGACTAAGTTAAGTTACAACATAATTACATTTTCAGAATTCCTCCGCCGTAATGAAGAAAATCTCATCAGAAGAGTTGCTAACTGGCACGGCGAACCAACGTATTCGGAGCTGAAAAAAATCCTCGCCAATATGAAATTCATAGCGGAAGTTTATGATTTGGTTGTGCCCGAGGATGATGAGAAGCGCGCGGCAATTGACCTTGCTTCTATTTTAATGATGTATGCCTGCGGCAAGTACGGCATGAATCCAATATATTAATTGAGAATTTTGAATTAAGAGTCCGCCAAATTTAACAGCCTTTTGCTGAAAGAAGCCAGACAAGCTTAGAATTCAGTAGTGTAAATTATTTATCTGTATATATTTAACTGTAGCAAGTCAAAAATAAAATCAGACCCCCATGAAGCGTCATCCAAATATTTTAAAGAGAGATAAAACCGCACTGCTTGTTATTGATATTCAGGAAAGAATTCTTCCTGTAATATTTGAGCATGAGCGGGTTGTAGAAAACACACTTAAACTGATAAATGGATTTAAAGTTTTAAATCTGCCCGTTTACTTCACGGAACAATATCCCAAAGGATTGGGTCATACAGAATCCAAAATTAAAATTGCACTTGAAGATTCCGTAGCATTTAACAAAATGATGTTCAGCTGCATTGGTGCGTCTGGCCTTTTTGAAAGATTAAAGAAAAATGAAGTCGGACAGATTGTTGTCTGCGGCATAGAATCCCATGTCTGTGTAATGCAAACCGCGTTGGATCTTCTGGCTAATGATTTTAAGGTCCACATTGCGGCTGATGCAGTATCATCACGCAGAAAATTTGATTATAAAACTGCATTGAACCGGATGCAAAATAATGGAGCCGAGATAACTCTTACAGAATCGGTTCTTTTTGAATTACTTGATGTTTGCGGGACTGATGAGTTTAAGGCAGTATCAAAACTTGTCAAATAATTATTTTGAATGTTTCTTGGGATAGTCAAAAAGGAATAACCTCCCGGCCCCTCTTGCAACTTTACTCCAGCGGTTTATATTAAATTCCAATCCTGCTATGGCACAGGTTGGCATTTCCGGAATAAATTTGTCTCCAATTAAATTCGTAAAAGCACTTAATCCGGGATTGTGCCCGAAGAGAAAGACTGAATCATATCTGTCATCTATTCCATCTACGATTATGGAAAGTTCCCGGATGCCCGCTTCATAGATGGATTTTTCAATAACTATCGTTTCCTGATCGATGCCGAACTGCCCGGCAAAAATTTTTGCAGTACTTAATGCGCGAAGAGCAGGGCTGCTTAACAGCAATTCCGGCAGAATATTTTCTTTCATTAATATTTTGGACATCATTAATGCGTTCTGTTCCCCTCGATTGTTCAGCGGGCGTTCAATATCAGATTGAGCATGACTGTCCCAGCTTGACTTGGCGTGACGGATCAGAAAGAGTTTTTTCATCGGTTATCAGGAGTGTTTTTAATTAGGGGTTGCTTCCGTTAATTATACTGTTGAGCTGATCATTTAGCAGTTTGATGTTCTTCAGTTTCTGTTCAGAAAAATTTTTGATCGAATAATCAGTAAAAAACCTGTGCCGGGTTACAAAATCGATTGTGGTGGTCAACCATTCAATCTCTGTGAACTTATGCCTCCTATGGCTCTCTAACTCAGCCCTGAATTTATCGTTTATATCAAAAAAATTATTTCTGCCAATATGGCTTAAGTCTGCGTCGCAAAGAATTTTTTCCATCTTGGTTCCGGGATTCTGCGGAACTTTTGTTGCAAGAATGCAATTAACAATTTTATCAATTTTTTCGGATGGATAATTTTCTTCGCTGAGAAAATTACTTGCATACATAGCTCCAAGTTCTTCGTGTCCGGCAGACGTTTCAATATAACCTAAATCATGAAACCATGCTGCTATCTGAATCATTTCCATTTCTTCGGGCGATAATCCTTCTCCGATTCCTATATCGATTGCCGCTCCCACTACGGTTTGAGTATGGGCAATACTGTGGTACTTGTTCTGAATAGAAGTTCTTTCCTTAAGAAGTGAAAGAACATAATCCTGGGACTTTTGAAGATGCGTTTTGTACATTAAACTTAAAATTACTGTTTCTCCATGGCAAGTTAACAAATTATTCTGAAGTGAAGAACGAAATTTATGTCCGAAATTTAAGATGTGATTTGCAATAACCCCCGGATACAATGCGCAAAAAAAAGTAAATATTGCCTGTCCCAACGGTTTGAACAAGCCCCGGGCTTGTTTTTATAGAAAAGATAAGATAAATGAAAGGTTCATAATGATCTTGTGTCAGGTGAAGAATTTGCAAATTTTGGAATGAAGAAAAGGAATGTGGCGATTTGTTCTTTCTGGAATAAAAAGAATTTTAAATCTGATAAGCAATTATATTAAATTTACTGAGCATGATTTATTAAACATTTGAGGAATGAATGGAATCGTTAAAGGGGAAATTAGTTTTTATCACTGGCGCTACTTCTGGAATCGGAAAATCCTCGGCTTATGCCTTTGCCGGCCAGGGAGCAAATATTGTAATCTGCGCCCGGAGAATAAATATAGTTAATGAAATCGCTGAAGATATAAAACAGAAATTCGGCGTTAAAGTTTATTCATTCGAGTTAGATGTAAGAGATCGTCAACATGTATTGAAGGCCATTGCTTCATTTCCGGAAGAATTTAAAAAAATTGATATTCTTATAAACAATGCCGGACTCGGCCGCGGATTAAATAAATTTTACGAAGATAATCCTGACGGTTGGGATGAAATGATAGATACGAACGTAAGAGGATTGCTTAATGTAACTCATGCCATACTTCCGGGAATGATCGATAGAAAAAAAGGGCATATCATTAATATTGGCTCAATTGCCGGTCATGAGGCATATCCCAAGGGAGCGGTTTATTGCGCCTCCAAACATGCTGTTGATGCAATTACACGATCATTAAGAATGGATATTATTGATAAAAATATTTTAGTGAGCTCAATCGACGCTGGATTGGTGGAAACTGGTTTCAGCAAAGTCAGGTTTTATGGAGACGAAGAGAAAGCAAAAAATGTTTATAAAGGTCTCACTCCTCTAACTGGCGACGATGTGGCCGACGCGATAATATTTTGTGCTACACGCCCCGCGCATGTTAATATTGCGGAAATTACACTTCTTGCGGCAAGGCAGGCGTCTGCTACTGTGGTATACCGAGAGGAATAAATCACATCCTCTTATAATTTTCTGTTCATCAATATTGGGCAGGTTGAAATTATTTAATAGAATGTTTCATTTATTTTGTAAAATTGAAGCATATGCGATAAACTCTGATTATCGTTATGTTCATTTATTTATACTCTATTTATCATTTCCTTTGGCGTTAGATTTTTGTACTTTTCTGGAGAGAAGTTCTCCTCAATGTTCCTCAAACGTAAGTCTCTCAAATTAACTTAAATTGTATAGGAGGTACAGGTGAATGTACTTACTATCAACGAATCAAAATCCAAGTTAGAATGGACCAGACCTTCAAAAATTGGAAAGAAGAAAAATCGTCCTTCGCTAACTGACAGTATGGAGGTGCCTTTCTTTATTTCAGAATTTCCATCGCCGACTGACGAGATTGTAAAAACTGAATCAAAATCTTCAGTCAAAAAGAAAAGACCATTTTCGCATACTTCGGAGAATTGGTTAGGTTGAATGTAATTGGAATTAATATTTTTCAATCCAGAGAAATAAACTCCTGATTTTCGGGAGGGGGCACTTCTATATTCCTTCATAGAGAATAATCAGCAAATCATTTCTTAGAATCCAGAATCCGTCATACAGAATAAAACATACTCACATCACCGGCACCTTCACGAATTATTTCCGGAGTATCCTTGCTTAAATCAATAATGCTGGAAGGTTTTCCCTCTAATGCCCCCGATGCGAGCATCAAATCTACCTGTGCGTTGAAAATCACCTGTATTTCAAGAGGGTCGAATAATGTTTCACCTTTACGGTTTGTGACACTTGTGCTTATAATGGGATTTCCCAATTCCCTCGCAAGGGTCAGGGCAATATTGTTGTCCGGTATTCTTATCCCAACCGATTTCCTTTTAGACCATAATTTTTTGGGAACTTCCCGCGCTGCGGGAAGGACGAATGTATATGGTCCGGGCAATAATTTTTTCATGCTCCTGTAAGCAAAGTCGGAAACTTTGGCGTATTTGGAAATGTTTTTAAGATCCGGACAGATGAAACTAAAATATTTTGTGGCAGCATCCCGTTTGATCGTGTATATTCTTTCAAGAGCTTCCTTATTAAAGATATCACACCCGAATCCGTAAACTGTATCTGTCGGGTAAATAATCACACCTCCATTCTTCAAAACTTCAACGGCTTTATTAATAAAGCGCATTTGCGGCGTTACCGGATGTAATTCATAATATTCCATTGTTGCTCCTATTCTGATAATTATCGATCGGTAGTGTAGAATTTGCTTGAAGTAGTTTTCTTGACTATTCGTCGAATGTCTTTACGAAAGATAAAACTTGAGGGCAAATAGTCAACTAAAATTTTAGGAATTTTGAAAACAATTTAAGAAGTTTATTTAACAAATAATTTCCAGATGAAAATTAAAAATATTCCCCGGGCTGTTGTAATACTTGGTCTAGTGAGTTTTTTCACTGATTTTGCCAGCGAGATGCTCTATCCGATTACTCCGATTTTTTTAACATCCGTTCTCGGCGCCTCAATGTCTGTCGTTGGGCTGATTGAAGGAATCGCAGAAGTGACCGCCGGTCTGCTGAAAGGGTATTTCGGGACACTTTCAGATAAATTAGGTAAACGCTCAATTTTTATTGTGATCGGATACAGCCTTTCGGGATTCGTTAAGTCACTCCCGGGGCTGATTGTAACCGTCCCCGCTGTAATAATTTCTAGAGTTGCCGATAGAATTGGAAAGGGAATTAGAACAGCTCCGCGGGATGCTCTCCTCGCCAGTCACGCAAACGGGAATACGGGCGCGGTTTTTGGATTTCATAGAAGCATGGATACTTTTGGTGCAGTTGCGGGACCGATTGCAGCAATTGTTCTTTTATATTTATTTCCGGGGAAATATTCATGGATATACCTTTTTGCTCTCATCCCGTCCGTATTTGCAATAGGTTTTACATTTGCAGTAAAGGATAAGAAAACTGCAGCAGGAATTTCTAATAAAAAAAACTATGCCAATTTCTGGAAAACAGCTCCGGCTGAATACAAACGCCTTCTTACTTTTCTCACACTCTTTTCGCTGGTGAACAGCAGCGATGTATTTCTGATCTTAAAATCTAAAGAGATTGCGCATTCAGATACGATCGCAATTCTGGGATATGTGTTCTATAATTTAATTTACGCGCTTGCATCTTATCCCATCGGCATACTGGCTGATAAATTCGGCAAGAAAACTACATTCACAATTGGGTTAATAATATTTTCGCTTGTTTATTTCGGTTTTGCGTTAAATACAAATTTCTATTTAATATGGGTGCTGTTCGCTTTTTATGGAATTTATGCTGCGTCAACAGAAGGAGTATCCAAAGCGTGGGTTTCCGATCTTGTGCCGGATGATTTCCGTGGAACCGCAATAGGTCTTCTGACCATGCTCTCAAGTTTTGCGGTGATGGCAGGATCAATTCTCGCCGGATTTCTTTGGGATAGTTTCGGTCCGCAAGCACCGTTTCTTCTCTCTGCGTTTGTCTCGCTGTTTGTTGCTGCCGGACTTTTTCTATTTAAGAGATGATCAGGAAGCCGATATTTACAACTTAGTACTGATTTCCAATATTATTCTTCATTTGGGATCTGAATGTGATCTTTTTCCTTCTCACAGATCAATTTCTTATTTTTACGGCACTGAATAAAAGTATTGATCTATGAATAAAGATAAAATAGCTGTAGTTGCCGTCAGCGGGGGAATGGATAGTTGCGTTACAGCCGCCATAGCAGCTCAATTATACAGATTGGCGTTGATTCATATCAATTACGGTCAAAGGACCGAAACGCGGGAACTCAGGGCATTTCATGAAATCGCAGACTATTATAAAGCTGAAAAGAGATTAGTTATTGATCTGGGACATTTTACAAAAATCGGCGGCTCTTCTCTTACTGATAAATCAATGAAAGTCGCAAAGGCCGATCTGGAAAATAAAGAAGTGCCCAGTTCCTATGTTCCTTTTCGAAATGCAAATATTCTAAGCGCATCCGTAAGTTACTCAGAGGTAATCGGCGCGAACGCTATTTTCATAGGCGCAGTTTATGAGGATGCCAGCGGATATCCGGATTGCCGTCCAGATTTCTTTAAAGCTTTTGAAACTATGGTAGATTTGGGAACAAAGCCTGAAACGAAAATTAAAATTGAAACGCCTATAATCCATTTTTCGAAAGCTGATATTATTAAAAAAGGAATTGAACTGAATGCGCCTTTGCATTTGACATGGTCATGCTACCAAAGAGAAGATGAGGCATGCGGTGTTTGCGATAGCTGCGCTTTCAGGCTCAGAGGATTTAAACAGGCCGGTATAGAGGATCCCGTTCCATATAATGTAAGGCCGGAGTACATCTAAAAACAATTAAGAAGTGAAAGTAGATAACGAGTATCTTATGAACGACAAACAAAAATTACTGGTAACTTTTCCGAATCCCAATCCGGAACGCGATTACACAATCATTCATACGGCGCCGGAATTTACTTCGGTGTGTCCGGTTACGGGGCAGCCCGACTTTGCAACTATAATTCTTGAATACATCCCCGGAAAAATTTGTGTGGAACTTAAGAGCTATAAATTCTATCTGCAGTCATTCCGCAATGATGGCATATATTTCGAAGCAGTAACAAATAAAATTCTGGATGATCTTGATAAAATTTGCAAAGCGCGTTATATGAAGATTACCGCACGCTTTAATACCCGCGGGGGAATATCATCTGAAATAATCGCAGAACAGAACAGAAAAAAACTTAAAAAGAAATTTGTCTGAAGATTGTTGATTGGCGCTTCTAACTAATTAATACTAACCAATCAAAAAAATGGAGCTGATAATGGCTAAAAGAGTAGCAAAAAAAAGCTGGGCCGAACCGTATAAGATAAAAATGGTTGAGCCGATTAAAATGACAACGCGCGGATACCGTGAGAAAGCAGCAAAGGAAGCCGGTTACAATACTTTCTTATTAAAGAGTGAAGATGTTTATATCGATTTACTGACCGATAGCGGAACGAACGCTATGAGTGATTACCAATGGGCCGGAATGATGCTCGGTGACGAGGCTTATGCAGGCAGCAGAAATTTCTATTATTTGTGGGATAACGTAAAAAAATATTACGGTATGCCTTACTTTGTGCCGACTCATCAGGGACGGGCCGCGGAGCATATGATTTCAAAAATTATGATCAAGCCCGGAGATTTTATTCCGGGCAACATGTATTTTACAACCACTCGCGTTCATCAGGAACTGGCGGGGGGCACTTTCGTTGATGTTATCATTGATGAGGCGCATGACGCTCAGAGTAAACATCCATTCAAGGGAAATGTCGATCCCCGGAAACTTGAAGCATTAATTAAAAAAGTTGGTGCAGATAAAATTCCGTATGTATTTATGGCAGGTCCTGTTAATATGGCCGGCGGACAGCCTTTTTCAATGGCAAATCTTAAGGAAGTTTCCAAACTGACTGAGAAATACGGAGTTAAACTCTGGTTCGATGCAACACGGGCGACTGAAAATGCTTATTTCATAAAAATGAAAGAAAAGGGGTATGAGAAAAAATCGATTGAACAGATTCTTCTCGAAATGTGCTCCTATTATGACGGTCTGTGGGTCAGCGCGAAAAAGGATTTAATGGTCAATATCGGCGGCTTTCTGGCAACCCGAAATAAAAAGGTGTTTGAAGAAGCGCGCAATATGGTTGTTATTTATGAAGGACTGCACAGTTACGGCGGACTTGCGGGACGCGATATGGAGGCTATGGCACGCGGGCTGGAGGAAATGGTTCAGTTCGATAATATCAGTATGAGAGTCCGCCAGGTTGAATATTGCGGCGCTGAACTTGAAAAATATGGTGTGCCTCTTGTTTACCCTTTCGGAGGCCATGCGATTTTCCTGGACGCAAAAAGATTTTTACCTCATCTGAAGCAGGATCTTTTCCCCGCACAGACTCTGGCTGCTGAAATATATATTGACAGCGGTGTGCGTGGTATGGAAAGGGGACTCGTTTCTTCCGGACGTGATGCGAAAACAGGCGAGCATAGATATCCAAAACTTGAACTTGTCCGGCTGACATTCCCGCGCAGGGTTTATACTCAATCTCATATTGATGTTATGGTAGAATCAATTGCGGATGTTTACGAAAAAAGAAAATCGATGAAAGGACTAAAAATGGTTTATGAACCGAAATATTTAAGATTTTTCCAGGCCAGATTTAAAAAACTATAATAAATTGGAACAATCATCCGTTCCTTAATTTGCAGGGGCGAGTTTATCTCGCCCCTGCCTGCATCATGTAAAAGAAATCATATGGACGCGCTTAAAGTAAAAGAAAAATTTTTTAATGATAGAGATAAAATCTTTAATGACGAATCTCTTTTAAAAGATCCGTTTTCTTTCTGCGTAAAATGGAGTCTGGTCGTTGAGGAGTATATTCAAAAAGTATTAAAAGGAATAAAACTTGATTGTGCCATTGCGTCTGTTGGCAGTTTCAGCAGACGTGAATTATCCCCGTACTCCGATATCGATATAATGTTTATCTACGATAAGCTAGACGGAGAAGAGCAGGTCATTAAAGAGTGCGTCACACTCTTATGGGATGCAGGTATAGAAGTCTCTTCGACCGTTCGCGAGTTTTCCGACATCCAAAAATTTCAGGCGGAGGATTTACACGCGTTTACTCAATTTATTGAAACACGTTACATACTAGGAAATGAAAAACTTTATCACAAATGGAACAAAAAAGTTTTTGAATCTGTAACTGAAAAATCACAGCATAAGTTAATAAGCGATTTTTTTGAGGATGTTAAAAAACGACATGATAAATTCGGGGATTCAGCAAAGGTTCTGGAACCGAATGTAAAATTTACCGCAGGAGGATTGCGTGATCTGCAGGTGGTTGAATGGATATATTCCTTGAGGAACAATCTGCTTCTGACCTCCCAGGAAGAAATAACCCAGACACAAAATTTTCTTGCAAATATTAAAAAAGATCAAGTTCTTATTCCGCGTGCAGTTGCCAGGCTGCAGGAAAGCTACCGCCAGATTCTAAATACCCGCAACCATCTTCATTTATTAAGCGGAAGAAAAAATGATCGTCTTGAATTTATTTATCAGGAGAAAATTGCAAATGTAATGGGATACACCGGAGACGGCTGGCATAATTACATGAGGAAATATTTTGAGGCGGCAAATATCATTAAAAGATTTCTTGTCGCCACGGTGAAACGGTATGAAGAGGAACTCAATCCGCCTCTAAGCAATTTTCTTTTTATTGAGCTTGATGATGATTTTTCACTTAAGGGAAAATGTATTTATTTAAGGCATGAAAAAAAATTATCTCTCTCCACGATTCTCCGCGTTTATTACTATCGCGGATTCTACGACGCAAGGCTGGAGGAAAATTTGCGGTCCCAAATCATTGAGGCCGTAATAGATCATGAAGACACACAGCAGTTCGAACCTCAGTCATCTGTTTTTTTTAGAGAAATATTAAGATTGCCAAGAAACGTGGGCAAGACGCTGAATGCCATGAACGAACTCGGAGTGCTGGGCGCCTTCCTGCCTGAATTCAAGGAAATAATAGGATTTTTTCAGCCGGGTGTATATCACTGTTATACCGCCGACGAACATACATTAATAGCATTGAATAACGTTGAAAAATTGGCTGATGAAACTTCTGTCCTTGGTAAATTATTCCAGGGAATGTATCAAAAGGATGTTTTGTTCCTGGCAATTCTATTCCATGATATAGCTAAGCCCATAAGTTTATCGGGTCATGAAATAATCGGAGCTGAGATTGCCAATTCTATAATGGAGCGGCTCGGTTATGGATACGAGGAAATTGAAACCGTGCAGTTTCTGGTTCGTCATCATCTTACTATGGAACAAGTTGCCTTCAGACGTAATTTGAATGATCCGTCAACACTGAATAGTTTCGCGGCTCTGTTCACAAATTCGGAACTGCTGGATCTACTTTACCTGGTTACTTATGCGGATCTTTCGGCGGTCTCTCAGGTAGTCTGGACACAGTGGAAAAGCGATCTGCTGAATGAACTGTACAGTAAAACAAAAACTATGATCGATAACAGGATTTCCGGGCATGATCTGCTTTCGCTCAATTTGAAGGAAATAATAAATGGCTCTGAATTATACTCGGAGAATTCATTTAAAGAGCATCTGGAATCGATAAATGATTTGAGCTATCTGAAGCATTTTTCCACTGAGGAAATTAACCGTCATATAGAGGAAATTGAAAAAGGTGTTCCGGTCTCGGTTTTCTTTAAAGAAGAAGGAACGTTTACTGTCGTAACTATAATCACGCGCGATTCGGAAGCGCTTCTCTCAAGGATATGCGGCGCGCTGTCGATCAATGATCTCAGTATCCACGATGCAAAGATATTTACGCGTAAAGATGGAATTGTCATCGACAGTTTTAATGTCTCCGATTTCAGGACTGGAATTAAAATTGATGATAACAGATTCCCAAAAATTACAAATGATCTTTATCTCGCAGTTGAAAATGAACTTCAGATTACAAAAGAGTTCAATCATATAAAATCCAAATGGTGGCGGATAGAGAATAAACTATTCAAGCGGAAAGGAAAAATAAAAATCTCGTTCGAGAAACACGATCAGTATACGATTATTGATGTGTATTCTCCGGACCGGCTTGGCCTTTTATATCAGATCACTAAAAAAATGAACGAGCTGGGTCTGTCGGTTTACTTCGCTAAAATTTCCACTAAGGGGGATGATGTAGTTGATTCATTCTACATACTTGACAGAAATAGAAAAAAAATCTCCCTCGATGTATATGAGCTTGTCACTCATGAATTAACTCAAACAATAGAAGAAATGCTATAGGTGATAAATTGAACTTCATGAACAGAACAAATCCGATCGGTTTCTTTGACTCGGGTATAGGCGGACTAACAGTTGTAAAAGCGGTAACACGTATAATGCCGAACGAAAACATCGTCTATTTTGGGGATACGGCCCGTGTGCCTTACGGATCTAAATCCAATGAAACGGTTGTGGAATATTCCTTGCAGGCGGCGAACTTTTTATTAAGAAAAAATATTAAACTTCTGATTGTTGCCTGCAATACTGCATCGTCTGTTGCATTAAAAGAATTGCGAAAATTTTTAACCGTTCCTGTGATCGGAATGATAGAACCCGGCGCTAAAATGGCACTTCAGGAATCGAGAAAGGGGATTGTGGGAGTTATCGGTACACGCGCCACTATAAATAATAAAGCTTACACTTACGAATTGAAAAAGATAAATCCAAAAGTTAAAGTATATGAACAGGCTTGCCCGTTATTTGTTCCACTCGCAGAAGAAGGCTGGCTTGACCACAAAGTGACTTCAATGATCGCCAAAGAATACCTTGGCGGACTTAATGAAAAGAAAATTGACAGTTTAATTCTTGGATGCACTCATTATCCGATTCTGTCAGACGTTATTCAAAAAGTTGTAGGAAAAAATGTCAAACTGATCGATTCCGGTACTCCCGCGGCCAGACTGGTTGAGGATTATCTGAACGGAAGACAACTCAGAAATCTATCTGTTCATCATGGGCAATCTGAATTCTATGTAAGCGATGTTCCAACAAAATTCCGAGAAGTGGCTGAAAGATTTCTTGGAAAAAAAATTACTCATCTTCATAAAGTCGAGCTGGATGAATTGACGAACGAATAATATCTAGTTGCTTGATACTCGATTCTTGATACTGGATTTGTAAGAATATGAGTTATAAAAATCTGGAAATATGGAAATTGTCAAGTGAGATCGTAGTTGATATTCACAAAATGACATTGGAAAAGTTGCCAAAGTTCGAGATGTACGAAGTTGGTAGCCAGATCAGGAGATCGAGCAAATCTGTAAAATCAAATATTGTTGAGGGATACGGTAGGAGATATTATAAACAAGAGTTCATTCATTTTCTAATGATTGCCTTGGCGTCAAATGATGAAACATTGGACCATCTGGAAACGCTGTTTGAAACAAACTCATTATCAGATGAACAATTGTTTAATAATCTTTTTGATCGAATAACTATTTTAGGGAAAAAACTTAATTCATTTATTAAATCAGTTCAGGAAGAGCATATCAGTCCCCGTTAAGAAACCTTATAATTCCGACTAACAAATAATCCAGTATCCAGTATCTAGTATCCAGATTTAAGTTTGTAGTAAGCGATTCCGCATATTGTTTTGGCATCAACAATCTTTCCCGAACGGATTTTATCATCAACCTCATCTGCGGTTAATTCAACGATCTCCATTCCTTCTTCGCCCTCTTCTCGCGCATGAATGCCGGGAATTATATCCTCCGCCAAATAGATGTAGAGTATTTCGTTACAGAAGCCGGGTGTAGTATAAATTTTACCGAGCTTAGTAATTTTATCTGAAGTATAGCCTGTCTCTTCTGTAAGTTCACGTGAAGCGCATAAAAAAGGATCTTCTCCTTTTTCCAATTTCCCGGCGGGAAGTTCGAGAAGCACCTCGTTGTGAGGATATCGGTATTGCGTTACGAACACAATTTTACCATCATTAGTTACCGGGAGTACAACCGCTCCGCCCGGATGAATTGCAACCTGGCGCGATGCTTTGTTTCCGGTTCCATTGTATTCTATCTCATCCACATTCACGTCGAAAACTTTTCCGTGAAAGATTGTCTCTCTCTTTACGACTTTGAAATTCATTCAAACCTCTAAAAACTTGTTGCAAAGATAAATAATATAACCTGATTAGTAATTATGGATCATTATGTAATAGTATCAAGATTTGAATTGTGTATTCTATAAGAAAAACATAACTTTCTTAAGAATTGTGAGGGGTAATTATGATCGCAAAAATAATTTCCACTTTGATTTTATTTTTTTTCACCTCCGCATCTATTCTTCATGCCCAATATGTGATTAAAGGAAAAATAGTTGGCAGTGATGGTAATCCGATGCAGCGGGCGGCAATTCAACAACTTACAAATATTTTCCCTTATCAAAGAATATTCAAGGAATATCCGGTCAATAAAGATGGTACATTTTTATTGGATTTTACGACACCTGGATTCTATAGATTAAGATTCTGCGGATTATATCATAAACCATTTGGAAACAAAGAATTTTCCCTGTATCTGGATCAAAAAGATACAATTGAAATAGTGGTGACTCTACAAAAATATCCTTTGAAAGATTCATTAAAGAGAGTTCTCTTTTACACAAAACCCGTTAACAAATATTTCACGAAAAGAACTGAGGCGTTAATTCAACCGGATAGCACTTTCTTTATAGAAGTAAAAGCGGATAGTGATTTTGTTCCGTATAGTATTGGAGGATTCTCATCGTTGGACAACCTGCCAACTTCTACTGGTGAAAACTGTGATTTATATAAAATCAATGAAAGCGGTGATTATTATTCGGTGGTAAAAACAAAAAGGGACAGTACTGTTAAACTTGAATTCGATTTAAAAAAACATACCGGATTTGCAGCAAAGGAAAAAATAGTATTTATCCGATTGCCCGAGCACACTCGCAAATTTATTCTTGCAACAGATGATTTTAATGAAAGATACAATAAATATTTCGCAGCCAGCAAGGAAGCTGCACTGAGAAAAAAAACACTTGTTGATAATTCATTCCATGAAAATTATAATTGGGAATCTGAACTTGACGATCTTGAACTTAAAATCAAAAAAGAAAAAGATCCTTTTCTCAGAAAAGCTTATCAGATTTCACGATTCGCTCTAACGTTAGGGGCGGTGTGGTACAAACCTAAGGACTTGGTGAGTAGAGATTTAGCAGAAATGGCATTAAGTGAAATTGAACCGGATTCACCAATCTGGTCTTTTTATCCCATGGGAATTATTAAAGCAATTGGTGTCCTAACGAAACCGGAAAGAGAGATCGCAGAAAAGCAATTGATAAAAATTAATTCAAAAGAGATTTATCAGCCATTCATGGATTTTTATATTAAAGCTGCTGACTCTCATCCTGATTCTTCAATAAAAGAATTCCTTTATGTTGCCGCAATTCGGTTTGCGAAGAAAACTGGCTTTGATGATGTCTTTAATAAATATTTTGACACATTCAAAAATGAATTCTCAGGCTCTTTATATTATGATCAATACATCAAGGAATTTCTAAGTAATTACAAGCTGCAAATCGGAAATCCCGTTCCGGATTTTGAATTTACTTCTGTTACTTCAAATGCAATTAAGGTTAGCAGAAATAGTATGCTGGGGAAGAAATACATAATTAATTTTTGGGCTGCCTGGTGTGGTCCTTGCAGCGGTTCGATAGAAGCATTAAGAAACATGCAGAATAGATACGGCAGGAATAATTTTCAGATAATTAGCGTTTCGCTCAGTTTTAAGAAAGAGGACATTCCTGAATATCAAAAAACTCATCCGATGCCTTGGTTTAGCACTTATATAGATATGAAAAAAGATGAGGAAGGTGTTCTAAAGAAATTCGAGGTGCAAACTATTCCGAAAGAAATACTTGTGGATGAAAGAGGTTATATTATCGTGGTTAATGATCTGGATAAAATTATGGAGATACTTTCAAAAAAATAGTTCCACATAAAATGGGAGTATTTCTAAGACACGTCATGGCGCGTCTCTGCTATTACATGCAATCCTGATTTGTTTTAATCATTTTGCTTACATCAAAGCCTTTTGTTTTGCACTTTTCTACAAGAGAATTGAAAAGATCTTCATTCATTTTTGGGGTGCGGGAAAGAATCCACATATATTTTCTGCTTGGCGTGCCGACAACGGCATACTCATAATTATCTTTGTCGAGATCGATTATCCAATAGTCTCCCCGGAATGGCCAGAAGAATTGCACGCGAAGCTTAGCATTGTTCGATCCTTCAACTATGAACGCTTTTCCGTTGGCGGTATCCGTTTCACCTGTCACGCTGTCTTTGCGGCATGTATTTACAACACGGATTGTCTCTGAATCAATTAAACTGTATTCCGCAGATGTGCAGTTGCATCCTTTCTGAAAACTGTTTGGCAGAAGTGCTATTTCATACCATTTGCCTAAATAACGGTTTACGTCGACTTTCTCCACAACATCGAGCGGGGCATAATTGGAAGATCCGCAGCTGAATAAAACCAACAAGGCGCAAAAATAAATCATTCTTAAGAGGATTGATTTAATATTCATGAATCCTTCCTGATTGATTGGGAATTAAAAAAATCCTGTAAAAATAATTCGCAACTCTAAATTTTCAATTCGCAATTGTATTAGTCATAATATGGAACAATCTCTCTGCCCAGATATTTTATCGCGGCAACAATTACTCCGAGATCATCCAGATATCCGAAAAACGGAGTAAAATCCGGAATTGTGTCAATCGGACTTATAAAATAGATTAGCGCGGCAATTACAATAGTCTTCCGGTACCAGGGAATATATTTATCTCTCATATATCTGTAGAGAGCTTTAACGTCTTTGGCAAAGCGGATTTTGCTGCCCTCGCGTTCAACTTTATCCCACAACCGTTCCTCCACGTACTGTGAACTGCGTTCCACTTCTTCTTCAGTATCGAATTGCTTTTCACTTAAAGCAGGAGTATCCCAAAAATCCTTATCTTCATAATTCATCTTTCACCCCGGATTATTTTTTAAATTTATTGAACCAATCGAATATTGTATTCCACCATAATCTCGCATTCTGGGCTTTCTGAACAAAATGTGTTTCATCCGGGAAATACAAAAATTTACTTTCAACATTCATCATCTGAAGAGCAGTGAATAATTCCATTGCCTGTCCTTCGGGTACTCTGAAATCATTTCCGCCGTGAACAATTAGCATAGGAGTCTTGAAATTTTTTACAAAGCGGTGAGGCGAAAATTTTTCATAATCTGTTCTGTCTTCCCAGTAGGGGGCGCCGTATTCCCAGAATGGGAACCAGAGTTCCTCGGTTGTTCCGGTCATACTCTCAAGATTAAAAACCCCGTCGTG
>PGYS01000201.1 GCA_002839795.1 Ignavibacteriae bacterium HGW-Ignavibacteriae-3 | reverse complement strand
ATTATCAGGACGTGCATACGATAAATAAACATAAACTAAATCCGGCAGATTAATTGAAATTACAAAAAACCAGAGCCACTTCTTCAGCCCATCCCTTGCAGCAAGAAATCCCCCAAGAATTCCGCCCAATGTAAGTGATATAATTCCCACAGTCCCGTAGACAAAACCCACCTGACCGGTAGTTAATCCTAAACCGCCGACCTCATGCACATCAAGCAGAAAAGGTGAAGCGAGTTTAACGAGCTGGGCTTCTGCAAAACGATAAAGAAGAAAAAAACCTAAAATGTAACCGATTTTATCTTTCTTAAAAAATAATACGAATGTCCTGAAAAACTCCGTGAATATTCCTTTTGATGAATCGCGAACAGCCGTAAGGTCCTCCTTTGGATAAGGGAGGATAAATTTATGATAAATAAAAAATATGATAAACAATCCTGCCAGGACGAAATATGTTATCATCCATGCCAAGGGAATATCGCCTGATCTTGCCTGATAATGGGCGGAAGATTCTATCTTCAGTTTTGGATCAAGCTGTATTACAGCAACGGCGGCGCTGTTCCAGTTTTTTTCATTAAAGACTAAGCGGGAGCCTTCTGCCAATGAAATACTATTGTCACCGGACTCTCTGCCGAAATTTACTACAACTTCCTTATCAGGTTTTTGCGTTAATTTGAAATAAACAAGCGCAACATTTCCCGCTGTATTCGTCGATGCTTTCTCCGGCAATGCCGGACCAAAAGCGGACCGTAAAAAATCTTCAAACGGAGTAAAAATATTTTTACTCAGCCAGGAAGATCCGCCAGTTTTAGAAGAGCCGGAAGCAGTATTTGTTTTTTCATCAAAAATAAATTGATTACGGATATTCCAATCTTTGGCAAATGAAATTAGAGAATCAGCCGTATCCTTATTCAGCAAATTTGTTGACAACTGAATCTTTTCCGGGTAGTGAATAATTTTCTGTTCCGGGGAACGCGCTCCAAAGTCAACTGAATCCGGATGCGCTATTTGTGAAACTGTGTATTTTGGACCGGCATTTACATAAACCTCTTGTGCGGGCAGACCGCTGTTGCTTTCGATATAACCCGCCAGAATGACAAGCAATCCCTGGCCGGTAATCATAGCAAGACGGTAGAATGTGCTTCTTATTCCGACAAACCAGGCCTGGTCATGTTTTGATAAGCCGATCATGTAAAATCCGTCAGCGGCAATATCATGTGTGGCCGAGCTGAACGCGAGAAGCCAGAAAAAAGCGAGCGTATACTGAAAAAATTCCGTCACGGGTATTGTAAATGCGACACCTGCGAGACCCGCTCCAATGACGAGCTGCATTCCAATAATCCATAATCGTTTGGTTCTAAACAGATCAACTACAGGGCTCCACAGCGGTTTGATGACCCAGGGCAGATAAAGCCAACTTGTATAGAGTGCAATATCAGTATTGGAAATGCCGAGCCTTTTATACATGATAACTGAAACGGTCATAACAACTATGTAAGGTATGCCCTCGGCAAAGTAGAGAGAGGGAATCCAGGCCCATGGATTTCTGGCGGCCGGCTTCGGTTTAATCACAAAGTTCTTCTCCGGTAATAATTCAAAAAATAATTACAACTTAGAATAAGTTAAATCATCATCTTTGCCATAAATGCCGCGCCAATTTCGGGAGGGTTTTCGGCGGAAACTATTTTAACTTTTGGTGCCTGCAGTTTGACTTTTTCTTTAAACATCTTTGAATAATAATTGTCTGTTGATATTGTCCCGCCGATTAGACATAATTTTAAGGTTTCATCTCTTATCATGTCATAGATCGCTTTCACATGAAGAATCAGTTCATCCGATTCCTCTTCCAGTATTTTATTTGCAATCGTATCACCATTTTGCGCCGCTTCAATAACACTTGGAGCGAAGGAGGCCATATCAAAATTATTACGATAAACTTCGGTTATCAGTTGAGATGAATCCCGAATTCCAAAACGGCTGTTCAATAATTCAGTCAGAACGGTTCTGCCGCCCCTCCCGTCCAGTTCTTTGGCAACCCGATTCAATCCGTGTCTGCCGAGTGTATTACCGCTTCCTTCATCACCAATAAGCCGGCCGAAACCGCCGGCACGGTGAATTTTTTTATCTCTGTCCTTTCCAAAAATCACGGAACCGGTTCCGGCAATAAGCAGTGCTCCCGCTTCCCCGGAAAAGGCGCCTTCAAGGGCAATACGGGCATCGCTGCTGACATTAAAAGAATTGAAAGAATATCCCTTTGAGCCGGCGTATTCAATGAAATCCGTTTGTAACTTTTGCGCATCAGTTTCTCTTCCGGCTCCCGTAGTGCCGATTAATATTGAGGAGATGTCGTCAGCGGACAGATGAAGATGCGCCAATGAGTCCAGTATCAGCGAGAGAATTGTCTCCGAAACAGTTTGCGTACCGATGATAAGAAAATTTGAAGGACCGCCCTGGCACTCGAACAAAGGATTGAAATTGTTATCCGTTACAACACATTTTGTTTTTGTTCCGCCACCATCCATCCCGATTAAATAATTTTTTGCCATATTATTCCGAATAAATAAATTTATTTCCGTTCAGAATATATTAATAACCTGATAAATTATTCATCTTCAAACAAAACTTTGGGAAAGCAAGCTATTTTATGCTGAGAATGGCGGGTTTGCTTTCATTGCTGATTCGATCGACCGCAGAAACCGCAACCTGTGTTAATCTAAATTTTCTAACCACCTCTTTCCCGTCGTCATTGAAAGACTTGGACTCGAATGTGAGAGGTGCTTCGTAGGAAAAAATATCCTTATTCAAAATTGTATAATTCCATTTTTCTCCATACTTAAAGTAAACCACCCATTGGAATATCTTCTCTTTCTCAGAAATTGTCCATGAGAGTTTCATTTTATCATTTTCCTGGAACATGAGAACATTGGGGGAAGGTACTACAGAATTATTAAACCAGGGAGTTGATGGAACTAACGCCTCTTTTTTATAAGGTCCGTTTATAATAGCATCCGATAACTCTTTGAATTTAAGCAGAGGGGCA
>PGYS01000059.1 GCA_002839795.1 Ignavibacteriae bacterium HGW-Ignavibacteriae-3 | reverse complement strand
TCCTGGATAAAGAATCGATAAGCGGAAAAGACAAACATCCCGCAAGATACGGCACGCTTAAGAGTGCGATTAACAACAATGTCGTATTCATATACGGTACAAAAGGCAATAGTGAGGAAAATGCATGGGCTTTTCAGAAGGCACGCTATGATGCGGAACAGTTCTGGTATCAGGGCAATGGTTCAATCCAGATTATTACAGATCTGCAATTTGAAAAAGAATCATATTCAAATAATAATTTTGTTTTATACGGAAACGCCGAGACAAACTCCGCGTGGAATAAATTGCTCAGTAATAGTCCGGTGCAGGTGACCCGGGGAAAAGTAAAAATCGGCATCAGGGAATTTAGCGGTAAAGATCTTGCCTGTTTATTTGTGAGACCTCTTAAAAACAGCGACCGCTATTCAGTTGGTGTTGTATCCGGCAGCGGGATTGTCGGGATGAAATTAACGGACAGGCGTCTGTACTTGCAGCCCGGTTATCCATTCCCGGACTTAATGCTGTTCAACAGCGAGTTTACTTCAAAAGGAATTGAAGGAGTTCTATCAGCCGGATACTTTGGTTTGAATTGGTCTGTTGATAAAGGCGAATTTGTCTGGAAGTAGACGCGGTCAGTTATATCAAAAATTTAGCAGCGCATTTTGAAAATCCTTGATTGAAAAGAGAACATAATTATGAAATCTGTTTTTGTAGTCACGCTAACATTTTTGTTCTTTGTGAATTTATATTCACAGGAGAAAACATTTCCGCAGCCGCGCATTGAATTTAATCCGCCGGTTTATGTCTGCTGCAAGACAGACATCCCGATTGTTGTTGACGGAAAGCTCGACGAGAAGATGTGGGGCGATACGGAGTGGACTGATTATTTTGTTGATATAGAGGGAGCTCTTAAACCTCTTCCCCGATTTAAGACACGCGCAAAGATGTTGTGGGATAATAAATATTTCTATATCGCGGCTGAGATGGAAGAGCCGGATCTCTGGGCTACTCTCAGACAACGGGATACAATCATTTTTTATGATAACGACTTCGAAGTATTCATTGACCCGGACGGGGACACTCATAAATATTATGAAATTGAGTTTAACGCGTATAAGACTGTCTGGGATCTGCTGCTTATTAAACCATACCGCGATGCCAATAAGCGTGAGCAAATAGTATTTAATTCTTGGGATATCAACGGATTGCAATTAGGAGTACATCTTAACGGAACCATTAACAATCCGGGCGACAGGGACACGGGCTGGACTTTCGAAATGGCGATACCCTGGACAGCGCTCAGAGAAAGCTACTCGAACACCGGCGCTCCAAAAGATGGAGAGCAGTGGCGGATAAATTTTTCACGTGTTGAATGGAAATTAAAAACTTCCGGCGATAATTATAAAAAAGAGATCAATCCATCGACCGGGAAACCTTACCCGGAGGATAATTGGGTTTGGGCGCCGACCGGATTGATTAATATACATTACCCTGAAATGTGGGGCTACGTTCAGTTCTCCAACGCGGTTTCCGGCAGGGAAAAAATTGAATTTGAAAAGAAGGAATTTGAAAACGCCAAATGGGTGATGCGGAAATTATACTACAGCGAAAAGACATTTTATATGAACAATCAAGCTTACACAAATGATGTTTCAAAACTTGATATGCTGGACATGATTGTGGATGGTTATATCTGGCCCCCTAAAATTGAGGCCACTACAAACTTTTTCGAAGCCGTTTTAGTCAGCAGTGACGGCAAAGAAATTATTTCAATAAAAAATGACGGCGAAGTAAGAGTCAATAAATAACACTGGACTATCATGACTTTAAAACGGCATTTTTTATGAAATACGGGAAAACCGGATTAGTATAAAACAAAACTCAACTGAATTTTTCGGAGATAAAATGAAGATCCAATTAGTTTCCATTCTTTTTTTAATGACGGCTCACACCATTCTTCCCAATAATTTCTTTTTTAAACTTGACGACGGGATTAGCAAGGCTGAATATGCCGAGAAAGTCAAAGATGAGTTTCTTCATGCGTGGAATGCTTATAAAAAATATGCGTGGGGACATGATCAATTAAAGCCGTTAAGCAAAAGCTACCGCGATTGGTACGGTGAAAATAGATCTTTGTTAATGACACCCGTTGACGCTTTCGACACGATGGTCCTGATGGGATTGAAAAAGGAAGCAGCGGAGACAAAACAGCTGATTTTTGAAAAACTAAGTTTTGATAAGGATTTCTACGTTCAGAATTTTGAAATCACAATAAGATTGCTTGGCGGGTTGATCTCGGCATATCAGCTTGACGGCGATAGCCGATTTCTCTCTTTGGCCGTTGATTTGGGCAACAGACTTCTTCCCGTTTTCAACTCTCCGACCGGAATGCCTTATGTAAATGTCAATCTTAAAACCGGCGAGACAAGTGGAAAAATAAATAATCCGGCTGAGATCGGAACTTTGACTCTTGAATTCGGGACTCTGAGCAAGCTTACCGGAAATCCGCTCTATTACAACAAGGTAAAAAAAGCGGTGTTTGAATTATTCAGCCGAAGATCAAAAATTGGATTGGTCGGTACAACTATCGACGTTGAAACCGGCGAATGGATAAATACTTCGAGCCACATCAGCGGAATGATAGACTCCTATTATGAATATCTTCTGAAAGCCTGGAAATTATTTGGTGATGAAGAATTTAAATTTATGTACGATGAAAGCATCGCATCCGTGAATAAATATTTAGCTGATAATACAGAGACCGGTTTGTGGTATTGCCAGGCAGATATGAATAGCGGAAAACTTATCTCTCAAAATTTCGGCGCGCTGGACGCATTTTTGCCGGCAGTTCTTGTTCTTGGAGGCGATCTAAATCGGGCAGAGCAATTGCAGAATTCTTGTTTTAAAATGTGGATAATGCACGGCATCGAACCGGAACAGTTTAATTACAAAACCAATGAAGTGAAGTATCCCAATTATGTTTTACGTCCTGAAATAATTGAATCTGCTTATTATCTCTATAAATTTACGCTGAGCGACAAATATCTTGAGATGGCGAAATTATTTTTTAACAGCATTGTTAAGTATTGCAGAATCGATGAGGGCTATGCCGCATTAAAAAATGTTATTACTAAAGAGAGAGATGATCAGATGGAGAGTTTTTTCTTTGCCGAAACATTAAAATATTGTTACCTGATCTTTGCGCCGGATGAAACTATCGACCTGAATAAAATTATTTTTAATACGGAGGCGCACCCGTTTTATATCAACTGAGATTAACATTACACAATAAAAAATGCGCGGCTAAATCTCAATTCGTGTAATAACGCCGTGTAATTTTTGATAAGGCAATTGAAGAAATTGCACAAAGTTTGGCGTTACACGCTTTATAAAAGCGAATAGTTTCAGCAGCGGGCGCCTTGCGTAAATGTCGTCAACGCCGTAAAACATCACCTTGGAAACTATATTAGTCTCTTTTAAAAACTGCGGCAGGTCGATTCTTTCCATATAACCAACTTGAACCTCGAGTCCCGATAATCCTTCGGTAATTTCCGGCACGTAAAGCTTTTGCACACCAAAGGGCTTGTCCATAGTAATAATTGAAACCAATAAATTCTGTTCGTAAATTATTCCACTGCTGATTGTGCTGTGAACCATATAAGGGGGAATCATATCCAGGCTCTTTGTAAAGAAAAGAGCAGTTCCTTTAAGAACACTTCCTCCCTTATAAAGCTGATTAAAACTTACAAGATAAGTGTCTATTGGAAGCGAGCGGAATGAACGGCCGATGGTTTTATTTCCGTAAGTCCACAGATAGATGGTAGCAAATGGAATTAGTGCGATTACTATTGACCAATACCCGCCATGAGGCAGCTTGGTAAAGACTGAAAAAAGGAAAACCAGATTAACCACAAATACAAATACTGCAATGATATGTTTTATTTTATCCTTTCTTCTCGAGAAAATCCAAATCATAAAAAATGTGCTGGAAGCCATTGTGGCCGTAACCGCAAATCCATACGCGGCGGCTAAGTTATGGGAACTTCTGAAAACCAGTATCATCATTATAACCGCAATGAGTAAGCCAAAATTTACCGCGCCGATATAAATTTGCGATTTCATATGAGTCGATGTGTATTTCACTTTCATCAACGGGAAAATGTGAGTTCGTATTCCCTGATAAACCAGCGAGAAGACGGCGCTGATCATTGCCTGTGAGGCTATGATGGTTGCGAACAGTGTTAAGATGATAAACGGTATATAGAGAAATTCAACCTGACCCTTAACCATTGCGAATAAAATATTAACTTTTTCTTCCTGGTCCATACCCCGAGCCAAAATGAACGCGCCCTGACCGAAATAATTTATTACAAGAGCTACGAAAACAAAGTACCATGCACGTTTTATTGGTTCTCTGCCCAGATGACCCATGTCGGCGTATAAAGCCTCTCCTCCTGTGGCGCAAAGTATAACTTCCGAGAGAACCACAAATCCGGTAAATCCATTGTGTAATAAAAAGTCAATTCCGTAATATGGATTTATTGCAACGCCTATAGCGGGATTATGAATAAGTGAAAATAATCCGGTCAACAGTAAAGTGCTAAACCAAAGAACCATTATCGGTCCGAATGAAGCGGCAACTTTATCTGTTCCGCGGAATTGCACCGCAAAGAGCAAAACAGCGATGACTATGGTTATTAGAACTACTGTGTCTTGAGATATGTGCCCAATGCCGGGGATCAGTTCCAGACCTTCAACCGCCGAAAGAATACTTATTGCCGGGGTAATTACACCATCACCCATCAGCAAAGAAACACCAATATACCCGAGAAATGTTACAAATATCATAGATCTGCCGGATTTGAGAGAGCTGTGCAGAATTTCTTTCAATACAATAGTGCCTCCCTCGCCTTTTGAACTGAGAGTCATAGCCAGAAAAGTATATTGTACCGCAACAAGAATTATGAGCGTCCAAAACATTAACGAGAGCACCCCGATTACGTTTTGCTGCGTGGCTGGGGTCAAAATAAATATTATTGTAAGCGTATAAATTGGACTTGTTCCTATATCGCCGAAGACAAGACCCATGGCTTTTACGAGGTCACCGATTGAACTGGTGGAAGAAGTTTTAGAACTCATTTTAAGTTATTTCCGAGCCGCTATGCTGTTTTTACTAAAATATTTAATTATATCTCAATCCTGGTTATTACACCGTGAAGTTTTTGATACGGCAATTGAAGAAACTGAACGAAATTAGGAGTTAATCTTTTAATGAACGAGAAGAATTTAAGAAGCGGCCGCCTTGCGGAAATATCGTCAACCCCGTAGAACATAACCTTAGAATCGATATTAGTCTCTTCGAGGAACTGCGACAATTCGATCCTCTCCATATACCCTACTTGAATCTCTAATCCTGATAATCCGTCTGTAATTTCCGGAACAAACAATTTTTGAACGCCGAACGGTTTATCCATTGTTACAATTGAGACCAATAAGTTCTCCTCATATATTATTCCGCCTCTAATTGTGCTGTGAACCATGTACGGGGGAATCATATCCAGACTCTTAGTAAAGAAAAGGGCATTGCCGGGCAACACTTTCCCTGTTTCATAAATCTGATTAAAGCTTACCAAATAAGTATCAATTGGAAGAGGACGGAATGAACGATAAATCGCTTTATTTCCGAGAGTCCATAAAATGATTATGGCGAACGGAATTGAAGCAATCACAATGGACCAGTATCCGCCATGAGGGATTTTTGTGAAGACCGAGATAAAAAACAGAACATTAACACAGAATACTAATATTGCCGCGGTTAGTTTTAAACGATTGCTTTTTCTTTTAAAAATCCAAATCATAAACAAAGCACTTAATGTCATGTCTGCTGTAACGGCAAAACCGTAAGCCGCAGCAAGATTATGAGATCCTTTGAATACCAGAATCATCAAAATCACAGAGGCGAGCAGACCCCAATTAACGGCAGGAATATATATTTGCGATTTAAGATGAGTTGACGTGTATTTTACTTTCATCAATGGAAAAATGTGCGTCCGTATCCCCTGGTAGACCAATGAAAAAATTGCGCTTATCATGGCTTGCGAGGCAATTATTGTAGCCAGCAATGTTAAGGCCAGAAAAGGCACATAAAGAAATTCTGCCTGATGTTTTACCATAGAGAACAATATATCTATTCTCTCTTCTTTCCCCTCTCCTCGCGAAAGAAGAAATGCCCCCTGGCCAAAATAGTTTATAACAAGCGCGAAGAAAACAAAATACCATGCCTTCCGGATCGGTTCGCGTCCTAAATGCCCCATGTCGGCATATAATGCTTCTCCGCCTGTAGCGCATAAAATTACTTCCGATAAAACTATAAATCCCGTGAATCCGTTCTGTAGCAGAAAATTGATCCCGTAATAGGGATTAATCGCAATTCCAACCTGCGGATTACTTATAAGCGCTATAAATCCGGTTACAAACAGAGCTATGAACCACATAACCATTATAGGCCCAAAAGAGGATGCCACTTTATCTGTTCCACGCGATTGAACTGAGAATAGAAGAATGGTAATCATTATCGTAATTAAAATAATTGTTTCTTGTGATATTTCTCCCATTCCTGGAATTAACTGCAGACCCTCAACCGCCGAAAGAATACTAATTGCGGGAGTAATTACACCGTCGCCCATAAGCAATGAAACACCTATGTAACCCAGAAAAGTAACAATCATCATTGATCTTCCGGATTTGAGTGAATTATGCAAAATACTTTTTAGAACAATTGTCCCGCCTTCTCCTTTAGAACTAAGACTCATAGCCAGAATAGTATACTGAATTGTTACAAGTAAAATTAGAGTCCAAAAAATTAAGGAGAGAATTCCAACAATATTTTGCTCAGTAGGCGGAGTTAAAATGAAAATTATTGTGAGGGTATAAATTGGACTCGTTCCGATATCGCCGAAAACAAGCCCCACAGCTTTTACCATTTCGCGGAGGGAGCCGCCCGAAGAATCCTTGGAGGTCATTATGTGTTTAGAGACCGGAAAGATATTTGATCAACATCATCCATCAATTGAATAAGATCTCATAAAAAAGGTACCCGAGTGCCACTAAAACACTGAATCCCAGGATTGATATAAGTAAATAAAATGCCAAATTATTTAAGCTGCTGTTTTGCTCAACTTTTTCCATCGATTACCTCTTTATTTAATAATTTTATGGTCAATTCAACAGTTCTTGAGATTGAACGCGCAAAAGATAGCTATTATTTTGATTTCATAAAAATAACATCTGAAAGATTTTAATACCATCGGCTTATATGGCCGGTATTTAATAATTTTATTTTGGATGGTTTTCTAATCCAATTCCACAAATTGGTTGAGAAACACAGGAAAGGAATTGCTCTTATCGCACTTCTGATCATTATTGAAAATTGAGCGGGATTGCCGGGAAGGCATCATTCGATATCTTACCGATAATTTTTCCATTTGGATCACGCTCTGAACTCCAACAAACAGGTATTAAAATATTTTTCCGCCCGGCATCAGGACTATTGAGTACATCTGCATTTGTAGCGCTCGGTGATTTATTCCGAAGCTGATGGAATGCGGAACTTCATTAAAGGAATTGTCCAACCGCTTCAGTCTGATTTATCATGACTAAATTTTGCTAAATGTTTTTCTCACTCCCATTATATTTTCATTTGACATCTCTTAATAGTTCGTTATTTTGAACGCAATTTTATTGAACGGGAAATATGGCAGACAAAACCAAGAAGACTGAACTTGTGCGCGGTTTAACTTTAACCGCTACCATTATGATCGTAGCCGGATCTATGATTGGATCCGGAATATTCCGTAAACCCTCATCAATGGCACAGCAGCTCGGCTCACCGGAATTACTTATTTTAATATGGATTGCCGCGGGATTAATTACTTTTATTGGCGCGCTAATTAACGCTGAGGTTTCCGGAATGATAGACGCAACCGGAGGCCAGTATGTCTATTTCAGGAAGATGTACGGTGACTTTACCGCATATCTTTACGGATGGGCAATTCTTGCAGTAATACAAACAGGAAGTCAGGCTGCTATAGCATATGTGTTCGCAGAGTATCTTGGTTTTTTCATAAAATACCCCCAGCTCTCTCAAAGCATGCAGGATTTTAGTGTTTATTTTCCCCTTGTAGGAAATATCCATCCGTTTATGGATTTCGGCACTAAAGCGGTGGCCATACTATGCATAATATTCTTGACCGGAATTAATTATATAGGTGTTGTTTTCGGGGGCGTAGTTCAAACGGTTGTAACATACATTAAGATCATATCTATCATTTTAATCTCTGTTTTTCTTTTATTATTGGGAAACGGCAGTTTTTCAAATGTTTATACCGGCTTTTCAATGCCAAAATCCGAAATGACGAACATGATTTCGATGATAGGATTGGCTTTTGCGGGAGCATTCTGGGCCTATGATGCATGGAACAGTGTAACATATGTCTCCGGAGAGGTAAAAAATCCCAGGCGCAATATTCCTCTTAGTCTGATGTGGGGGACTGTCATTGTAATATTTGTTTATGTGCTTATAAATGTTGCCTACCTATATGTATTGCCTATTGATGAGATGGCAAAATCCCCGCTTGTAGCCGCATCTGCCGCAGAAAAAATATTTGGCGCAAACGGTGCTTCCTTAATTTCGATAGCTGTTATTATTTCAACATTCGGTGCGCTTAACGGCAGCATTCTGGCTACTGCCCGTGTACCCTTTGCGATGGCAAGAGCAAATCTTTTTTTCAAAGATCTTGGAAAAGTTCATCCCAGACACGGTACGCCGCATGTGGCATTGATAGTACAGGGTATGTGGTCATGTGTCCTGGTGCTTTCCGGTTCATTCGATACAATTACCGATTATGTTATTTTTGCCGCCTGGCTGTTCTATATGCTTGGTGCCTTCGGAATTTTCGTGCTGCGTAAAAAGATGCCTGATGCGGAACGCCCTTATAAAGTATGGGGATATCCCTACACACCGGCAATATTCGTGGTATTCTCTTTTCTCTTTCTGGTTAACTCAATAATTTCTGATACTTCCAACGCAATGATGGGGTTGATTCTTATTGCTGCGGGACTGCCTATGTATCTTTTCTGGAAATACCGGAATAGAAATTCAAATTCCAAACCGACTGAAATCTGATCTGCAAAGGATGGAATTTAGCTTTTTAGAGGTGATAATTTATTTAAATATCTGATAGATATAATAGAAAAGCATCCCGGACATAATCACAGTTATTAGGCCCAGCAGGGAATAGACTATTACAAGCGCGGGAGATGTTTTGAAGTTGCCTGTAAACTCATTCTGTTCCTGGTTGAAACTCATTTTATACATTCCCCTTAGTAGTGTTTACCGAATTTTTCTATGTAGCGTTCTATGCCTTCGTTTATTATACCATATGCTTCCTCTTTTCCAACGATTTTTTCAACTACTACATTTTTGTGTTCCAGCTTTTTATAATCCTCAAAAAATCTTTGAAGCTGAATCATTGTGTGCGGAGGCATGTGTTCAAGATCTTCAATATAGTTTACGGAAATATCGTTCTTTGCTACGGCGATAATTTTCTCGTCCTTTTCTTCATTGTCCACCATTTCCATAACACCGATAACTTTTGCCTCAATGAGACAAAGCGGATCAACTTCGACGGAACATATCACAAGAATATCAAGCGGGTCATCATCAAAGCTCAGGGTCCGCGGTATAAATCCGTAATTGGCGGGATAATGCACAGCAGAGAATAAAACGCGGTCCAATTTTAGCAGACCGCTTGTTTTATCCAGTTCATATTTCGCTTTAGATCCCTCGGGAATTTCAATAATTGTATTGACAATTCTGGGGATCTCGTCTCCAAAGCTCACGTGATGCCAGGGATTAAATGTTGCGCTTATTTTTTCAGTTGCCATTTTACTTACTTGCTTGGAACGCAGTCATCCGCGCTCATCATCCGGAGGCCTTTTCTAGCCGCCTCACTCTTGGAATTGAATTTTAACGTTGCGCAATACCATCTTATGGCTTCATCATAATTCTGAACCGCCTGATAACATGCGCCCAACGATTCCATGAATCTCCATTCATTCGGTCTGATCTGATTCGCCTTTCTGTAGTAAACAATAGCATCATTATAGGCTTTTCTTACAAACGCACGCTGGCCCAGAAAAGTAACCGCCTCTAAAATATAATCCCTATACTGTCTTTCATTAGATTCGCCGAGTCTCATAACAATACTATATTGCTTCGAAGCCTGCTCCGTGGAATCCATGCGCGAATAAATCTGGGCGAGATAATAATTTGTAACAAAGGTGGTATCCACAAGTGATCGCGCCTTTAGAAGCGAGGCTCTCGCATTATCCAAGTCTTTTAGATCGTAATAAGCAAATCCCAAATAACGGTGTGCCGGTTCGTAAGTTGAATCGGAACTGAGTTTCGCATGATAATATTTTATTGCCTGTACATAATTCTTTTTGCTGTAATAAGTGTTCGCCATAGACATAAAAAGTGATGATTGTGTGCTGTCTTTTTCTATCACCTTTTCAAAATATTTAATGGCTATTGAATCAGCTCCCACCTGCTGAAAAGCTGTGCCGGCGTTTTTAAGATCACTGACAGTCATTTCAGAATCCGGGATTGCCTGGTAGAATTTACCGGATGCTTCAAAATTTTGGAGAGCGAAAGAAGAAATCGCGGCACCTTTCTTTAACGAGCTGTTGTTAGGATATTTATTCAATCCGGCAATCGCAAACTGATTTGTCTTTTCGTAATTCCTTGTTTCAAGAAATGCCTTGGTAATTTTAACATAAGCATCTTCGGTCTGTTCCAATGCAATATACTTTTCAAACATAGTAGCCGCATCGGCATATAGTTTTGCCTTAAAGAGAATTGAGCCGCCTTCTAAATATGCTTTAGCATTTTTAGGGTCGATATCTACAATCTTTAGATAGGTGTTAACCGCTTCCGTATATCTTTCAACTTTGGCAAATAATTCTGCCAATTTAAATTTCAGCGGTATGTCCAAAGAATCCATTGCTTCGGCTTTATGATAATAAGATATGGCGTTTTCGGCCACATTCATTTTTGCGTAGGCGTCACCGAAACTTTCGTATAGTTTTTTGTTTTTATATTCCTTTTGTTCAAGCGGAATCAATAGTTTAAATGCATCGGCAGTGTTGTTCGCTGCCACAAATTCATTGGCGATAGCTAATGCTTTCTCATACTCCTTATTTTTGATCGCTTTTTCACCATCATTCAGGGGGCTTTGTGCTGACAGATTAATGATGATTGCGAAAAATATACCAAAAAATAACAGCCCGTGTTTTTTCATTTTTTCACCGTCGATTTAATAAACCATTTTTATAGGAACTGTTGCCGGTCCCAAATTATTTTGCGAAACTATTTTTTGACCTTGATAGCTCGTCATGAATGTGGAAAATCCGGAAGCCAAGCCGATTCCAAATTCATTAATAAAAATTGTTGTCGTTCTTAGCAATGGGTAGGTTTTGCTTACAAGATATGCAACGTAAGGCTTATAGTATAGCACCTCGCCATCGCTCCTAACCTTTGATCCTACTTCCAGCATTTTTACTCCAGTTACATTAGCCAAGGTATTTAGACCTACAAATCCTAAGCTGTTTTTAGTAGCTTTAACTTTGGCAATTGTCTCTTCTTCGCTTTGAACTATTGAAACGTTAATGAATTCCTGGTTATCAAGTAAATTTTCTTTCAAATATTCATAAACCCCGGAATTGCGCTCCGGGACAAAAACCTTATACCCGCTTTTTTCGCCTTTGAGAATCTTTTTTATCTCGTCTAAGGTAATTTCGTTTTTAGAATCGTTCTCGCGGACAATCGGGATAACAGCGTCATAACAGAATTTAAAACTGCGCATATCAGGAACATGTTTTTTAGCAAAGGCAGTCTCTTCATCGTTCAAATTTCTTGAACTGACAAACATATTGGCTTCCCCGTTAAGAACCGAGGCAATTCCTTCACGTGCTTTGACCACTTCTAATACTATATTGCTTTCAACGTATAGAACTGCAAATGTATCCCTTTCCGCTTTAACTACATTGTAAAGAGATTCGTCCACATAGCACTTTAAGGAGCCCTTGATGGGCGATAATTGACGCTCACTGCATCCGTATTGCAGAATAATCGCAGCGGTTAAAAAGACGAATAGACTTGGTTTAATCTTCTTCATTTTTGGGTGGTTTTCTGAATACTGTTGCTAGCAGTCTAAAAGCACCATATAAAACAAGAACAACTCCCATTATCAATTTGAATTGATAAGGGAGTTGATCCATTTGAAAAACATTAGTGAATAAAATAAGGCCGCCGAGCAGAATAAAGGTAACTCCCGCTACATAAGCCAAATATTTCATCACATTCTTCAATTAATTACCATCGTTTAGCTGGAACTTATATGGCAGAACAATCCATACAGCGATGGGGTGTTTATTCTGAATAGCCGGGGTGAAAGCCGATTTCATTGCGGCGTCAATTGCCGGTTGATTGAATAATTCAGAATCCGATTTAATTACAACTGCTCTTTTCGGTTTTCCTTCTTTATCGATAAGAACCTTAACAAAAACTTTACCTGTAATACCCGCGCGTTTTGCAATTTCGGGATACTCAGGAGTTTTAGCGACGATCATCTCCGGTGCATTTTCGTAAGGAATAAACTTATCAAACGCCGGATCATCGTCCTGTGTCTGTTCAATTTTGATATCCTGCTGAATCTGCGCGCCTGCTCCGAGATCTGCACTCAAAGAGGGTGCTGCCTGAGCGCTCATTTCCTGCTGACTGGCAATTGTCTGCTCAGGTGGGGCCTGTTCATCCGGCACCGGAATAGGAACACCGACCGTAGGAGGTGCAACGGGCCCAGAAACCGCTATCTGCGGGGGAGCCTCGTTGGCAATTGACGGAGGAGGTCCGAGTTCACTATATTTTACTATTCTCATCATAGGGGCATCTTCAAAATCCTCTTTGGTCATTGCCTGGTAAACATAAAAAGAGGTTAAACCAAGGAGATGAAGAAAAAGAGCAACCATCACACCAATGGTATAGTTTCTAGGGTAAATTCTCTTTAACTCGAAATACCCGTAGACTCCATTATTATTATTTTTCAACTTAGTCTCTGACATTTTCTTTCTCCAATCCTTATAAAGTTGCTTTTGACATTTCTTTCTTATCTATTTCAGTCATTGGAGCCAGTGCATATTTTCCCATTTTCGCCACGCCTAATTCATCAATTATATCAATCATCGCGTGGTACTTGGCCTTCCTGTCAATTTTTACAAGCACAACGAATTTGGGATTTTCCATGATCTTATCCGATAAAAACTTCTTCAGATCCGTAAACTGCATCTTCTTAGGAAGTTCAAACCCGACGTTCCAATATAAATTAAGCTGTTCATCACACCTGATTTGAAGCAGGTTCGATTCCGCCATTTTTACTTCAACATTTTTATCTGGCGGAAGATTTATTTCGAGTGTTTGCGGCTTCCGGAAAACAGTTGTTAACATGAAAAAGGTCAAGAGCAAAAACGCGATATCAACCAAAGGAGTCATGTCAAGGTGTATATTCATTCTCTTTTTGGGTTTACGCTTGCTGCCTTTTCTTTTTCTTGTTCCGCCGGATCCGCCTACTGCGCCACCGCTCATATTAAACTCCTATATTAACTTTGTTTATCAACTTCAAAATTGGTAACCATATTAAATCTGGTAATTTGAACTTTCTGCAGTATGTCAATTACATCCGACACGGTCCCGTATTCTGATTGAGCATCCGACTTAACAATAGTGATAAGTTTCGGATTTGAAATTCTCGCCTTGATGAGCAGATCACCCAACTCGTCCAATTTGACTTCGTTCGCCTGACGCAGCCTGTTTGCTTGACCAAACATTCTTTCCATCATAATGGCTGAATCGAATCCGAGAAACAACCTTGAGTCCTTGCTTACATACAAAGTCATTGTGTTTGTTTCAGGAAGTTTAAGTTCCGAATGTGAAAACGGAAACGTTACCTCAACTTCTTCAATCGGCTTAAATTGAGTTGTTAACATGAAAAAGGTCAAGAGTAAGAATGCAATATCAACCAAGGGAGTCATGTCAATGCTAATTGCGACTCTTTTTTTCTTAATGCGCGGCATTAATTACCTCACTTAGATTTTAATAATTGCATTACATTATAGTTTGCTTCATCAATTTGGAATGTGAAATTATCTACTTTGTTAACAAACAGATTATAGAATACGATACCAAGAATAGCCGCGAATAAACCGCCTGCTGTGTTGATAAGCGCCTCGGAGATACCTGTTGCAAGAGCGATAGCATCAGGTGAGCCTGCCTGGGCAAGAGCTTTGAAGGCTCTGATCATACCGATAGTTGTTCCAAGAAGACCAACCATTGTTGCGATTGAAGCGATTGTTGAAAGCGCGATGAGATTTTTTTCTAACAGCGGAGTTTCGAGCATCAGCGATTCTTCAACAGCGCGCTGTACTTCTACTAATTGTTTTTCTTTATCTATAGTCGATTTATCTGATGTTACTTCCTGATATCTCGTAATTGCAGATTTTAGAACGTTGGCAACCGATCCTCTTTGTGCGTCGCATGAAGCAACTGCTTCGTTGAATTGATTGGCTCTAACTTCATCTACTACTTTTTTGAAGAATTTCGGGATAGGTTGTTTTCCGGCAGCTTTTTTCAATGTTAAAAATCTTTCTATTGCAATAGCAATAACCATGATTGATAAGCAGATTAGAAGAGAGACTAATATTCCGCCTACATATGCTGTACCCAAATAGTTAACGGGGACGTGTCTTGCTGCGTCCTTAAAATTGCCCGGATCGCCAAGAACGAATTCGTAGATGCCGATAGAAGCGGCGAGAGCGATGACAAAAAGGATAACTATAAAAGCAGATTGTTTCATTGTGTTTTACTCCTTGTTATTTGATATCGTACTATTTACGGTTTATTTAGTTCGAAAATTGTGCCAGGGTCATTTGGCAAGATTATTTCAACAGCGACGGTAAAAATGGAACTTTTACTTTAATAATGCAACAGGATTTTTCAAAATGAAATGAAAGATCCTTTCATTTTGAAAGGCGTTTTAAGCTTTAATATTAAAGTCCATATAATTTTCTCTTTCTCCAGAGCGTTGTTTCAGAAATGCCAAGTATTCTTGAAGCCTCTTTTGTGGTCGATGCAATTTTTAGTACATCCTTTATGTGCTGCCGTTCAAGCTCGTCTATCTTTTGTAACGGATGGGTTGTCTGTTTTGGCGTAAAATTTATAATTTCAGAAGGCAAATATTCCGATTTAATAATATTCTCTTTGGTAAAAACCAACAGCCTCTTAATTACATTTTCAAATTCCCTTATGTTTCCCGGCCAGTCATATTCAGCCAGAAGGTTTTCTGTATCTTCCCCGACCTTTATATCTCTTCCCTGTGAATATTTTGATAAAAAGTATTTCATCAGTGCGGGTATTTCATCTTTTCGCTCTCTTAACGGAGGAAGTTTCAGCTTAACGCCGGCAATTCTAAAATAAAAATCATCCCTTATAAAACCCGTACTGAGGTCAGCGCTCACATCCCTGTTGGTCGCGCTTATAATTCGTATATCAATTTTATGGGTTATGCTCTCGCCCACTCTTTCAAATTCCATACTCTGAAGAAAACGAAGAAGCTTTACCTGCATCGATTTCGGAATTTCGGCAACCTCGTCTAAAAAGACAGTGCCTGTGTCCGCAAGCTCCAGTCTTCCGATCCTGTCTTTGATAGCATTTGTGAAGGCGCCTTTAATATGACCGAATAATTCGCTTTCAAAAAGATTTTCAGGAATGGCCGAACAGTTGATGGTTATAAAAGGATTATTTTCCCGCGAACTGTTTTTATGAATAAACCGGGCAAGCACTTCCTTGCCTGTACCGCTCTCTCCTTCTATCAAAACAGGGATATCGCTGTTTGCGACCTCTTGGGAAGTTTTTAAAATTAATTTCATTGTTTTATTGGTGGCTACAAGATCTTCCCCTTCAAACCGTTCATCAAGCTGGTAGGACAATCCCTTCAGTTTTTTGTTCATACGGTGATGTTCAATTACCCGTTCGACGATGTGAATAAATTCTTTGTGGGTGAATGGTTTTGTAATATAATCGTACGCTCCCTTTTTAATTGCCTCTACTGCCGATTCTATTGAACCATGTGCGGTCATGAGTACAACTGTTGTATCGGGAGAATTAATTTTTAACTGGGCCAGTACTTCAAGGCCGTTCATCGGATGCATCTTCAAATCAATGAAAGCAAGATCAAAATAAAATTCCTTAGCCCGTTCAAGCGCCCCTACGGGATTGGAAAAAACTTCCGGTGCATATCCCGAAGAACTTAATGAAAGTTCAATGGTTTTAAGAATATTAACTTCGTCGTCTATTACTAAAACTTTTCCTTTATTCATTTATGCTGCCGGTAATTTAATTTGAAAAGTGCTCCCCTGTCCAAGTTCGCTGAAAGCTTTTATCTCCCCATTATGCAGTTCTATGACTTCTTTGGCTATTGATAAACCGAGTCCCAGACTGCCCGGGGCAGTATCATCGATCTGAATAAATTTATCGAAGATCTTTTTGAGGTTATCCGGACTAATGCCAATGCCCGTATCAGATATTTCAATCATCAGGCTTTCGGAGGATCTTGAGAAACGAACATTTATCTCGCCTCCTTTTGGCGTGAAGCGCAGCGAATTTGCGACAAGGTTTTCAACGGCGCTTAGAATGTTATCGTAACTGCCGTTTATTTGAAGACCGTGGCTCTCATCCTGTATGCCGAGTTTGATATTATTTTCCTTTGCCTGGATGGAAAATTTTTTAATAATATGATCGGCAACTTTATGCGCTTCGAATTTTTCATATTTTATTTTACCGATGCTCGATTCAAGTTTTGTAAGTTCAAGAATCTCATACACGAGTCTGTTAAGCCGTTCATAATCTTCTTTCATTGATAATACAAGTTCATCCTGCTGTTTAGTTAATCCGCCGACTACTTTATCCTCAATAATGCCCAGGGCCATCCCGAGTGATGTTAGAGGGGTTTTAAGCTCGTGAGATACTTTTGCTATAAACTCGGATTTCATTCTGTCGAGTTCCTGATATTTGGTTATATCATTGAACACAATTACTGTTCCGCGCATATCGCTTTCCGGAATCTCAAGTGAAGTGGAGATTACTTTAAAATATTTCTGGTTCCCTTCCCCATCTTTTATTTGGATTATATCATCTTTCAAAAATAATTCATTGGGGTTGGACGACTCTTTTCTGCCCTTTATGTTTTTTGCGGGAGACAGAAGCTTTTTAAGCGTTGCAAGATCAAAGATTTCCCTTTTGAACGATTCATTGAATGTTTTATTGGAAAGTACGATGTTAAATTCATCATCAACCATCAGAACAGGTTCATTCATACTTTCAATAATAAGTTCGGATTTCTTTTTCTCGAATAAAATTTTATTAAGATTTAACCGCTCATACACCTGAAGTTTTTCGCTCATCTTGTTGAATTCTTCGGCAAGGCTGTTTATTTCGTCGGCGTTTTCGTCTATCTCGATTCTGTCATCAAAATTTCCATCCGCAATATGAGTAACCGTTTCTCTTAATTTGGATATGGGCTTCACAATATAGTTCGAAAATTTTGACCCGAACGCCAGACTGATTCCAATAGCCCCGAAGAGAATTAGGAGAATGGCAATTGTGGCGCTTTGCGTAAGGTCTTTAACTTCTGAGACGGATTTATTTAACAATTTATGATTGATCTCAAGAATACCATTATTAATTTTTTTTATTGCCTGAATCTGATCTACATATCTTACAAAATCACTTCGGAGTATTTGCCTTTTCTCTGCCCGGTAAATATTAAAGTCTATATTATATATTTCCACGAGAAACTTTTGGTACTTCGTATTCAGAGTCTCTAAAATGTTTTTACCCTCGGGTGTATTAGCTGCTTTCTGGGCCATCTCATGCCAGTGATAGAAATCATCCCGGTTTTTTTGAAATAAATTCTCCCCCTCCTCGTAGTTCTTATTTAACATTATAACTATAGCCTGAAGCTGTTCATCCAGAGCCTTGCCCATATTGTCTGCGGCTATTATTCCCGAATAATTCTCCTGCATAGTTTTTTTAATAAGCTCATTGAGATAATAAAAATTATATATGCTCCATAATGTTGCAAAGAACATTATCAGCAGGATTACAGTAAAGCCAAGAAGAATTTTGCTGCGGAGACTTGTGGTGTAGAGATTTATCATGAATTCAAAAGCTTATTAATTAGTGCCTATAAAATAACTGATTAGGTCACTTAAATAAACAACTTTTTACCTCCCTATGCCATATACGTCATTTTAACGCCTGCCTGGCTTAAATTTTACATTTATTGCCAAATAATATCGTCAGATATTAAATTAACTGAACACCGGGATTAACTTTTCCTGATTAAAGTTAAGCGGAGATTCTCCGGCTTAAAATAATCCGTCTCTCACATTGAATCCGCGCAATCTGTGTTCTATCTTTATAAAGAAGTTTTTAAAGGGTTGATATCTATATGAAAAAAACCGCAATTCTTACAATTCTGATTATATTCTTCTCTACCGGCCTTCTCGCTCAGTTTGGTTCACAGGATTCCGGCGGAAAGCTTTCTCCTTTTCAGGCGTGCTATGATGTAAAATTTTATGATATTAATCTGACTATAGATTTAAATGAAAAGGCAATCGGCGGAAGCGTTGTGATGCTTGCCCGGGCAGTTAATGACTTTAATAAAATACTTGTTGATCTGGACGGACGGTATCGAATCGACGCAATTCAATCTATCTCAGACGGCAATAAAACTACCGATCTGAAATTTTACCGCGACAGCAATAAAGTATGGATCGATTTCCCGGAGACTATTAAAATTGGTAAATTTTTCACAACTAAAAT
>PGYS01000058.1 GCA_002839795.1 Ignavibacteriae bacterium HGW-Ignavibacteriae-3 | reverse complement strand
TCCTTAATGTTTCCCTTACAATTACATTTAAGTCTTCCTGCATCTGAGGATTATCTTTAGTTCTCTTTAGCAGATAACTGCTGTAGGTAAGAACTCCGGTAAGAGGATTATTGATTTCGTGTGCTACTCCTGCGGCGAGCTGCCCCAGTGATGCCATCTTTGTGGATTGATAAAGCTGCTGATTGGTCTCGTCAAGTTTCTTGGTCATATTATTGAATGAACGGCCAAGCTTACCGAGCTCATCTTTACTCAGGTTTTTAATAGAATAACCCAAATTGCCGGTAGCTACCTGATCGGTTGCTCTAAGCAGTTCCTTTACGGGACGATCCACCCATCGTTTTACAAATAACCCGATGATGAATCCTATGCATGTAATTGAAATGATCGCAAACAAGAGTTCGCGGATCTGATTTTCATATAGCCGTTTGTCAACTTCGGCAAGCGATATTGTAATATCAAGAACACCCAGAACTGTTGATTTGGAAGAATGCGCATGGCATTCTGATAAATAGCACGATTCCTCGTTGTAGATCGGATTAATAATACCAAGAATTCTGTGCGCATCTTCGGGAGATTTAAAAAATCTCGTGCGATCTTGGATAGGCAGTTTCTCAATGGCCTTGTTCTCAGCATGACAGGCATAACAGCTTTCAGCTTTTTTATCCAGCATTTTACCAATGTCCTCCGGTTTTGCTGAATAAATTATCTCTCCCTCTTTGTTCAAAATGCGCACATTAGAAATGGCAGGATCTTTTCCAATGCGTTTAATCATTTCCTGAATGTGATCCCTCTGATTGAGGAGCATAACATACCGCATTGAGTTTTTGACCGATTCGCTCAATTGATTTGCGTGCCTCTCAACTTCACTCTGTAAAACATCGCTTTGAGATTTGATGTTGAAGTATGAATACACTCCGATTATCAGAATCGCAGTTACGCTTACGACCAGGATTAATTTTAAACTTATCCTTCTAAACATGGCTCACTTCTTCTTTGTTAATTTCCCGGGAATATTTTTCGGAAATGAAATATCATCGTGACAATTATTACAAACCGGTTTTGCAAATGTTTTATCCAGGTGACACTCTGCGCATTCGATGGCGGCATGAGTTTCATCCAAGACAAGCCCTGTAATCTTGTGATTAAAATTCTCTTGTGTCCATTTGCCGTGACAGTTCATGCATTCATTGTTTAATCCCTTAAATTTTCCTTTTTCAGTATGGCATCTGGCACACAATAGTTTTGAGTGAAATTTTGAATTGTCAAATCCCGTAGAGACTTTATGGTTGAAACCGGGCTTAGCAGTATCTAAATGACATGACGAACAATTCAACTTTGTATTATGACAATTCGAGCAGACGGCATGTTTTTGTTCGGTTGTTTTAACTTTAAGAGACGCGGATTTATTCTTATTGTGGCACTTAACACAACTCTCATTAGAGTGGCAGGACTGGCATTCCAAGCCGAAAAGTTCATTGTGCTCGGAATGATAAAATGTAACTATTCTTCCGGATGTCTTGGGTGTATCGAATTTTATTTTATCGGGCGTTATAATTTTAGGATGAACGCGATTTTTACCTTTATAACCTATTGGCTGTTTTTTTTTATTTTTTGATGTTCCAATAGTTTCATGGCATGATACGCATTCAACTTTTCCGCTCCATGAACGGTGGCAATCCATACATTGGCGGTGATACGCTCCTTTTAAATCCGGTTTGCTTACATCAACTCTTTTCCTTGTCAGTTCATGGCAATCGGAACATCCTATCACTTGTCCCGGAGGATTATAATGATGGCACATCTTACATCCACCTGACATTCCGCTCATTTCGGCGTGAAGCCGGTGTGTAAATGCGACAGGCGCGTAAATATCTGATTGCTCCTTAAATTTATCTATTATCAATACTTCCGGCCCTTCTTCGGGCGATTGATCAATTGAAATCATCTTATCGCGGGGGCAGGGTTTAATGCAGGGATTTTCTTTTGTGGGTACTTCGCAGCTGTGACAGGTTTTGCATGAGACCCCGCTTAAATTGGGATGTACTACTTTTTTGTTTTGCGCGTTGAGGAGCGAAGCGCATATGAAAATAAGTAATAATAATTTTGATTTCATCGTATGCCTCCTCTTACGGAATATTTTGTCTTTTGCGCGGAGACTCCCGGCACACTGACTATCGGGAAAATCATTACAGCCAGTCTGAACAGAAGAATTTCCAATGCAATAAATCCAACCGTAACAGAGATCTCACCGAATGATGGAAAATATGCCTGCTGCTCGTACGGAGGGGTGTATGCCACGAGGAAATTATTAAGACGGTTTAGAAACACACCGAAAATCACTAAAAATGAAGCTATCAATAGTCCAGCCGGTGATTTTGAAACCTGTCGAGACATGAACATCCTTAGCGGTATGATCACACCAAATAATAACTCGATTGTAAACATAATACTCGGTGCAGTAATCGTTGTCAGGTGTACGAAAGTTCCGCGTATTACCATATCACCAATTTTGAATGCCAAGTAAACTCCCAGCAATGGAGCAACCATACTTCCCAAGCTGGAGAGAATAGGAGTCTCGGGCTTTAAACCGAAAGACCGCGATGTAATAATCGATTCAAAAATAACCATCGGAAAACCTACAGAGATTGCAGACATCAGGAAAAGAAGCGGGAGAATAGGTGTCTGCCATAGCGGATGCATTTTAGGGCCGGCAATTACCATCAGTGTTCCAAGAGAGGATTGATGCAGACATGATAAAACAACACCTGCAATAATGAAAATGAACATGGTCTTCTCCAATCCCTTGTCCAGAATTCTTAAAAATTTATCAAGAGGATTGTTGAATCTTTGAAGAATACCGGGAAGTTTTACTCTTCCTATAAATCTTTCGGTAACTATCGGAAGAAATTCGATGTACAGTACTGTAAGATAAATCATTACACATATTCCGACCTCAAAAAGTACGGAACTGCCATTCCACATAATTAATGGATGCCATATATAATAAGGCCGGCCGAGATCGATCATCACACTTACCGCTACAAAGGTGTAGCCAAGTGCCGCGGGCAGAAGGGCAGGGCGTATTACCGCATGATATTTATCTTTGTGCATGATATGTCCCAACGCGGCTGTGGTAAATCCGCCCGCTGCAAGCGCTACGCCTGCGGCAACATCAAGACCTATCCAAATTCCCCATGGATGCTGATTATCAAGATTCGTTACGGCTCCAATACCAAATGCGAATCTAGCAAGTAAAAATATTATTCCATTCACCGCTAGAACGGCCAAGCCTATTACAACAGGAGTGAAATATTTTTTATTCATTGGTACAGGTTTCATATCTTCCATGTCAATTTTCCTCCCCCTGCTCGATTTTTTTGTTCTTATTAATCCACATTACACCTCCGAGCAGGGCATAAAGAGCAATCGGAGGTACGAAGTAAGCGAAAATTCCATGCTGGATTGCTTCACTAACACCTGGGGCGGGATCTTTTCCGAGTTTTGGGAATGCCAATTCCTCAAATTCTTTGCTCGCCAGATAAATCCATGATGTGCCTCCAACTTCATGCTCGCCAAAAACCCGGTTGATATATCGATTGGGGTAATTCTTAATTTTGTGATGCGCCGCCTTTACTAAATCTTCTCGTCTGCCAAACGTGACGGCTTCAACAGGACAAATTTCTGTACAAGCCGGAATTTTACCTATTTTTGTACGCTCAAAACAGAAATCGCATTTTTTAATATCGGGTTTCAGAGCTACCTCGAATTCGAATGCGGGTACTTGAAACGGGCATGCAATCATGCAATAACGGCATCCGATACATTTATCACCGTCCCATATTACAGCACCGTTTTCTTTTTTGGAAAATGCTCCGACAATACAGGCAGAAACACATGCAGGATTATCGCAGTGCATACATTGCACTTTTACATCGATAGGCAAACTGCTAGTTTCGTTATTGAGGTATTCATTTACAACCGTTAATGATTTACTATCAGGTCTGCGTTTTACATTAAAAACACTTCTGTCATCGTAACTATCAAGAGGAGCTGTTTCCATTTCGTGGCTAGTTTTACATGCCCATTCACATTTTCTGCATCCAATACATATGGTTGTGTCAACTAGTACACCCATCCTGTCTTCAGATAATTGATTTGTTTGTGCGCCATTAGTTTTTGAGGATAGTCCTGTTACTGCGGTTCCAATAAGTGCTGTAGTCTTTAAGAATTCACGGCGGGATTGATTTGTCATTTGAACCTCCCAAAAATGAATCAATTTTTAAACTTCGAATAATGGAGTTTTATATCCTGTTCAAACTTAACAACTATTTAATTTCCAGTCAATTAAATGATGTTAAATCTCGTACGGGTCTTTCATTAACCGCTTAAAATAATTACTTTCCAGCCCGTATTTTAGATAATTATAAAAGAAAAATGGCTAAAAAGAAATTAAATGATATTGCTCTTTTAAGAGAAAAAATTAATCAGCTCGATTCCGGATTAATAAAACTTCTTGCGGAAAGAAGGAAGCTTAGCAAGGAAGTAATCGTATCAAAAGAAACAACACATAAACCGATTCGGGATCAGGATAGAGAATCGGAGCTTTTAAACCGTCTTGTTAAGTTCGGAAAGAAAGAAGGGCTGGATTCTCATTTTCTCACAAAAGTGTTTCATGAAATAATTGAGGATTCCGTCCGGCTCCAGCAGAATTTTGTACAGACAAGACTGAATGAGAAGGGAGGCAGGAGAAAAGCTGTAAACGTATCAATTCAGGGTATAGAAGGATCCTACAGCTATCTCGCTGCTCAGAAATATTTTACACATTTCAATTACGACCTCAATTTTGTTTCAAAGAAAATGTTCGATGAAGTCGTGGAATCAGTAGAAATCGGTGAGACCGATTATGCGGTATTGCCTATTGAAAATACTACCAGCGGCGGAATAAGCGAAGTTTATGATCTGCTTCTTCATACTACTCTGTCAATTGTCGGAGAGGAAAAATTTCAGGTTAAGCATTGCCTCGTTGGAGTGAGCGATATTCCTATATCTAAAATCAAAAAAGTTTATGCTCACTACCAGGCTGCCGCTCAATGCAGCAAATTTTTAGAATTAATTCCTGATGTCAGTATAGAATATTTTGCCGATACAGCAATGTCTGTTCAAAAAATAAAGGAAGAGGGTAATTCATTCTTTGTTGCGATTTCCAGCGAAGAAGCAGCAAAATATTTTCGTCTTAAAATATTAAAAAGTGATATCGCCAATCAGCAGGAAAATTTCACGCGGTTTTTAATTGCCTCCCGTAAAGCCGAAGATGTAGATGCAAGGATACCCTGCAAGACTTCGGTTGTTATGGCTACATCGCATACTCCGGGCTCGCTGGTAGAGGCGCTCAATGTATTCCGTAAATATGTTGTTAATCTTACAAAACTTGAATCCAGGCCGATTGTCGGAAATCCATGGGAAGAAATGTTCTATCTGGATTTTGAAGGAAACATTCATGATGAAAAAATTAAAAATGTTATGGAGGAATTGGGACAGCATACAAGATTTCTAAAAATCCTCGGCAGCTATCCTTCGCAGGAATTAAGCAGGACAAAATTAGAGTATACTAAAATTCTTGATTCCAATATTTCTGAAAAAAATCTTATCCGGAGTACTGAAACAGGGAACTCAAAAGTCAAAAAATCTAAACCCAAAAATTACCGGCTGGCAAGCAGGGATTACAAGAGCGAAGACACTATAATAAAAGTCAGAGATGTTGTAATTGGCGGAGATAATTTTATCGTAATAGCCGGTCCCTGCTCTGTTGAATCCGGAGAGCAGATATTGCAGTGTGCTCTTGAGGCAAAAGAAAACGGAGCGCAAATATTACGCGGCGGCTGTTTCAAGCCCAGGACTTCTCCATACAGTTTTCAGGGATTGGGACTTGAAGGACTGAAATTACTTGTTGATGCAGGAAAGTATTATGATTTGCCGGTGATAACCGAAGTGATGGATACAGATCAGGTGGCTGATGTGGCAAAAACTTCGGACATTCTTCAGGTCGGTGCGCGAAATATGCAAAACTTTGCTCTTCTAAAAGAAGTGGGAAAATCACACCGGCCGGTAATGCTGAAGCGGGGAATGATGGCTTCTATAGACGAGTGGCTTAACGCGGCAGAATATATTTTGTCTCAGGGAAACAGACAAGTGATCTTGTGCGAACGGGGGATTCGTACATTTGAAACAGCAACAAGAAACACACTGGATCTCAGCGCGATTCCTGTTTTGAAGGAATTAACACACCTTCCGGTAATTGTAGATCCTTCACATGCTGTGGGTGAGCGGAACAAAGTTATTCCATTAGCCAAAGCAGCTAAAGTTGTCGGCGCGCATGGAATAATGGTTGAGTTTCATCCCGATCCCCCAAAGGCATTAAGCGATCCTGAGCAGGCTCTGTATTTCAAACAGTTTGAAGATTTAATGAGAGATCTATATAAAATGTAATTTTATTGTAGCTTGGAGATGCAGGGGTTTATCCGAAAATCGCTTTTATTAGAAGTGATATTGGACCTGCGCGTAAAAAAGAAAATAATTAGCCGTTGAATTTGTAAAAGTAACTCCGTAGTCAATTCCAAGGCCGATTGTAGTTCCCCTTGAGCCGATTTTTCTGAAATCATAACCGCATAAAAAATTAAATCCGACTCCGACTTCCCATAAATTAGTATCGCTAAAAGTCCGGTCGTTCAGATAAATAATTCCGGCCCCTTCTTCGAGATAAACAGGAAAAGAAATGTCCTGCCGTATAAATCCTTTCAATGAAAAGAATTTTATGAAAGGGTAATATCTGCCGGTTCTGTTTTCGGGAAGGAATTTTTCCACCTTTTGTGAATAAGTAAATCCGGCCCGGAAGGAAACATCATTTTCGAACCATGGGTAAAAATCAAAAAAGAAAGTAGCACCGGTACTAGCTACAGATGCGGAATTCCCTTGAATATCACCGAGATGAAATGAAGCCCCGATGGCGGGAGATGAAATCTGAGCAACAGCTATCCCTGTGATGAGAAACATGAAAAAAAATATTTGCCTTAATTTTCTCATTAGATCAATAGTGTAAAATCATCCAAAAAGTTTTCCGGTTGGGATCGGTCCAATCCACACGATGCTTTTTATCAGTAAATAATTCCCCGGATTCCAAAGAAAAATTCCGGAATTTATTTTCGAGTGTTGACCTTAAATTAATTATTCAGAATAGTCCGCGATAATAATTCGAAATTCACCGGCATCAGTTGCCTCTTTCAGCACGCTTGCCGCTTCAAAAGGGTCATCCGGATTGGTAATATGGAGTATATACTTCTCATACCCTCCGAGCATATGGCGGAGAATTTTTTTGTTAATCGGCTGCCCGCCTGTTGATGCTGCCTGTTTATTATAAAAGAGTAAAATTTTAATCGGAATCTCCCGCTGAATTAATTCCACAAGACCGAGCTCACCTGCGGAGATAAATCCGAAGTCGCCTGTAAATGCCCAGACATTTCTATAACCTGAAAGAACGGCGCCTATTGCAAGCGGAATGCTTCCACCCATATAAGTGACTATATCAACGCAGTCAAAAGGAGGAAACGCAAAATTGCTGGAAGCTGTAGTATCTCCTGTTACCAAATCTCCCCGGAAATTTTTATAGACCGTTGCGAGAGATTGATATTTTGATGCCGCATTTTTTGCACGCTCGGGCAATTGATTGGGCACAATCGGAAGATCCGGTTTTTGAATAATAGAGGGGTCGCCTCCGAGTTTCTTTGCCATAAAAACTTTGTACTGATACTCCGCAAGCATAGGATGAACTACATGATGATATACATTTCTGCTATAATGAAAAGTTTTTTTCAAGTTTTCTTTTTGCAAAAAATTTATCTCCCGACCTATTTCAAGCGAATCCACAATTAACGCAAAAGGGAGTTTTCTTTTCTCAGATTCCTCATAGGCATCAATAACATCATTATAGATGTTCTCCGTTTTTGCAGTATTGAACGGCATTGAAAATCCGTTAAGTATCGGGGCTGCCTCAAGAATACTGTCTGAATGTTTGCCGCTCCTGTCCTCGAACAGAAAAGTTACAAATCCTGCCGTTGTTTCGGTGTAGAGCGAATCCATAACGCTGTTTGCGGCTTTTGTAATGCCGTGGACTTTCATTAATGACGCGGACCGCTTTCCTAAAATGGAAGCTGAATGGGAGATTGTATACGCCGGTTCTTCATGGAAAGAATACTGATACCGGGTTCTGTTTATTTCATTAAATTCCTGAAAAACCTCTGTGCCGCCATATCCAGGTACATGTGTGACTACCTGGACTCCAAGATCTGCTAATGCCTGAGCTAATGCTTTTGCCGCAGTGGTTTTCATATCGTCATCCCGGGTAGCAGTTATTTATGAACAATTAAGATTGAAATAATTTTTTAAAATCGCTTCCAGACGGATTTTGGAAAATATTTAATTCGAACTGAGGAACTACTGAAATAATATGATCAAACAGGTCCGCCTGAATATTTTCATAGGGAAGCCATTCCGTTGTGTCCGCAAATAAATAGATTTCAACCGGTAGACCTGTCTCCCCAGACTGAAGATGCCGGACCATGAAGAAGTAATTCCGGTTTACATCATTGCGCTGCTTGATAAATTCATTAAGGTACTGGCGGAATACACCAATATTCGTGAGCCTTCTTCCATTTACGATTGACTGGGTATCGATTTTATTTTCAGTATTGTATTTCTCGATTTCCTCCCTCTTGGTGCGGATGTAATCGGATATAAGACTTATTTTTGAAAAGCGTTCTAGCATCTCATCAGTACAGAATTTAATTGATGTCTGATCGATGTTGATAGCACGTTTAATTCTTCTTGCGCCCCATGTCTTCATACCGCGCCAGTTCTTAAATGAATCTTCTATCAATTTGTAAGTTGGGATTATCGTAATAGTCTTGTCCCAGTTTTGAACCTTGATGACCGTTAATGAAATATCAACAACATCTCCGTCCGCACCGAATTTTGAAGATTCAATCCAGTCACCAACCCGTACAAGATCGTAAGATGAAATTTGAATACTGGCAACAAACGAAAGAATAATATCCCGGAATAATAAAGCAAGAATAGCGGCAAACACACCGAGTCCTGCAATAATTTCCAGGGGTGATCTTCCAATGATAATTCCTATAATCATCATTGTTCCCATGACATAAAGAACGATCTTAATTATCTGAATGTAACCCTTAATCGGCCGGTCCCTGTATTTTTCATTTTTCTCATATAATTCATTCACACCCGACATAATATTTGCGATCATCATGGTGAAAATCAGAACAAATAAAATTGAAACCAGCCTGATTATTAAAGATTCCCACTTTGGTTCGAGATAACTGAACGATTGAATCAAAAACGCAGGGATAAACAACGAGGCTTTGTTCAACACTTTTTCCGAAAGAATAATATCATCGAGCAGAGTTGTGGTTGATTTGGCAATCTTGCGGATTACCGGCGCTATAATTTTTGAAAGGAAGTAGTAGGATATTATTGCAATGATCAATATTGCAATAAATTTCACATGATTATTTATCCAGGGATAAGGCGCTGTCCAATCTTTTAATATTTCAAACATTTTAAATATCCCGATTCTTTTTCACTTTTATTTTCATACAAAGTTACAAAATATTTTAAGTTTTTCTTCTGCTTAAAAGCATTGATGTCTAATTTCCGGTGGAACTGTGCAAAACATTCATCAATATTTGTTCCCGAAATAGAGAATGAAGTGTATTTTTATTCAAGAAGCGCAGAACGTTTAAGTACTTTAAATACTATTTTTCGCATTGATTTAATACCGGGTCTGAAGGATGGCAAAAGAACATAATACCAGGGCACTATTAGCCCTTCTTTCTATATATATAGTATGGGGAACTACTTACCTTGCAATTAAAATCGGCGTTACGGATTTACCCCCAGTCCTATTCACCGGATTACGATGGGCAGCGGCGGGACCGATAATGCTGTTTATTCTTTTAATTAAAAAATATAAGCTGCCAAATCAAAACGATATTTTTCATTTAGGCGTAAGCGGACTTCTATTGCTGGGCGGTGGGAACGGACTGGTTGTATTTGCTGAGCAAACAGTTCCAAGCGGATTGACGGCGCTACTGATAACAACGGTTCCGTTCTGGGTGGTGGGAATTGAAGCTGTGCTTCCTCAAGGGAAAAAAATAAATCTCTTGATTATTCTTGGGTTGATTCTGGGATTGGCCGGAGTTTCATTAATTTTTGGCGGAGAGTTAAAGAATTTATTCGACGCAGAAAATATAGAAGGGGTAATTGGATTAATGTTCGCCGTGATATTATGGTCGGCGGGAACGCTTTATTCAAAATATAAAAAAGTCACCGTTCATCCCCTGATGGGTGCGGCTACCCAGATGATTATCGCCGGACTCTTTATCACATTACTTGGTCTATCACTTGGAGAGGCGGGCGAATTTCATTTTACTACCTCCGGATTTTTTGCATACCTTTATCTCGTGGTTTTCGGCTCGCTCATTGGATATGGATCCTATATTTATGCAATTGCCAAACTTCCAATATCGCTCGTTTCAACTTACGCGTATGTAAATCCTGTTATTGCTCTTTTTCTGGGCTGGCTGGTTCTTGATGAGCCAATTTCGATCTGGATTGTGGCCGCAGCTGTCATTATTCTGATTGGAGTAACACTGGTAAAAAAGGGAAGTCAAAAGCAATTGAGCACTGAACAACGAAACAGTTGAACGGATGCTGTTCAACTGTTTGTTTAACTAATTTATATCTGTCAACAAAAAACCTTTTTCTGTTTTGATAAAAGTAAAAGCCGTAACGAGTTTTTGATCTCCGCTGATGAAGTTTACTTCCAGAATAAATGTATCTAAGGCTCCATCCTTCTCTTTTTGGAATCTTCCGTTTTCCTGTTTTGAACTCAGATCAATCAATGCGGATATTTTTTTGCAGACTCTTTTAACCTGACCGATTTCATCTTTGTTCAGTGGATTGTAAGAATCTTTTCTGATCCTGGCTTTGTCATCACCCTCATAGGCAATCAAAGTGGCTGCCTTTTCGTACGTTTTTGATTTACTTAATTCAAAGAGAGTAACCAAAGCGGCTTTAACAGAAGATTCTGCATCCTGTGCAAAAACAATGTTTTTACCCGAAATCGCCATTATCATAATCAATAATGAAAGTCTTATAATCATTTTCATAATAACTCCAATTCAATTTTGTCCACTAATTACTACGCATAATGTTCATTCAATCCGAAAAATAAATCAGTTCAATGAGCAGAAATCGAATTTTAAGCCCGAATTCGAATCCCGCTGATCTAATGACTCAATAATAGTGCCATAGCTAAAAAACAAAATGTTTAATTGCCTCGCCCTGCGAGTCTATCTCAGTCATTGCTTCAATTCCGATATTCAGATGCAGATCAACATAGTTCTGAGTTACAGTTCTATCCGATTCTTCAGTCTTGATTCCTTCGGGGAACATTGGCAGATCGGAAACCAGCAGTAGTGCGCCGCGTGCAATCTGATTTGCATAACCCACGATGAAAATTGTGGCAGTTTCCATATCAATACCGATTGCTCCGAGCTTTCTTAAATAATCTTTGAATGATTCATCCCACTCCCAGAGTCTGCGGTTAGTGGTGTAAATAACTCCGGTTCTATACTCAACGTTTTTAGAAATTATTTTATCAGAAACAAATTTGTGTAATTTGAATGATGGCAAAGCGGGCACTTCAGGAGGAAGATAATCATTGCTGGTACCATCGCCGCGTATAGCTGCTATAGGAAGGATAAAGTGACCGATCTCCGTTGAAGTTTTTAATCCTCCGCATTTCCCAAGAAAAAGAACTCCTTTGGGTTTCCGCGCGAGAAGAAGATCCATAATTGTAGCCGCATTGGCTGAACCCATACCGAAATTAATTATTGATAAGCCGGCGCTGTTGGTTGCGGATTGCATTGGTCTTCCGATTCCCTGAATGTCGCAATTAAATTTTTCGGCAAATTTAGAAACGTAATTTTGAAAATTTGTGAGTAATAAATAATCGCCGAAATCATCAATGTTTGTTCCGGTATATCTGGGAAGCCAGTTTTGTGCTATCTCCAATTTTGTTTTCATAAATTCCTTAATGATTACTTAAATTCGATTCTTTCATATTTATCTGTGATTTTTCTGTTGCGATTGTTGATCTTCGAGTCAATCATTAATACAATCATTGCGTAAATATAACCAAAGAATAATCCAATCAAAGTTCCGCCGAAAACATCTGACGGATAATGTACGCCGACATACGGACGGGAAAATGCTTCCAGAAAGGCGACTGTAAAAAATGACCATTTCATTTTAGGGAAAATTTTCCCAAAAAACATTGCAGCCGCAAAATTATTCACGGCGTGCGAAGAAGGAAATGAGAATGATTCCGTGCATGTAACCAGCACATTAAGGTCACCGAAAACATTGCATGGTCTTATTCTTTCAAATAAATTCTTTAGGAAAAAACTGCTGAACTGATCGGTTGAAATTATAAGTAGAATTAAAAACAGGGACGCAATTCTTCCCAAACGCCCACCTTTAATTATTAGTACAAGAAAGAGAATGATATAGGCTATATACCAGTTCTTTACCTCCGTAATGAACGGGAAGAATTTATTGAAAAGAGGGTTTGATAATGTATGGTTAATAAAGTAGAGGAGCCATACATCAATCTGGTATAATAAATCGGCCATATTGCCTTCCGAATTTGAATCACATGTTTGATTATTAGATCAATTTTATTTATCTAAATAACAGAAAATTTGCTACATTAGAAATGGTGGAAAAAGGGATTTGTGTCAATTTCAATCCTACTCCAAATAAAAATTACGAAAAAATAACTGAACCTACTCATAAATTTCAAAATGGAACGTGAACTCGAAAAATCAGTTAAAAAGCACAGGTGATTTAAAGAGATTCGAGTACTTTAAGGCGGAGAGCAATAAATCCTTAATCGCACCGTTTCAAGCCCTTGCCAAATTTACGGCAGTCTCCTTATTAATTGCGCTGGTATTGGAAGTCCGTTATTTCGAGTCCCAAAGTGTAGAGATTTACCTCTCCCGCTTATCTGCCATACTTATTGCATTTGTGCTTTTATTACTCTCAAATACACGTTTTGGAAAAAAACATTCGGTCTTATTAGTACACACTCTTTTACTTTCTATCATACTCTCTTTTGGGATAATGATTTACCTTATTCCGAAGACAATAATATTCAACTCTCATATAATAAGTCTGGTGATCTTTACCGCGGCATTATTTTTAAGCTGGGATGTCACCAATCAGATAATTTTAGCTATCTACTACAATATTGTTTTTGCTGCCTCAATTATTTTTAACAGCAAGCAGATATTTATTCTCCCGAATATTTTCGAATCCGTTATCCTTGTTCTGATAATAAGTGTGATGGCAATTGTTGCAAGTTATATTAATTTCAAACTGAGGCATGATAGTGTTATAAAAGGTTTTGAAATGTCGCAGTCGGAAAAGAAATTCAGAAATTTATTCGAGAATTCTGTTGAAGGAATTTTTCAGTTTACGAGAGAGGGAAAATTTATTATTCTCAACCCCGCATTGATAAAAATGCTGGGATACACCGCAGAAGATGAAATTAAAAAAATAGGTCTTGTGAATGATGTTTTTAAGCGTAAGAGCGACTGGGAATTATTAAGCAAACTTTTGGAGAAGCAGGGTAAAGTTAGAAATTTCAGGGTACCATATAAAAAGAAAGACGGATCGGAGATAACCGTCAGGATGAACGTGAGAACTTTTGAAGATGAAGAGAACGAACAAATAATTTACGAAGGAAGCCTTCAGGATATAACACAGCAGGTGCAGGCGGAGAATGAAAAGCAGAAGGCGCTCGACGCGCTCCGTCTGGAAAAAACCAGGGCAGATAGTGCCGCCAAAAAAGCGCAGCAGGAAAGCAGCTTCAAAACTAAATTTCTTGCCAACATGAGCCACGAAGTCCGTACTCCGATGAATTCCGTAATGGGTTTTTTAACATTGATTGAGAATGATCTCTTTGAAGACAAGGATGAACTTAAAACCTTTGCCCGCGATGCAAGATTTGCGGCAGAGTCTCTTCTCGAAATAATTAATAATATCCTTGATATTTCCAAGATCGAAGCCGGTAAAATGGAACTCAATGAAATTGACTTTAATATTCGGGATGAAGTCAATAAAGCTGTTTCAATTATTACACAGTCGGTCAAATCAAAAGGTCTGGAATTTGAAGAATCCGTATCGGATTTAATTCCGGAAAAAATTTACGGAGATCCAACACGGTACAGACAAATATTGCTGAATCTTCTAAGCAATTCTATCAAGTTCACGGAGCAGGGCAAAATTACTCTCACGCTTGAGGTCCAATCGCAAACAGACTCTGTGATAGATATACTGACTTCAGTTCAGGATACCGGCGCAGGTATCCCAGGTGACAAACTTTCCGTTCTCTTTCAACCATATATTCAGGTAAAAAATAAAAAAAGTTCATCTGAAGGTACGGGTTTAGGTCTTGTGATCTCAAGAGAATTTGTAAAACTGATGCACGGTGAGATTAACGTTGAAAGCAAAGTTGGTCTTGGAAGTAAATTCTCATTCAACGTTAAGATGAAAATGCAGCCCGACGCCGTTATTGAAGTTGTTGATCAGGAAGCAACATCAATAGCGGTACATGAAGAATTCCAGGCAAAAATCGACACTCCGGATTCTCCGGGAGTAAAACCTGACAACTCTGCGAAGAAAAGAATTCTTCTTGTAGAGGATAATCCAATCAGTCAGAATCTTGAATTGAAAATCCTTCGCGAAGTCGGATACAGTGTTGAAGCAGTATCAAATGGACATGACGCGATCCAATCCGCGCTTAGCGGTTCATTCAACCTGATCTTGATGGACGTCGAAATGACCGATATGGATGGAATTACAGCCACACAGAAAATTCGCGCTCTTGAAGACCCTGTATCGAAGATTCCCATTATTGCGGTCACCGCTCACTCGAGCATGAAAGACAGAGAAAGATGTCTTGCTGCGGGAATGGACGATTACATAGCAAAACCTATCAACATACACTTCCTGAAAATCACCATCGATCAATGGCTTCACTCCAACAGGTAATTTCACTGTTTCGGTACTAAGCAATTTTTTAATAAGTTTGAATACACAATTTCAAAAACATTGGGATCTAATATGCTGACACAGGACTATATTAACCTTGAAGAAAAATACGGAGCACATAACTATCACCCGCTTCCGGTTGTACTCGAAAGGGGAGAAGGCGTTTTTTTGTGGGATGTTGAAGGCAAAAGATATTACGATTTTCTCTCTGCATATTCTGCTGTAAATCAGGGACACTGCCATCCAAAAATTGTAAACGCCATGGCAGATCAGGCCAAAACATTAACTCTTACTTCAAGAGCTTTCTTTAACAACTGCCTGGGAATTTATGAAAAATATATAACGGAATATTTCGGTTATGAAAAAGTACTGCCGATGAATTCCGGTGCGGAAGCGGATGAAACCGCGCTTAAGCTTTGCAGAAGATGGGCATATGATAAAAAAGGAATCAAGGAGAATGAGGCGAAAATAATCGTATGCGAAGGCAATTTTCATGGAAGAACAATAACAGTAATTTCAATGTCTAATGATCCCGATTCATATAAGGGATTCGGTCCGTATACACCGGGCTTCATAAAAATACCCTACAATGACCTTACCGCTCTTGCGAAAGCACTGGAAGATCCAAATGTGGCCGGATTTCTTGTGGAACCGATTCAGGGAGAAGCCGGAGTATTCGTTCCTGATGAAGACTATCTTTCAAAATCATATATGATGTGCAAATCGAAAAACGTATTGTTCATTGCAGACGAAGTGCAGACCGGGCTAGCAAGAACGGGGAAAATGCTTGCATGCGATCATGAAAATGTTAGGCCTGACATATTGATACTGGGAAAAGCGCTCAGCGGAGGAACGATGCCTATATCAGCCGTACTTGCTGATGATGAAATAATGCTTGTAATAAAGCCGGGAGAGCATGGATCAACATTCGGAGGAAACCCGCTTGCATGTAAAGTAGCGGTAGCCGCTCTTGAAGTGTTGAAAGAGGAAAATCTTTCTGAAAATGCGGAACGCCTGGGTAAAATATTCCGCAGCGAACTATCAAAAATAAAATCTGATATGATAGAGCTTGTCCGCGGCAAAGGATTATTAAACGCGATAGTAATCAAACCTAAAAACGGAAAAGAGGCATGGGATGTTTGTCTTAAGATGAGAGATAACGGACTGCTGGCAAAACCAACGCACGGACATATAATACGTTTTGCCCCGCCATTGGTTATAACAGAGAAACAGATTCTCGAAGCGGTAAAAATTATTGAGGAGTCAATTAAAGAGATAAGCGAGAGTGCTTAATCCTAAATTTTTAATTGTAAGGAAAATAAAATTGAAAAAAATAATATTTACGGCGTTTCTGACAATAATTTTACCATCTTCATTGATTTTCGGGTGGGGGGATAAAGGACACAAGTTAATTTCTGCTTTTGCCATGCGGCAGCTTCCGGCACAGATGAAATTCTCCGATGAGTTCAAAGCAGCGATAATTGCTCATTCGGTAGATCCCGATAATCGTAAAAGGGATGATAAAACTGAAGGGCCTAAACACTTTATTGATATTGATTACTACAAAGAATTTTCGGATGGAATGGTGATTATGTCACGCGATACTCTCATCAAATTATATGGAGAGCAGGTTGTTATAAAAGAGGGAATCCTCCCCTGGGCCACAGAGTTAACATATTTTAATCTCATGAACGCATTCAAACAAAAAGATAAGGATAAAGTGCTTTTGTACTCTTCCGATCTGGCGCATTATGTGGCAGACGGACATCAGCCGTTACATGCCACAATAAATTACAACGGGCAGCTTACAGACCAAAAGGGTGTGCACGCCCGCTACGAAATTGATATGATAGATAATTACTTATTTGTTATAGAGAAGAGCGCCGATGATCAGTCCCCTTATTATGTTAACAGTATTCCCAGTTTTATTTTTGATTACATTGTCGGAAGTAATAGCTATGTGGAAATGCTCTTATCGGCAGATAAATTCGCATCGAAGAAAACAGACGGTAAATATGATAAGGAATATTACCGTCTCCTGTGGTTTAAAACAAAATATATGACAATTACCTCGATCAACTCCGCCGCTCTGAGCTTATCTTCGCTTATTTATTCAGCCTGGGTTGATGCCGGAAAGCCGGTATTTGAGAATTGATCCTGATGAAAAAATTTGTAACGATATTCGGCAGCTCAATTCCTAAACCGGGCGATGACCAGTACGAATGCGCATATAATCTTGGGAAAAAATTAGCACAGGCCGATTTAAACGTATGCAGCGGAGGATTTCAGGGAATTATGGATGCAGTTTCCAAGGGGGCTGTTGAATGCGGTGCCGAAGCAATTGGTGTTACGCTGGATATTTATAACTCCAACGCGAGCAGATATCTCAGCCGCCAAATTGTAACTCATTCACTTTTCGAGCGCTTAAAAATTCTTATTGAAACAGGGGACGCATTTGTTGTCTTGCAGGGGGGAACCGGAACTCTGGTTGAAATGTCTCTTGTTTGGGAATACATGAATAAGGGAATGATAGCCCAAAAGCCGTTCGCCTGCCACGGCTCTTTATGGAAGGAAATTACATCGTTGATGGAAAAACAAATATTAGCTGAAAAACGTAAAACCGGATTGCTGAAAAGTTTTGAAGACATCGATGATTGTGCGGAGTTTATAATACGGAGCCTTAACGGGGATACTCTTTCCTGATCTGATTCGCCGCTAGTTCAAATACATGATCCACAGATAATTCTTTCACGCATTTGAATTTTAGATCCTTTCTTGAGCATGACAACGGTTTTGGCGAATAATAAAAACAGGGCGAGCAATCAAGATTTATGGAAGCAATTTCATAGTTCGTCTGCCAAGGATAAATGTAGTTTACATTTGTCGGGCCGATTATCGCAACCACGTTCAGTTTTAATGCCGCGGCGACATGCATCAGACTGCTGTCGTTAGATATGAAGAGACAGCAGCGTTTCATTACAGCAGCGGTATTAGTTAGATTTGATGTATTAACGGGAATGGCATCCGGAGAGTTCGTACCGGCACATATCTGCTCTTTAAGGATTTGTTCATCGCCCCCGCCGAATATCAGAATCTTCGCACCAAAGTTTTCTATTAATTTCTTTGCCAATCCGGAAAATTTATCCGGTGCCCATCTTCGCTTCTCATGATTCTTTAAAGGAGAACAACCCGGATGAAAGCCAACAACCAGATCTTTCTTATCAATAAGATTATTCTTTAAAAAATCATCGGCGTACGCAAGATCATTCTTACTTAGATTTATCTGCAGAGGCGGAATACTCTCGAAGTTCTTAGAAACCAGCATCTCTGCCATCCCGACATTCTCTTCAACATTGTGAAGGGAATTATTCTCCATGATTCTGGAAGTATTTAAAAATCCAAGATTGAAAAAATCATTATGAAGGTAACGTACGGCAAAACGCTTCTCAGCGCCTATCATTCTGTTTATGATATTATATTCTTTCCTGTTGGATGGATAAACACTGATCGTAGCATCATATTTATTCCGCAAACTAAGGACAAATTTGATGGATTCCGGTACAGGCCGACCGACAAAATCAAAATAGATTACATTTGAGAACTGCGGAAGGCCAGTGTAAATATCTTTAACGCCCTTGTACATTACCAGAGCGTCGATTTCGGCAGACGGTAATTCTTCTCTGAGTTTCTGGAGCGCCGGAGTGAACATCAAGGCATCCCCGATGCCTGATAAAGCAATAACAAGTATCTTCATTCTGCAGATATCCTGTAAAAGAAACGCTCCGAAGAGCGTTTCTTAAAATAATTATTTACTCTCAAGTTTTTTAGGGAGAATCTCCGGCGATTCCATTCCTGCTTTTTTTCTGAATTCGTTT
>PGYS01000057.1 GCA_002839795.1 Ignavibacteriae bacterium HGW-Ignavibacteriae-3 | reverse complement strand
CACCGGCCCGAAGATCTCCTCTTCCATCGTTTTGAATTCCGGGTTGCCGGTCTCTATCAGCGTGGGCTGGATGAAATAACCCTCGGAGTCTTCGCAATTGCCGCCGGCCAGGATCCTGGCGTCCGGCGCGGACCGGGCGAAGTCTATATAGCCCTTTATGGTCGCGTAGGCGCCCTTGTCTATGACGGCGTTGCAGAAGTTGCAAGCATTGGCGGATTCGTAAAGCAATATCAAGTTGATGTTAACCCAACCGATCTCAGAGCTTTCAATCTTACAGTCTCTGATGTTGTTAACGCAATTCCAAGAAGCAATAATGAAGTCGGCGGAAAGATTCTGGAGATAAGCGACGCAGAATATTTTGTCCGTGGTCAGGGTTATATTCAGTCCAAAAATGATATTGAAAATACCGTAATTAAATCCGCTCCTAATGGAATTCCGATACTAATTAAAAATATAGCCTCGGTTTCTATTGGCGGAGATATTCGGCGTGGCGCATTAGAGAAAGACGGAAAAGGCGAAGTTGTGGGTGGAATTGTTGTAATGCGAAACGGAGAAAATGCGCAAAAAGTAATTGACCGCGTAAAAGAGAAAATAAAGGAAATTTCTCCCGGACTCCCCCCGGGAGTTGAGATTGTCACATCCTACGACCGGAGCACTCTTATAAGAGAAGCAATCGGCACTCTTGATAGGGCATTAATTGAAGCTGCAATAGTAGTCTCAATCATGGTTGCAATTTTCCTTTTGCACTGGAGAAGTATTGTAAGAATTCTGATCGAGATTCCGATTGCCGTGCTTATCTCCTTCATACTCATGTATATGTTCGATATAACTTCCAACATAATGAGTCTCGGCGGAATAATCCTCGCGATCGGAGTGATAGTCGATTCATCCATTGTCCTCGTTGAAAATGCCTACAGGAATATTGCCAAGGGAATCGAGGAGAAAGGAGAACTGACGGCTCAGGAGTATAAAAAAATATCTATTGATTCTGCAAAGCAGGTAGGCAGAGCAATTTTCTTTTCGGAATTAATAATTCTTGTTTCATTCATTCCGGTATTTCTGCTGACCGGCCAGGAAGGCAAACTTTTTAAACCTCTCGCGTTTACCAAATCTTTCACAATGGTGGGTGCGGCTATTGTTGTAATCTCTCTCATTCCCGTTCTGATGACCATTCTCATGCGGGGCAAATTTCGTCCTGAGGAAAAAAATCCGACCACTAGATTTTTTATACGCCTTTACGAACCCGTTATTCACTGGGTACTAAAGCATAGAAAAACAACCATCGCAATTAATGTTACAGCTCTGCTTATAACCATACCGATGATAATCAATACCGGAAGTGAATTTATGCCGTCACTGGATGAGGGATCCATTCTGTATATGCCTGTAACTTTACCCGGCGCGTCAATTGCTGAAGTTAACAGAATATTAATAGAGCAGGACAAACTTATTAAGTCAATCCCAGAGGTCAATCACGTTCTTGGGAAAACAGGACGAGCCGAAACGGCAACCGATAATGCTCCGCTGAGCATGATCGAAACAATAATACTATTGAAGCCGAAAAGTGAATGGAGACCCGGGGTCACCAAGCAGGACATTGTTGGTGAGCTTGATTCCAAATTACAGATTCCGGGAGTAAGAAACGGATGGACTCAACCGATCATCAATAGGATTAATATGCTGGCAACCGGTGTTAGAACGGATATCGGATTTAAAATCTTTGGTCCCAATCTGGATACGCTAGAATCATACGCTATCAGAGCCGAGAATTTATTGAAGGAAGTGGACGGCACAGCCGATGTTGTCGCAGAGAGAGTTCAAAACGGATACTACTTAGATATACAGGTCAAACGCGATATCGCCGCCCGGTACGGTGTTAATATTAGCGACCTGCAAAATATTATTGAAACGGCGATAGGCGGTCAAAATCTTGGAATTATAATCGACGGAAGAATGCGCTTCCCAATTAGAATGCGTTATCAAAAGGACTACCGCGATAATATTGAAGATTTTAAAAGTCTGATCATTCCTGTCGCCTTATCCAATCCGATGGGATCTCAGTCCGCGGGAGGTGCCATGAGCGGAAACGGCATGAAAATCAGCACCGCCGGTGGTATGTCATCATCGATGGGTAATTCTATGCAGGCCGGTGTTATCCCGCGGGCATCGAATAGACAGAATGACCTTTCCTTAACTAGTACAGATCAAAACGCCGTCGCCTATCTTCCAATGACTGAACTCGCAGATATTAATTTAGTTACCGGCCCCCCGATGATCAGCAGTGAGGACGGAATGCTTCGTTCAATTGTTTTTATGAATACGCGAGGAAGAGATATGGGCAATGTTATGGCGGACGCTAAAAACGTTATTGCCGATGGATTACAGCTGCCCGCCGGATATTCTTATACATGGAGCGGTCAGTACGAGAGTAAAATACGCGCTCAGCAGACCATTCAAGTGATTATGCCGGTCGTATTGCTTTTGATCTTTGTGCTTCTATTTTTCACATTAAAAGATTATGTGGAAGCAGGGGTTGTAATGCTTTCGGTTCCCTTCGCTCTTATTGGCGGAATGTATATGATCTACATTCTGGGATATAATTTTTCGGTTGCCGTTTGGGTTGGTTTCATTGCATTGTATGGCGTTGCAGTTGAAACCGGAGTCGTGATGGTAGTCTACCTTCATGAGGCATTAGATAAAAGAATAAGATCTTTTCATAAAGGCGAACGCGGGCATTTAACAAAGACTGATATTTATGAAGCGACAATTGAAGGCTCTGTTTTACGTCTCAGGCCTAAGTTGATGACCGTCGGCACATCGATGGTCGGATTGATACCAATCATGTGGGCAACCGGTACGGGGTCCGATGTAATGAAACCGCTGACTGCGCCGATGATAGGGGGATTGCTCACCAGTGCTGTTCACGTTCTGGTTGTCACACCGATTCTTTTCGCGATCATGAAAGAGCGCGCACTAAAAAAAGGGAAACTAGAAATCTCTAAAATGGCCGGTTGGATGAAGGAGGAAGAATAAAATGAATATTAATTCAAGAAATACTCCGAGTAACTTTGTGAATAGATCAGTGTTCTCTGTGCTGCTGCTTTTAACTTTGTTTGGAATAAAGATAAACGCGCAGTCAGTTGAATCACTGATTACCGAAGCCCTTAATAACAATCCAAGACTGAAATCACTTCAGTACAGAATTATATCTTCCGAAAAAAGAGCAGAATCTGTCAATACACTTCCCGCTCCGAATCTTTCTGTTGAGTTTTCACAAGTACCCATAAGTTCCGTTGATATTTTCAGTCAGTCGATTTCAAACAACATTGGAATTTCTCAGATGTTTCCTCTCGGCGGTAAGCTAAACGCGATGGCGGAAGTGGAACGGAAGAACACCGCTGTGGAGGATAATAATTATGAGATTTATGAAATCAATCTGATTGCTCAGGTAAAGATGTCATATTATACGCTTTGGCTGACTGACAGAAAGATTGAGGTTCAGAATAAAAATATTGAGCTTATCAAAAGTCTGATAAAATCGGCTGAAGTTTCCTACTACACAAACAAGGTCAATCAAGCCGATTTGCTCACTCTGCAGAGTGAAATTGCATCTAATGAGACACAGTTGCTGATCCTCGGGAAGCAACGCGAGGCTCAGATTTATAATCTAAATAAACTTCTGGGTCGAGATCTAAATTCAAAAGAAGTAATTGCAATTAATGATTTTACTGTGCATCAGCTTTCATCCTCACAGACTTATCTGGAAGAGCTGCTAAGAAATTCAAGTCCATCCCTGAAAAAAATGAGCAGTATGATAGAAATGAACAAGGCAATGATTGATGCAAACAACAGGGAACTCATTCCGGATTTAATGTTACAGGGAATGCTGATGAGAATGCCGCGGGGAATGCTTCTGACTTCCAAAACAGATCCGATGATGATAAACGGTCAGGGTAAATCTGAAATAATGTACGGTCTGATGGCATCGATAACGCTTCCGTTTGCACCATGGTCGATTGATAAATATAAATCCAAAGAGGAAGAGTTATACGCCGGCATAAGCAGTATTGAATTTGAAAAATCTGATATGCAGCGGGAAATGACCGCCAAGCTTCAGGAAACTCTTGTGAAATATGATACCGCTGTTGAACTGATAAAACTTTACAATGAAAAAGTTATTCCATTGTACCTTAATGCGGCTGAATCACAAGTCTCAGCTTATCAGAATAATAAAACCGTAGTTACGGTTGTTATTGATTCCTACAGAATGCTGCTGATGCAGCAGATGAATTATTACATGTCCAAGGCTGACACTCAAATGGCTCTTGCCGAGATTGAGATGATGGTTGGAACTACACTAAATAAGTTTTAGGTGATAAATGAAAAATTTTATAAGAATAAATAGAGGAACAAAAATGAAAGTGGAAAGATATTTGTCTATTCCGATTCTAGTTTTAACACTTTCCTTTTCGGGCTGCACTAAATCGGATGATGGCGGAAATCATGAACATGAATTAGTCAAACAAAATGACTACTGGACCTGCCCGATGCATCCGCAGGTTCGAACTGATAGACCGGGTGCATGCCCAATCTGCCATATGGATCTAATTAAAAAAGTATCACCCGATGGTGAGGGATCAGCGCTTGATCAGGAGATGGAGGGGATGATTACGCTCAGCGGAAAAAAACAAGTGCTGGCAAATGTATCAACTGTTATTGTGAAAAAGGAAAATCTTACCGACCGTGTGACAGCCTACAGCTATATGGATTTTGTCGAGAACAACCGGAAAACAATTTCAGCCCGGTTCAACGGAAGAATCGAAAAACTTATCGTGGATAAAACCGGGGAGTATATAAAAAAAGGCCAGCCTCTCTTTGAAATTTATAGTCCTGATCTTGTTCAGGCCCAAAATGAATATCTGATAGCTTTGAAGAATTCCTCCGCTACAAAATCACTGCTGCATGCTTCAACAAAGAAATTAGAGTTATTCGGATTGACGACAGATCAGATTGAATCTTTGAAAAACACACACGAAATTAATCTTACGCTGACTTACTACTCCCCTGTCAACGGGACCGTCATTGAGAAAAAAGTCCAGGAAGGAGATTATGTAAACGAAGGCACGGTTATCTATGATGTTGCCGAACTTTCAACTCTATGGAATATTGCAGAAATCTACGAAAATGATTTATCGAATATTAAAATTGGAAGTCCCGTTAAACTTCATTTGCGTGCATTCCCCGGTGAGGAGTTTACCGGACGTATTGCTTTTGTCTATCCCGTTATAAATTCCCAGACAAGAACAATTAAAGTGCGAAGTGAATTTTCCAGCCTGGGAGGCAAACTGAAACCGCAGATGTACGGTGAAACTTTATTTAATAAGGATAGCGGCCGGGGAATACTTGTACCGGCAGATGCAGTTATAATGGCCGGTAAAAGAGCCGTAATCTGGAAAAAAATCGATGCTGGTAAATTTGAAGCGCGGAACGTTCAAATCGGTAACCGGTTCGGAGACAAATATCATATTATTTCGGGCATAAGTGAAGGAGACGAGATCGCAGCAACAGGAGGATTCTTAATCGATTCTGAAAGCCAGCTTAAGACCGGAATGCCTGCGGGACATCAGCATGGTGATAACCCCGCTCCTCTAAAATCTTCTGAGAATAGTAAACCGGTATCCGCCTCCAATGAGATTAAGAATTCAAAGAAGAGTGTAAATACTATGCCGGAAGAATCAATTGTTAGGGAAGGTATAATAGATTTGAAAGCAATTGATAAAAATAAGGATGGAAAGGTTTTCCAGGATCCGATGGATTGGAATGTGATTTCTGACGAGCCGGGAAGATGCCCCCTCTGCAATATGAAATTAAAAGAAGTCTCGCTCGATGAGGCGGCAAAAAATTTAGAGAATAATGGTTTTAAATCAAAATAAATTCACTAATCAGAGGAGATAACATGTTCAAAAAAAACAAATTAATCGTATTTATAATCATAGCAACTTTAGCTGTAAGTTTTGTGAGTTATGCGCAGGAAAAACCCATGCAAATGCATGATTCCACAAAATCTAAAATGAAGATGCATATGATGAAAGAAATGCAGGATAAAAAAGAAGATGCTACCGGCATTGTTAGAAAAGGCAGCATCGATCTTAATGAACTGGATGTAAACAAAGACGGGAAAATCTTCCAATGCCCGATGGAAGTGAATGTAATTTCTGATTCCAAGGGAGAATGCCCTGAGTGCGGAATGAAATTGAGAGAAATTTCAGTTACTGATGCAAAAGCGAAATTGTTGAAAAGAGGTTTCGAATTAAAAGAATCCGGTAAGGAAGAAAAATCCGAATCCGGGAAAGAACAAACCTCATTGCAAATCTGGAATACAGTCTGTCCCGTACAAGGAGCGGAAGTTGACACAGAAACTCCTACCGTGGAATACAAAGGTAAAGTAATCGGTTTCTGCTGCCCCGGCTGCGATGCCAAATTCAAAAAAGATCCCGAGAAGTATATTAAGAACCTTAGCGATGACGGAACAAAGTTTATTGCTACAAAATAGATTTTATAAAAACCGTCTCAACAGATTCTTGTAAGTACTGCCGGATGGGTAATTTTTAATCCGGTGATATCCGCCGGAGATTTTGAAACTGACTGAAGAAATTTTTGAGACGGTCTTTTTTATCTTAGAATTCGCCTCATCTTTAATTCACATTAAGTGAACTTTGTTGCGTTCATTATGGTTTCGTAATTATAACATGAATAATAGAAAGTTCAGAATGAGAAAGACTGTATCAGATAAATTGAACGACCGAAAATATAAAGATTTTGATAACGAGATTATCCCTCATATTGACGCACTCAAAAGTTTTGCCCTGAAGATGACTCAGGATAGCGATGAATCTGATGATTTAGTCCAGGATACTCTCTTAAAGGCATTCAGATTTTTTGATAAATTTGAAAAAGGAACCAACGCAAAAGCATGGCTTTTTCAGATCATGAAAAATTCATTCATCAACAATTATCGTAAATCCGCAAGAGAGCCTAACAAAGTTGATTACGATGATGTACAGAATTTTTATGAAAATATTAAAGCCGAAGATGTTAAAACCCAGCATTATGAAAACGATGCTTTTAGAAATGCTCTGAATGATGAGCTTGCAGAGGCACTATCAGTACTCCCGGATGATTTTAGAACAATAGTCTTTTTAAGCGATATTGAAGGCTACACTTATGAGGAAATAGCAGATTTTATTGATTGCCCGGTAGGTACGGTAAGATCGAGACTTCATCGTGCCAGAAAGATGCTCTACTCCCTGCTCTATAGATACGCGAGTGAAAATGGATTTGTCTCGGCTTCCGGCCAAAATTTAAAAGGAGTAAAAACTGGTAATTTGCTTAGTAAACTTAAAATTGATAGCAATTTGGAATTAGTTTTGTCCAAAAATTGATTTGATGTGTGTCACATTATTATACATAAGATAAGTGCAGTTTTTTATAGGTAATTACTTGAAATTTCATTATTTTCGGGCGGTGAATTTTATAAAAACATATCAAAGGCCTACTTTTAAAGTTGTTTCCGGGCTCTCTCTTAGAACCCTTCGAGATATCAAATAGAGTTAGGAGTAAAAGATTTTCATAGGATGAGGAATAATTTCTTCATTTTTGGAACTTTATAGTTTATTAAGAGTAAGATCACCGTTTTTGTTAAAATTAATTATAACATATTTTTTAAATAATTAGGAGAAGTAAGGATTTGAAGATAACGAAGCAGTTTACAAATCGTGAAAGTAAATCTTTGGATCAGTACCTTCAGGAAATCGGAAAAGTGGATCTCCTCACACCAAATGAAGAAATTGATTTGGCGATAAGGATTAAAAAAGGAGATCAAATGGCTTTGGAAAAATTGACCAAAGCTAATTTAAGATTTGTTGTGAGTGTTGCTAAACAGTATCAGAATCAGGGACTCCCTCTCGGAGATCTTATCAACGAAGGAAATCTTGGTTTAATAAAGGCCGGAAGAAGATTCGATGAAACACGCGGATTTAAATTTATTTCATACGCTGTATGGTGGATTCGTCAGTCAATTATGCAGGCAATCGCAGAGCAGTCCAGAATGGTCCGCCTTCCTCTTAATCGAGTTGGCGCGCTTAATAAAATGGGAAAAGCTTTAAGTCAGCTTGAACAGGAATATGAACGAAGACCCAGTCCCGAAGAAATTGCAACTCAGCTTGATATGGATGTTTCCGATGTGACCTATGCCATGCAGATAGCAGGCAGACACGTTTCAATGGATGCTCCTTTTGCACACAGCGAGGATAATAATAACAGCTTGCTTGATGTTATGCCGAATGAGGATCAGCCGGCTCCGGATTTTACTTTAATGAAAGAATCTCTTAAAGCCGAAATTGAAAGGTCCCTTTCCACGCTTACCGAAAGAGAAGCTGAAGTGATACGTCTTTATTTCGGATTGGGTAAGGAACATTCATTAACTCTTGAAGAAATAGGCGAAAAATTAAATCTTACAAGAGAACGCGTAAGGCAGATTAAAGAAAAAGCACTGATCAGATTGCGGCATTCAACCCGAAGTAAAAATCTCAAAGCCTATCTGGGATAAAACAATTCCTAAAAGGCCGTCCTGATCTCATCGGGACGGCTTTTTACTTTTAAACTGACTATTTTTATCCTCGTAATAATGACAGATGGTAAAATCATGAAATGCAGGCTCAAAATTTTAATCACTCTCATTCTGCTGGCTTCTCTTACTTATGCGCAAAGTAATATTTCGGGTTATTGGGACGGGAAGATAAAAATGCTCACGATGAATCTCGACTTTCAGCTAAAAATAGAACAGACAAAAAATTCCTTAACTGCTTTAATGAGTATCCCTTCACAAGCACTGAAGGATTATCAGCTTCAGGTATTTACAATCAATAAGAATAAAGTACATTTCGAATTGCCGAGTCAGGCAGGAATCGCAAATTTTGACGGAGAGTTAAAAGCTGATTCTATAACCGGGAAAATATTGCAGGCAGGTATTCAAGGATCATTCCACCTTGTGCGCGGCGTTGAACCGAAGCAGTCTCCGGTCACTGAGGTAAAAAAAGCGGAACCGCTTCCATATTCTGAGGAAGAAGTTGCCTTTAAGAGCGGAAGAATTTTATTGGCAGGCACTCTTACCCGCCCCAAAGAGAATTTTAAATATCCGGCGGTAATTTTGTTAACCGGCAACGGACCTCAGAACCGGGATGAAGATATTTTTGGTTTTAAAATTTTTGAAAGAATTGCCGACTTTCTTACACGCAGAGGTATAGCAGTTTTGCGTTATGACGACAGGGGTGTAGGGGGTTCCACCGGAAATACGATGCAATCAACAACGGCTGAATTTGCGGATGACGCAAAAGCCGCAATCGATTTCTTAAAAAAACTACCGAATATTGATTCCAAAAAGATCGGTTTTATAGGACATAGCGAAGGAGCAATAATTGCTTCCCTGGTCGCCTCCTACTCTTCGGATGTAGCGTTTGTAGTTCTAATCTCAGGTTCCGGTGTTCCGGGCGGTGATTTATTGCTCGAACAGCAGAGGTTAATCCTAAATGCCAGCGGAGTTGAAAATAATCTAATTGAAAAAAATCGCGAGCTGCAAGTAAAAATCAACAATGTACTGAGCGGCGGCGAAGATTTTAGCTCCATTCGAAATGATATTGAGATCTTTGCAGAAAAAGATTTTGAATCTCTCAGTCCTGAGATTAAGAATTCCATTCTTGATAAAAAATCTTATCTCAATTCCATTGTGGAATCACAGATCGTGATGTTTGATAATCCTTGGTTTAGATTTTTCGTAAAATACGACCCGGCACCCTCGCTCAAAAAAGTGAAGGTACCTGTATTAATGATTTTCGGCGGTCTCGATCTGCAGGTTTCTGTTCATCAGAACAAAAATAAGATGGAAGAAGCATTGGAAAAAGGCGGTAATAAAAATTATAAAACGGTTATTTTCCCGGAAGCTAATCATCTTTATCAGGCTGCTAAATCCGGGATTCCTGCAGAATATGAAAGTTTGAAAAAAGAATTCGTTCCGGGATTTCTTGATACTATCGGTAATTGGATTATTCCAATAATCAAATAGTTAAAATCTGTAAAAGGTTCTTCACATTAAATTAATAAGCTTATGTCGCTCGAAAAATACTTCGCAAAATATAGAGATAATGTAATAGGCATCAATCAGGAATTCGATTCACCGTACGGAAGGAAGAAAATACTTTACGCTGATTGGATTGCCAGCGGCAGATTGTATGCCCCTATAGAGAAAAGACTTACCGATCAATTCTATCCTTATGTGGGGAATACCCATTCCGAATCTTCCATGACAGGAACTTTGATGACAAGGGCTTATTCTGAAGCCAAGAAAATTATCAAGGAGCATGTAAATGCCGATCAAGATGACGTGATTATATTTTCCGGTTACGGTATGACATCGGCCATAAATAAATTTCAGAGAATGCTCGGTTTGCGCTTATGCGAACAGCTTCAGAAGTACGCAAACATACCCGATGAAGAAAAACCGGTTGTCTTTCTTACTCATATGGAACATCATTCAAATCAAACTTCCTGGCTTGAGACCATTTGTGAAGTTGTTGTAATTGAACCGGATGAACAGGGAATGGTTGATCTGGCTCATCTTGAAGATCTCTTGAAGAAATACACCGGCAGAAAGAAAAAAATAGGTTCATTCACGGCAGCATCCAATGTAACGGGGATTCAACCCCCATTCTACAAAATGGCAAAGATGATGCATCAAGCGGGCGGATTATGTTTTATTGACTATGCTGCGGCAGCTCCCTATATCGACATTAACATGCATCCCGATGATACGTTGGAAAAATTGGATGCGATCTTTTTTTCCCCTCATAAATTTTTGGGCGGTCCGGGTACTTCCGGTGTATTAATATTCGATTCCAAATTATATAATCGCAGAGTACCTGATAATCCCGGCGGCGGTACTGTGGACTGGACAAATCCATGGGGAGAGCACAAGTATATTGAAGATATAGAATTGCGCGAAGACGGGGGCACACCTGGATTTCTTCAGGCAATTAAAACTGCTCTTGCCGTTAATCTGAAAAATGAGATCGGGACCAAAAATATTCTTGAACGAGAGCATGAACTGCTTAATATTGCATTCAAGAAATTTTCTGAAATTCCATCTCTTCATATTCTTGCACAGGATTCGACTGAAAGGCTTGGCATTATCTCTTTTTATGTTGAGGATATACATTATAACCTTATGGTTAAATTGCTGAATGACAGGTTTGGGATCCAAGTAAGGGGCGGATGTTCCTGCGCGGGCACTTACGGTCACTATCTTCTCCATGTTGATCCGACACGTTCCAAACGAATTACGGATAAAATAAATCACGGAGACCTTTCAGAAAAACCGGGATGGATACGTTTATCGCTGCACCCCACAATGACTGACTCCGAACTTGAATTGATTCTGGAAGCAATTCATGATGTAATCACGAATATTGATGAATGGTCCCGCGATTATATTTATTCTGCAAAGACAAATGAATATCATCATAAGTCATACGGTGAAAAAGAATATGAAAGTATTAATAACTGGTTCCGGATTAATAATAAAAATATCGCTTGACAGTGTGAGGAATAATATTTTATCTTTGCTCCCACGATGAAATACACAATTAATACATATAACATGCAAACCGTCCGGAATTGGTGGTGGTCTATATATAATAATTCAATCTCGGTGACCTGAAGCAATAAATGTAATTTTAAATCAAACCCTTCTTAGCTGCACTGAGAAGGGTTTTTTGTTTTTAAAGGGATAAAATGGAATTCAATAAATTTGCGGCACTTTCAGAAAATTATAATCGCGTTCCGGTCTATAAATACATTTCTGCGGATATGCTGACTCCTGTTCTGGCTTATCTTAAGATCAGATCTGCTTCTTCAACTTCTTTCCTGCTGGAGTCTGTAGAGGGAATCGGAAGATTGGCAAGATATTCTTTTATAGGCGTTGATCCTGTGGAACTAATCTCAAACCACGGTACTGAACTTACGATTAATACAGGTACAGGAACGGAAAGCCGGAATGAAAATCTTTTCGACTATCTGAAAAGTAAAATTGGAGCGTTTAATTATCCCCACATTGAAGAACTCCCCTACTTCACGGGCGGAATTGTCGGGTACCTCGGTTTTGAAAATATCTCGATCATTGAAGATGTTGTAAAATTCGAAAAAGAAGAACATCCCCTTTCGCCGGATTCAATTCTGGGATTATATCAGACAATTATTGTCTTTGACCATTTCAAACATCAGATAATTCTTATTACGAATGCCGATGTAAGCATCAAATCGAATGTTAAGAAAAAATATGATGAAGCCGGTCAGATCTTAAAGAATTTGCAAACTTTGCTTTCAAAAACGATTGAACATAAATCCGACTTTAAAGCAAATCCCATAAATCTTGCTAAAAATGATGAGGAAGAATTCTGCCGTCTTGTTGATCGCTGTAAAAATAACATTTATAAAGGCGACGTATTTCAAATTGTGCTCTCTAAAAGATTTGAAGCCGGATTTGAGGGAGACACTTTCAATGTTTACAGAGCATTGCGAATGATCAATCCCTCCCCTTATATGTACTTTATGGAATTCGAAAATGATTTTAGGGTAATAGGCACTTCTCCCGAGGATCTTCTGAAAGTCAAAAACAGGAAAGCTGAAATTCTTCCGATTGCGGGTACAAGACGGCGCGGTAAAACAGAAGATGAAGATTTGAGATTGGAAAAAGAATTACTTTCTGATCCCAAGGAAATTGCCGAACATGTAATGCTGGTTGATCTTGCCAGAAATGATCTCGGCAGGGTTTGTAAATATGGAACAATAAAACTTACGGAAGAAATGAAAATAAACCGGTTCTCTCATGTGATGCACATTGTCTCACGTGTGGAAGGAATCCTGCAGGATGATAAAGACTGTATAGATGCATTAAGAGCATCTTTCCCGGCAGGTACCGTCACCGGGGCTCCTAAAATAAAAGCCGTGCAATTAATTCAAGATTATGAAAAACTGAACCGCAATGTTTATGCGGGGGCTGTTGGATATATTGACCTTAGAGGAAATCTTGATCTCTGCATTGCTATCAGAACATTGTTTGCAAAAGGAGATAAAATTTACTGGCAGGCCGGTGCCGGAATTGTGGCAGACAGCAAACCGGAGCTTGAGCTTAAAGAAATTAAAAATAAATCGGCTGTTTTGGTGAGTGCATTGAAAATTGCGGAGGTGATTGATGAAGATCTTGATAATTGATAATTACGATTCATTTACATTTAATCTTGTACAGCTCATCGGAAATTATGTGAATGATATAACTGTCAAACGGAATGATAGGATTTCACTTGATGAGATCAGTGATATGAAACCGGATAAGATTGTTATTTCTCCGGGACCCGGAAATCCTGACGATTCCGGAATATCACTTAATGTTATTAAAACTTTTGGAGTTAACACTCCTCTCCTTGGAGTCTGTCTTGGCCATCAGGGAATCGGATTTTGCTTCGGCGCTAAAATTATTAACGCGCCCTATCTGATGCACGGGAAAGTATCAAATATTAACCACGATGGAAAAACTATTTATAAAAATGTTGAACAAAATTTTGGCGCGGGAAGATATCATTCACTTGTAATAGAGAAAGAGTCGATCCCTGCCGTTCTTGAAATAACATCACATACCGGGGATGGGATTGTGATGGGAGTACGGCATATAAACTACCCGATAGAAGGGATTCAGTTTCATCCGGAATCTATATTAACAAAAGCCGGAGATCAGATAATTAAAAACTGGATTGAATTATGAAAGATCTTCTTGAAAAAGTAATCGAGGGTGAGAATCTTTCATTCGATGAGGCATACAAGGTAATGTATTCTATTATGAGCGGTACTGAAAATAATTCGAAGATCGCCTCATTGCTGACCGCCTTAAAGATAAAAGGAGAAACAGCGGAAGAAGTTGGCGGATTCGTCAATGCGATGAGAGAAAAGGTTATTAAAATAAAGTGCGACGACGAAGATGTTATTGATGTATGCGGAACCGGAGGAGACGGGTCAGGCTCCTTTAACATTTCCACGGCTGTAGGATTTGTAGCGGCAGGCGCCGGAGTGAAAGTTGCAAAACACGGCAACAGGTCAATATCCAGCAAGAGCGGCAGTTCAGACGTGCTTCACGAACTGGGCGTTGAAGTACAATTATCTCCGGAACTATCGGAAAAGGCATTGAATGAAATCGGAATAGCTTTTTTATTCGCGCCTTTATATCATCCCGCGATGAAACATGTTGCCTCTATCAGAAAGGAACTCGAGTTCAGATCAATATTTAATATTCTTGGACCGCTGACGAACCCTGCCGGAACAAAACGGCAGCTGATTGGTACTTTCAATGATGCCGCTTCGAAACTTATGTCCGATTCGGTGGAATATATAGATATGAAGAAAGTGTGCTTTGTATGTACAAACAATTCGTTTGACGAAATCAGTTTGTCTCATTCAACCAGTGTTATAGAAGCAACAGATTGCAACGGGATTTTTTCATACCGGCTTACGAATGAGTCCTTCGGCTTTCCCGCCGTTGAATTGAATGATATCAAGGGAAGCTCGGCAAAAGAAAATGCGGAGATCATTTATAAAATATTCTCCGGAAAAGAGAAAACGGCGGGTTATTATGTCGTGGCGGCAAATGCCGCTATGGCTATTAAAGCTGCCGGAGTTTCTGATGATCTGAATGAGTGTGTAAAAATTGCCGAGGAATCGATCCAGTCTGGTAAAACATTAAATAAACTTAATGAATTGAAAGAGTTTGGGAATAAATATAAATGAGCATTCTGGATGATATACTGAAGGTTAAAAAGGATGAGGTGAATAAGCTGAAATCCGAATATTCTTTGAGCTCGTTCAGAGACTTTGAGTTTTTTGATTTCCCGGTAAGAAGTCTGAAGGATTCTTTAACACATTCCGATCGTCTTGGTATCATAACAGAAATAAAAAGGGCGAGTCCGTCCAAAGGATTATTAAAAGAAGATTTTGATCATATAGGAATAGCAAATATTTATATGGAAAACCAAACCGATGCGATTTCAATACTGACGGATAAAAATTTTTTCCAAGGCGATATTAACTATCTTCGCGAGATTGCAGAATTCAAAACCACTCCCCTTCTGAGAAAAGATTTTATTATTGATGAATACCAGATTTTCGAGGCCAAGGCAAACGGAGCGGATGCGATTCTTCTGATTGCCGAGACACTTTCAAAAAATCAGATTGCCGAACTGACCGGCGCCGCCGCTGAATGCGGTCTGGAAGTACTGCTCGAGATTCATTCGGGCATTCAAATTGATAAAATAGATTTCACTAAAAACAGCTTCATCGGTGTTAATAACCGTGATCTTTCATCATTCAATGTAAATCTCGGCGTAAGCAGAGAACTGTCAGAAATCATTCCTGATGGTGTATTTCTTATTTCGGAGAGCGGCATAAAGAGCCGGGATGATATTATAGAAATCAAAAAGACAAAAATCAAAGCCGTTCTTGTAGGGGAACATTTTATGCGATCTGACAATATTGGTGAGGAGTTAAAAATATTCAAGGAATGGTGCCTTTATGAAAGTTAAGATTTGCGGAATTACCAGCCTGGAGGATGCATTATTGTGCAGTCAGCTGGGTGCTGATGCACTGGGATTCATCTTTTACAAAAACAGCAGAAGAAATATCGATTACAGTGACGCAGGGGAAATTATTGCGAAACTTCCACCATTCACTTATAAAGTTGGTGTCTTTATAGATCATAAATATGAAATGATTAATAATATCTCACAGACACTCGGCTTGAATGCTGTTCAGCTGTATGAAGATCAATCCTTTATAAGCAAAATTAATCTGCCGGTCATTAAATGTTTCAGAATTAAAAACGAATTTAATTTTACGGATCTCGGTAATTATACTGGATGCTCCTTCCTGCTGGATACTTATTCAGAAAACGAGTTTGGAGGAACCGGAGCATCATTTGACTGGCATATCATACCTTATGAATTAAGGAACAAAATTATTTTAGCAGGCGGAATTTCTGAAAGTAATATAGAATACATCTACAATGAAATTCGACCTGCGGCTGTCGATTTATCCTCCTCTATTGAATCATCACCCGGGAAAAAAGATTTTTCTAAATTGAAGATTTTTTTAAATAAGATTAACAAACTGAGGTATAAATAATGCTGATTCTAATGAATCTCAATTCGCCTCGTGAGGATATAAAAGAAGTTAAGAATAAAATTATTTCTTTTAATTGCACACCGCATGAAATTCCGGGTGCTTCCAAACTTGCCATAGGCATAACAGGACCTTCCGAGTTTCTGATAAAAGAAGAATTTCAGCTGCTGCCGTCAGTTGAGGAAGTGATCCGGGTTACTAAAAAATACAAACTTGTAAGCAGACAGATGAAAAGTGAAGATACGATCATTGATGTCAATGGAATAAAAATCGGAGGGGATCAGCTTACAATTATTGCCGGTCCCTGCTCTGTGGAAAGCCGTGACCAAATATTTGAAATAGCGGGCCGGCTTAAGGAAATGGGCGTAAATTTTTTAAGAGGAGGCGCCTATAAACCACGATCGAGTCCGTATGCGTTTCAGGGACTGAAAGAGAAAGGGCTTGAATATCTGAGTGACGTTAAAAAAGAGATCGGTATAAATATTGTTACCGAAGTCTTGAATCAATCACACATCGAAGCCGTGGCAGAGGTCGCGGATATCATACAACTCGGCGCCCGGAACATGCAGAACTATGCCCTGCTTGAAGAGGTCGGGAAAACCCAGAAACCTATTCTTTTAAAACGTGGAATGTCTGCCACTATCGAAGAGTTACTGCTTAGTGCTGAATATATAGTTTCCCAGCAGAACTACAATGTGATTTTATGTGAACGCGGAATCAGAACATTTGAAACCGCGACACGCAATACTCTTGATTTAAATGCGGTACCCGTCATTAAAAAGAATTCCCACCTTCCGATTTTTGTGGATCCGTCACATGGAATTGGAATTTGGGATAAAGTCCCGGCGATGGCTATGGCCGCAGTCGCCGCTGGCTCGGACGGATTGTTAATAGAGGTACATACAAATCCTGAAAAGGCGCTTTCCGACGGATATCAAACTTTAAATCTCGCGAGTTTTAAAGCTCTTATTGAAAAGCTTCAGGAACTGGCACCTGTTATAAACAAAAAACTAAATCTTGGTAATTATGAGTAAATATAATTTTCCTGATATTAAGGGCAAATTCGGAAAATACGGCGGAAAATTCGTACCGGAAACTTTGATCGCCGCGCTGAATGAACTTGAATCGACGTATCTAAAATTGAAAAATGATCCGCTATTTCTTTCGGAGTACCAGAGCCTACAGAAAGGATTTAACGGTCGGCCAACTCCTTTAACATTCGCGGAAAGACTTACAGAATACTATGGGTTCTCAAAAATTTATTTAAAGCGGGAAGATTTATGCCATACGGGTGCGCATAAATTAAATAACGCAATTGGTCAGATACTAATTGCGAAACAACTCGGCAAGAAAAGAATTATTGCGGAAACCGGCGCGGGCCAGCACGGAGTGGCTGTGGCCACGGTCTGCGCAAAATTCGGACTCAACTGCGTCGTTTACATGGGCGAGACGGATATTGAAAGACAAAAGCCGAATGTGTTCAGGATGAGACTTCTCGGTGCGGAAGTTCGGCCCGTCTCATCCGGCAGCAGTACTCTGAAAGATGCAACAAACGAAGCAATCAGGGATTGGGTGACTAATGTTGAAACAACACATTACATAATCGGTTCGGTTGTCGGCCCGCATCCATATCCGATGATTGTAAGGGATTTCCAAACCATTATCGGCATCGAAACTAAAGAACAAATTTTGGAGGCGGAGAATAAACTGCCTGATCATATTGTCGCGTGCGTCGGAGGCGGATCCAATGCAATAGGAATGTTCTATCCATTTATAAATGATCAGGATGTTTCTCTAATCGGAATTGAGGCAGCCGGATACGGGTTAAATTCCGGCAAACATTGCGCAACTCTTACTTTGGGCGAACCCGGAATATTTCAGGGAATGAACAGTTATCTTCTTCAAAATGAATTTGGACAGGTTTCTGAAGTTCATTCAATTTCAGCCGGCTTGGATTATCCGGGAGTGGGTCCCGAACATTCCCTTCTAAAGGATATAAAGCGTGTTCAGTATTTTTCTGTTACTGATGATGAAGCACTCGCAGGTATGCATCTTCTCACAAGACTTGAAGGAATCTTACCGGCTCTTGAAAGCGCTCATGCCATAGCTTATCTGGAAAAGTTTATCAGATCAACTTCTGCGAATGATATCGTCGTAGTCAATGTAAGCGGACGGGGTGATAAGGATCTTTCAACAATAATCAGCAATTCAGAAAATATACAGGGAGAAACTTGATGTCCTTTATCTCCAATTATATCGACAAATTAAACAGGGACAAACGGAAAGCGCTTTCAATTTTTCTCACAGTCGGATTCCCAAACAAAAATAATTTTGTAAACTTGGCAAAAAATATTCTGGACGCCGGGGCAGATATGATAGAGTTGGGGATTCCGTTCAGCGATCCTTTGGCGGACGGACCGATAATACAGGCATCATCAAAAATTGCTTTAGAGAACATGATCAATCTAAAAGACGTATTTGCAATCTCAGAACACATTAGCTCATACAGCTCAAAACCTGTTATTTTAATGGGTTATGCCAATCCTATAAGAAGATACGGAATGAAAAATTTTTTCACAGATGCCGCAAATTCAGGCGTCAAAGGTTTGATAGTGCCCGATGTTCCGTTGGACGAATATGAAGAATATTTTAATTCCACCGAAATGCAATTTATGGGCTCTAAACCGGATCTTATTCTGCTTACAACCCCTACCTCATCAGATCAAAGAATAAGAGAAATCGATGCAAAGAGCGAAGGATTTGTATACTGCGTAAGTGTATCCGGTATCACCGGAGTTGTAAACAAATATGATGAAAGTGCAATAGATAATTTGAAAAGATCGTATTCGATAATTAAAAAAAATAAAATGATGATCGGCTTCGGAATATCAAAACCGGAGGACATAAAAAACTTTTCTCCTTTCTGCGACGGTTTTATTGTAGGGAGCAGAATTATTAAATCAATTATGGACGGTGAGAGACAGGAAGAAACTTTAAACATTATTTCCGGTCTGAGTT
>PGYS01000056.1 GCA_002839795.1 Ignavibacteriae bacterium HGW-Ignavibacteriae-3 | reverse complement strand
TTGTTGCCAATGTTCATATCAGTGGAATCAGTGCGGCGGAGTATTTTATAGATGCGGTTGATCCTTTTGCATTTGTTCTTGGACTTAACGGAGTGATAATCCTTGCCTATGTTATTGCCATTCCAGCTAATGAGATAGTCATACCAACCATTTTAATGCTTACGGTATTGACGGTCAAGATGGCAGGCGGTGCCGGTGCGGGTGTGATGTTCGAACTCGATTCGGTTAATGAAACTGCCCAAATACTGGAAGCAGGGGGCTGGACTGTATTAACCGGGATTAATCTCATGCTTTTCAGTCTGCTTCACAATCCGTGTTCTACTACAATCTTTACAATATATAAGGAAACAAAAAGCTGGAAGTGGACCATGATATCAACACTCCTCCCTGTTGCTATGGGCATAGTTGTTTGTTTTTTTGTTGCTCAGATATGGAGATTAATCGCAGGTTAATATGAAAAAAATATTTACTGCCGCAGCTTTTTTAATGTTCCTTATCTCTCTATCAGTAAATAATGCCCAATCGGAGAATCAGGGACTGGTGACTGATCGGCCTGATCAGACGGAATCTCCACTGGTAGTTCCGCTCGATGCGGTACAGATAGAGTTAGGGTTCGTTTATCAGAAACAAAAATATTCTCAAGGGATGAATTCGTTAGAAAATGACAATCTAAGTCTTGGAAGCACCTTAATCAGGTATGGCGTAAGTCCCAATTTTGAACTGAGATTTGGCGGAGAATATTTTACAGGGCAGACTTTAACTAATGGTCTTAAAACAAATATTCAGGGTATGCAGAATTTGTTGTTTGGCGGGAAATTGAATCTCAGAAAGGGTGAGAAAATATTTTCCGACATAGGAATAATACTTCAGACTATACTGCCGTTCGGGAGTGAAAAATTACGTACAAATAATTTTGTTCCTAAACTTTTATTATCAGCAAATCAGAATATCAGCGAAAGCACTTCATTTGGATTTAATCTGGGAATTGAAAAGGATCTTGACAGCGGAATAAATAGTTACATTTATTCAGGAACTCTTGCTTATTCAATATCAGAAAGTCTCGGAACATTTTTTGAATTTTACGGGAGCGCATTGAATGAATCAATCCCGTCTAACAATTTTGATCTGGGAATCACATACCTGTTCAAACAAAATATTCAGGTAGACTTCTCTTTAGGAACCTCCATAATTACAGGGGATACGGATTACTTCGGGGGATTTGGTATTTCAATCAGATTGCCGAAATAGGATTATTCAGTTATTTCTCGGAGCACAATTTTTTTACTTTGTGGTAATGATTTGACCATCATCCGTTCCTGATGGTTAATTTTATTTTCAGTAAATACTTTTTTATTGAGCACATACTTTCCTGTAGGCAGTAAAACCCTCGCCTTCATATTATCAGATAAACAAGTGTCAAGAATATGATTCTTTATGAATTTTTGAATATTCTTATCAAGAATCGGGAAAGATGTTTCTACTCTCCGGTCAAGATTACGCTGCATGAGGTCGGCGCTGCTGCAATAGATCTCTTCGTCACCGTTATTGTGGAAATAGTAAATTCGGCTGTGTTCAAGGAATCTTCCGACAATGCTGACCACACGGATATTATCACTTAATCCCGTTCTTTGGGGCACCAAACAGCATATTCCCCTGATTATCAGATCTATTTTGACTCCCCTGGATGAAGCCTCGTAAAGAGCCGCGATCAGGATCGGATCAACAAGGGAATTCAGTTTGAATATCAGATGTCCCTTTCCGCCATTTTTTACATTCAATATTTCCCGTTGGATAAGGTCCAGGAACTTCTGGCGTTTGTTAATAGGAGCCACCCATAATTTTCTGAAGTCCTTCTGCTCTGAGTACCCGGTAAGAAAATTAAATATCTCCGAAACATCAGCGCAAATTTCGTCATTACACGTAAACAAACCGAGATCGGTATAGATCTTTGCTGTATCGGTATTATAGTTGCCGGTGCTCATATGCACGTAGCGTTTTACCCCGTCACTTTCTTTTCGTACTACCAGTGTCATCTTGGCGTGAGTCTTTAATCCGAGCAAACCGTACACTACATGAACGCCCGCTTTCTCAAGCTCCCTTGCCCAGAATATATTATTCTCCTCATCGAATCTCGCCTTCAATTCCACCAGAACTGCCACCTGTTTTTTTCTTTCCGCGGCTTCCATCAAATATTTAACGATGGGTGAATTTGTTCCAACGCGGTAAAGAGTCTGCTTGATTGCTAAAACGTCTGGATCGAGGGAAGCCTGTTTAATAAAATCAATAACCGGATTGAATGCATCGTATGGATGACTTAAAAGTATGTCTTTGCGGCGGATCAGTGAAAAAATATTTTCATCATCCTCAAAGATTTCGGGAATGACGGCATGAAAAGGTTTTTCTTTTAAATTAGGAAGCTGTAATTCATAAAGGCGCATCAGATCGCTCAATCCAAGATTGCCGTCTATTACATGAAGATCATCATTCGAAATCTCAAGATTCTCTACAAGGGTGTCAATCATGTACTGGGGCATATTCTTTTCGACTTCAAGTCTTACTACTGAACCGAATTTTCTCTGCTTTATATTTTCTTCCATCATCTGAAGAAGATCATCTGCCTCATCCTCCTGAATTTCAAGATCGGTGTCTCTTGTAATTCTGAACCTGTAGGATTCAATTACTTCAACTCCGGGAAAAAGATAATGCAAATTCGATTTTATCAGATCGCCGATCCAGATATATTTTATAACACCATTAGAAGCTCCATTGTGGGGGCCGGACTTTACAATATTTTCAATCCGGAGAAGTCTGGGAAGAATTGAAGGAATTTTAACGCGGGCAAAATGCTTTTCACCTGATGGTTTTCTAATTAGTATGGCGAAGCTGAGGCTCAGATTAGAGATATAGGGAAAGGGTCTTCCGGGATCGAATGCAAGGGGAGTAAGAACCGGATAAATCTCCTTGGCAAAATACTGATTCAAGGATTCTCGCTCTTCAGCTGAAAGTTCTTCCAGATTATATATAAATACATTGTTTTCTCTTAACTTGGGAATAATTTCATCGCGCCAGTGAGAACTGATTTTTTTGATCATGGGCTGAATTGTCTGCTCTATCTTTCTCAACTGCTCAATGGGAGTAAGCCCGTCGATTGATCTGTCAATCACTTTTGCACGCAGCTGTTCCTTAATGCCGGCAATGCGGATCATATAAAATTCGTCAAGGTTAGAAAAGAAAATCGAGATAAATTTCACTTTATCGAGCAATGGAAGATCCGGATTCAAGGCTTCTTCCAAAACTCGCCGGTTAAATTCGAGCCAGCTTAAATCCCTGCTGAATAAATTTTCCGGCTTGACTAACTTTTGAAGATTTTCTTTGTTTAATTTCATTCTTTTTCTAAACGGCTAATACATTTTTTGAGTGCTGAATATACTGTTTTTTACCCTGATTAGCACATTTATCGATATATCCGGGTAACGGTGCCGAATCAATTAGCAATACTCATGACTTGTTAGACATTAGTGAGCTCTATTTAAATTTCTTTGCTGAGGAAAAATTCCCCAGATTGTATTCTATACTATTAGAGGGTATAGTTAGTCTTTTAATTTTCACTTTGGCGATAGCAAAAAATTTTTCTGCCAAAGTATCATGATAATCGGAAAAAATGATTATTTCTTTAATTCCGGCGGTTATCAACGCCTTGGAACAGTTTGTACACGGCATGTTTGTGATATAAGCCGATGCGCCTTGAGTGCTTATTCCATGCGATGAGCATTGAAGTATCGCATTCATTTCGGCGTGGATTGTTCTTACACAATGATTATCAACTATCATGCAGCCGTCATCCTCGCAATGTTTATCACCGGGAATTGAACCATTATATCCGGTAGAGAGAATTTGTTTGTCCTTTACAAGAACACAGCCACAATGCATTCTTGGGCATGTTGCCCGCTCGGATACAAGCATAGCAACCTTAAGAAAATAGTGGTCCCATGACGGGCGGCTAGTAATTTTATTTTTCATTTTGCACCAATAAAGTCTAATTCCGAACCAAATTTACAAAATATTTTGAACGGATATGCTTCCCCGCAGAGGATTTGTCTCAACATCAAGGAGAATTAAAGACCTTCTAAGGCAGAAAAGGGAGCCGTATAAAAGAAAACTGCCATGGTTGAGGGCGGACCATGGCAGTTTGGTATGTAAAAAGAAGGGGTGTGGTTTTCGAGAATCATTTATAATGAAGCAAAGAGCATACCAATAAATAATAATGCTGCCGGAAATGATTTTAGATTATTATTGGTGAATTTAAGGGCAGAAGTAGTGTTTCTGGGGCTTTTTCAATGAATTGAAAATAATCATCAACTCCAAAAAAAACTATCCCGACTTCAGGGAGTATGATCGGCTAATAAACCGGTAATTTTCTCTACTGCTGTTAGGTAATATTTTCTGATTTATTCAGGATAATTTTAAAAGTTGTTCCTTCATTAAGGGCTGAAAATTTGACAAATATTTTCCCTTCATGGTAATCTTCCACAATTCTTTTTGAAAGACTCAGCCCCAATCCCCATCCTCGTCTTTTTGTGCTGTAGCCCGGGCGGAAAATATCTTTTTTCCGTCCGCTTTCTATACCTTTTCCGTTGTCGGATATTTCAATTTCAATCTTATCAGATTTCTCTTCTACAAGAAAATTAATTTTCCCGTTCTGAGTTTCAATGGCGTCCAACGCATTCTTAATAAGATTTTCAACAACCCATTCGAACAACTCACTGTTCATTCGGGCTTTTAAATCCTTGTTCCCCTTCAGATCAATCTTAACATTTTTACCAAGCTGGGGAAGGCGTCTCTGAAAATAATTTGACACGCGCTCAATAGTTTCATATGGCGAATGGTCTATCAGTTCAGGCTTGCTTCCTATTTTGGAAAACCGTTTAGTTATTTTGTTAAGCCGTATCAAATCACTGTCGATTTCTGCGGAGATATCAAGAACCTTATCCTGATTTGTATAATTCATTTTCAGCATTTCATTCCAGCCCAGCAGACTTGAAATAGGTGTACCCAATTGATGAGCTGTCTCTTTAGACATACCCACCCAAATATTACTATGCTCGCTTTTCTTTATATAGCTGAAACTTGAGTATGCAATTATTAAAAAGAGAAGAGCGAAAATTATTTGCAGATAGGGATAATAGCGTAAACGCGTAACAAGTTCGGAATCGCCATAGTAAATTTTTTGGATCACCGTACCATTGGGAAGTTTTATGTCTATCGGGGGATGCTCGGTTGAAAGAAGTTTTATTTTATCGCTAAGAAACTTTTTAAGTTCGTCGCCGCTCAGATCCGGTTTATGTGGAATATTTTTATAACCGCTTCCGGAAATTGTGGATGTAACCTGGTCATTTTTATCGGTTAGAATAAGCGGGAAGTCGATCCTCTGGATGATATTCTGAAATATAAATGTAATATCTGAATTGGGCGAATCTGTGTTTGCAACATACTCCAGACTGCTAGCGTACAATTTTACAATTTCTTTCTCGCGTTCCTGCAGTCTTATAACTATGTCCTGAGTGTAATAGAGAGTGCCTACGGCTATGGCAGCTCCGATCACGATCAAAGCAAGCTTAATATTCATCGAGGCAGGACCGCCGGACATTTTCATTTAAATCTCCTGATATAAATTACCGGATGAAATTTACAACAGAGTTCGTTTCAATAAAAAAATTAAACGGCAAAAAAATCTAAAGTTCTATAGTTTGACTGCGTTTCGGGCCAAGGGATATAATACTAATCTCAAAACCGCTCTGAAGAGACATGAACTGCAAATAATCTTTTGCCTCAGAAGGAAGTTGATTATAGTCTGTCAGATTGGATATTTCCGAATTCCATCCGTTCAGTGTTTCGTATACAGGAGTAATCTGCTTCAATTGATTTTCATTTGTTGGAAATGATTTCAACCGCTTTCCTTTAATTTCATAGCCGACGCATACTTTTATTTTATCGAACTGACTTAGGACGTCAAGCTTGGTTATAGCAACTCTCTGAATTCCGTTGATCATTCTTGAATAATTAACCAGGAAGGCATCATACCATCCGCATCTTCTCGGCCGTCCTGTTGTGGCTCCGAATTCCGCGCCGATCTTTCTCAATTTTTCTCCATCCTCATCCAGCAATTCGGTTGGAAAGGGACCCAGGCCGACTCTGGTTGTATATGCTTTTACAATTCCTGTTACAGATGTAATCTTGGTGGGCGGAATGCCGGAACCGATGCTTGCCCCGCCGGAGGTGGGACTGGAAGATGTAACATAAGGATAAGTTCCAAAATCAATATCCAATAAAGCGCCCTGAGCGCCTTCCAGAAGAATTGATTTTTCCTCCTGAAGCGCAGTATTAAGAAATAGCGGTACATCAGTGATGTACTGATCGATCTCTTTGTCAAAAGCCTGATATTCTTTTATTATTTCCTCAACATCCAATTCTTCCTGATTATACACCTTCTTTAAAAGATTATTTTTTTCTTCAAGGTTCTGTTTAATTTTCTCTTCCAGAACTTTTTTGTCTAAAAGATCTACAATTTTAATTCCTTTACGGGCATATTTATCAATATAACATGGACCGATTCCCCGGCCGGTAGTTCCAATTTTAGCAGAACCGCTTTCGCTTATGGAGTCAAGGAGTTTGTGATACGGCATAATAAGATGGGCATTATGGCTGATAAGTAGCCGGTTTTTAATGCTTATTCCCATTCCTTCGAGGAGGGAGATTTCATCCAGCAGTGCTTTAGGATCTATCACAACCCCGTTGCCAATAACGCACAAAACATTTTCCCTTAATATTCCTGAGGGAATCAGGTGGAGAATAAACTTTTTATCGCCGATTTCAACTGTATGGCCGGCATTAGCGCCGCCCTGATACCTTACGACAATATCAAAACGTTCGCTTAAAATATCTACAATTTTTCCTTTGCCTTCGTCGCCCCATTGACTTCCGACAATTACAGTTACACTCATCTACGCCTCGGATAAATTTAAGGAAGGTGAAAACCCCGGCAAATTTAAACCGGAGTTATTTTACTTATTTAAAACTTTCAACTGCGTCGTCAATAGATGTATAATGCTCAAAAATGGTAATCAGTTTTGTAATTACAAGCAGACTTTCAATTTTTTCGGTTGCGTTAGCAAGTTTCATTGTCCCGCCGCCGTTTTTTACAGTTGTATAGCCGCTGATAAGCATACCAAGCCCGGAACTGTTCATGAATTTTGTCTCGGCAAGGTCTATAATTACATTTTTTTTCGAATCATCGAGCAATTTATGAAGCAGATCACTGAATTCCTGTGCTTCCGGACCTCCCATAACGTTACCTTTTAATTCAATTACAACCGCACCATATTTTTCAACTTGTTTGACCTTCATGTAGTCTCCTCATATTTAATATAAAGTTAGTTATCAATTTGGTTTATTTCAATCTTGGGTGAAAATAAAAAGTATGGAATGGATATAATCAGTCACAAATATTTATATTGGCAGCTAAATTATTGAATCGCCCTGTAAAAAGAAAGTTAATTCAATTCTTAAGGTTTCTGTGATTTATTAATTATAAATCATAATTTTTGCAGGAACATTAATTAGATATTGCCGTCTAAAGCATGGAACTCGAAAAAGACAAAGAACAGTTTGATTTCAGCGAATCTAAAGCGGAAAAGGATGATGATTTTTCTCTTATAAGATCGTTTATAGACGGCGAGGAATCGACCTTCCGGATTCTTGTATATAAACATAAAGATAAAGTAAGAAATCTGGTCTTTCTGACGCTCGGCGATACGGAATTTGTAGATGATATTTCGCAGGATGTTTTTATAAGTGTTTATCATAAACTCAGTGAGTTTCGGTTTGAATCTAAATTTACCACATGGCTCTATCGGATTACGGTTAATAAATGCAGGGATTATCTGAGAAAAAAAAGAGTTCGCAGTATTTTCGTTCCTCTTAAAGACACAGATACTTTATACGGTACACGTCCGTTTTCGGAAGATGTGGATATTCCCCATCTCGTCAGAGGAGCAATAGATAAATTACCGGAGAAGCTCAAAATTCCTCTGGTGCTAAGAGATATAGACGGGTTGAGCTATAAGGAAATTGCCGATCAGCTGGGAACCGAGGTCGGGACAATTAAATCAAGAATTTTCAGAGCCCGTGAAAGTCTCAAAATTATTCTTGAACCATACCAAAAAGAGTTAAGAGCTCATTAAATGGCTGAACAACAGAAAAAAAATATATTTGATTTCGAAAAAGTCAAAAAATATTTTCCGATTGTTGTTTTTGTCTCTCTTACACTCGCCTTAATTTTCTTTTTTAAATTTAGAGAGAAAGAAATTGGCAATATGCTCGAAGAAGGCAAGAATAACCTTCTGGCTTTTTATGCGGAAAATCTGAAACCGCTCATTGTCCAAACAACGATTACGGATGAGGACATTTTTAATTTTGCCTTATTTAACAGTCTCCCGCTTGATAAACAGAAGAATAAAATTCTGGAAATTACGGGGGACCAGACGGGCAAAAACACATTTATTATAAAGACCGCAAGTTATAATCCTTCGACAAAAAATTATGAGACTTTTGTAAGATATATGGGGATGAATAAAATCCAAAAGGAAAGAATAGACTCCATATTAAATTCTTATAAAAAAGAAATTTATTCATCGGTCTTAATTAATGATAAAAATACTGTTGCAGTTAATCCCAAAATATCCGAACTGCAGCAGGCGGTACTGGCTGATATAGTCTCGTATGCCCAGAGTATTAATGGTGCAAAATCCAAAGAACAGTTTCCAAATTATTTCAATTATTCGGATAGGGGAAATGTAGCCAAGCTGATAGGTTCTGCAAGAGAAATTCCGCAGAATGAATATTTCCTTATTACACCGGATACTGTAGCGCGAACCTATTTTAAGTGGGATCAAGCGAAATTTGATAAACATCTCGAGGATATTGAAAAAAACAAATTTGTTATAGCGCCTCCGGTGCCGAACATTGATATAAAGTTTGATAGGGTTGCCACGGACGGAAAGGGCAGTAATGACATATCCTCCGGTGCCTTTTCATTTAATATTGATACTAATTACTTGAAATTTATTGTGCCAGTCGAAAATATGAATTTATCAAAAACAATTCAGGACAGCATTAGGATCAAGTTAAATGAAGCCGCGCGACAGATGAAAAATATTTCAATAAGAATGGGTCATGGCCGAGGCGGTAGAAAAGACGGCAAAAACCCCGGCGCTTTGAATCAACCTGAACTTATTGTCAATCCATTTGAAATTGCGACTAAGACTTTAGACATGCTTTCAAAGAACGGGCTTTTCTCCAAAACACAAACTAAGGATTGGGAGAAATTCGGTGAAAAGATGGATTCTTTAGGTCGTCTAATAGGTGCGCAAGTCGGTGATTCAATCAAAATGGAGATTCAACGGGAGTTAATGAAAACTACAAAAGAGCTGAAAAGAGTAAGGAAAATCCCGAAGTCAGACTCTACTTATATCCGTTAATCCCGAAATTTTCTACCCCAATTTACAGAGGTTCCAATAGAGAATATGAAGCTGAAGGAAAGACTTAACAAAGTTACACGCGAACACGGACTTGAGAACGCGATACTTGCGACTATTCTTCTTTTTCTTTTTAATCTTCTTTTCCCCACCCATGATTCTATATTACTGTTCATTTGCGGCGAGATCTTAGTTTCTCTAACGGTTATTTTCCTTTACAATTATATCCATACATATCTGGCGTCCAGACTCGAGTTCCCGCTCAGCCTGGTATTAAACGCCGGAATTTTAGGAGCGCTGATATTTTTTATAACATCCGGTACTATCGCTCTACTGGGTGATCCTTCAGGCAGTACAACGGGATTTTTTAATTCCCTTTTATCTATTCTGTTGAATTTTGTTTTCATTGGCTGTGCAGTTTATATTTTTTCTACATTTCGGGAATTATCCTTTCTCCGCCAGAAAAAAAATCCGAGTACTTACTACAATACAATGCTTGTTTATTTCGCATTAAGTTTTTTCTCAGAGACATTCCTCAAAATATTTTCCGGAATAACATTTATTCAGACTGCTGTGTATGTTGTCACCATTATTCTAATGGGCCTGAATTCGGTGAGGGTTTCATGGATAGCTTTTCTGACGAAGAGACAAAAATATTATCTGCTCATAGTCTCCATTATTTTATCTATACTTTTTGGAATGAATTATGCGGCAGTAATGAATGATAACATGATTCGCAAAATCCTTTATCTCTTTTCACCGGGACTTCACACTTTTGTAAATCTGGTAATGTTATACGGCACAATATCTTTTGGAGTAATATTCTTTACAACGCTTTTCCATTTGCCTACCGCGGAGGCATTTGACCGTAAAGCTGAAGAAGTGTCGTCGATGATGGATTTAACAAACCTGGTAACACAAGTATTCGACTTTAAAGAATTGGCGGAAACCATAACAACAATCACAGCCAGAGTATGCAATGCGGAATCGGCATGGTTAATTACTAAAAACAAAAATGAAATTGAGCTTAGTTCAGTAAACAATATAGGTTTTGTTGATGCGGACAGAATTACGAATCAGCTTTTCGGTTCAGGGGATGACGATTATAATTCTATCGAGATTATTCAATATGAAAATATTATTCCTTCAGTAAAAAATGGGGAAGCTACATTCAAATCTATTGCGATTGCGCCTTTAAAGGTACAGGGTGTTGTTAACGGGTATCTTTTTGCCGCACGCAAACGCGATAATGTTTTTGACCTGGATGAAAAAAAAGCCGTGCAAGCTTTTGCCGATTATGCCGCTGTGGCTCTTGAAAATGCTAAGCTCCTTAAAGAATCGATTGAAAAGGAACGGCTGGAAAAAGAACTTGATGTTGCAAGGGATATCCAGAGAAAAATTCTTCCGAGTGTAATTCCAAGTACAGATCAGCTTCAAATTTCAGCTCTTTTTATTCCTGCTTTTGAGGTAGGTGGAGATTATTACGATTTTTTCGAAATTGACGAGGAGCGGCTCGGCTTTGTGGTAACGGACGTCTCAGGAAAGGGGATTAGCGCCGCTTTTATAATGGCCGAGGTTAAGGGAATATTTGAGTCTCTTTCCAAATTAATTATTAATCCCCGTGAATTATTGATAAATGTTAACGATATCTTGAAAGGAAGCCTGGATAGAAGGAATTTTGTTACCGCTATTTACGGGGTAATTAATAAAAAAACCGGGATTCTGAATTTTGCCAGAGCAGGGCATACGCCCATTCATGTCTGCAGCGGCGACAAAATTGAGCGGTATCAGCCGCAGGGAATCGGTTTGGGGCTTGATTATAGGCCCGGTTTTGCATCATCTTTAAAAGAGATGGAAATTCAGTTGAAGAATAATGATATTGTTATTTGTTATTCGGACGGTATTCCGGAGGCAAAAAATAATCTGGAAGAAGATTTCGGATATGACAGGATGGACAAGATCTTACAAAAAAGTCATAACAGTGATCTGGATTCAATTTCAAACAATATAATTCAGGAATTAACAGTATTTTCGAAAAATCATTCTCAGCATGATGATATAACGCTGGTAATCTTTAAATGGAATCAAAATAATTAATTAAGCGGGAGAAATTTAATGGCGGATTTCAATGTCAACTTACGCGGAGTCGGTTCCGTAAGTGTGATAGATGTTAAAGGGTATCTCGATGCCCATACCGCACCGGAACTTGAAAATGTATTCAACAAACTGCTCGACAATCGTCAGTTCAAAGTGATTGTTAATTTTGACGAGTTGAAATATATAAGCAGCGCCGGGCTTGGTGTTTTTATGGCTTACGTGGAAACTATGAGGGAAAATAAGGGCGATATCAAGTTTTCCAACATGAAAGATAATGTGTATAACATTTTTGACTTGTTGGGATTTCCAATTTTGTATGAATTCTTCAAAGAAGAAAAAGAAGCTCTTCAAAAATTTGATTCGCTGGGATAAACTTGAATTCTTCTGAACAAATATTCGAGAAAAAACTTCTCGTAAAAAGCACAACCGACAACCTTGCTTTGATAAGAGAATTCACAAGGTCTTCAGCTGCGGAATGCGGATTTACCGAAGAAACAATCGGTAAAATTATTCTCGCGGTGGATGAGGCCTGTACTAATATAATTAAACACGCCTATAAATATTCTCCGGAAGGAAATATTTTTTTAACCATTAAATTTGAAGAAGGGAAATTTTTTATCTCCATCACTGATGAGGGCGTTCACTTCGATCCCTCGAGCATACCTGAACCCGATCTTGTTAAATATTACAAACAGAAACGTGCCGGCGGTCTTGGTATGTTCCTGATTAAAAAACTAATGGATGAGGTGAACTATTCAACACTATCAGGCAATAAAAACCAAGTTGTTTTAGTTAAATATCTCTCCTGATTGTCATGCAACAATTAGATAACAATGCTGCTCTAAGAAATTTTTCGGCGCTTGTCGATTTCAGCAACCTTATTAACTCAACACTCGATCTGAATTTTACTCTCAATAATATACTTCTCACATGTTTTGGAAAATTCCATACAACTAAAGGACTTATCGCACTTCTGTCAGAGGATAATATTATTGAAGTAAATGTTTCCAAAGGATTAACGGCGGAGGTTATTCAGGATTTCCCTGCGATAGACATTAATAATTACCCTTCTAATGATGCTCTGCAAGCATTCATAGAAAAGTACAATTTCCCTGTAATCCAGGAGATTCGATCCTCAGACGGACTAAAGGGTGTCATAATTCTGGGACAGCGATTAACCGCTAAACCTTATGCAGAGGAGGATATCAGTTTTTTAAAGACACTTCTTAATGTCGGCGCTACCGCGATCGAAAATTCAATCGTGGTTGAAAAACTTAAAAAAGTTAACCGTGATCTGGATGGGAAAGTAAATCAGCTAAGTTCTCTTTTTGACCTTAGCAAAGAATTCAGCGGTGTTCTTCAGACCGAAATGATAAGCAAGATGCTTGTCTATTCACTGATCGGGCAGATGCTTGTCTCCAAATATGCCGTGATTTCCTGTACGAATAATATAATTAATTTATTGGAGAACCGTTTTGAGGAAACACATCTTAAATCCGTACTCAAAACGTGCAATTCATCCAGGTTTCTGAAACCGCTGACCAGAAAAGAATTTATAGATGACCTGAAACAATTCGCGGATTTGGGAGTAGATCTGATAGTTCCGATGCAGATAAAAGGCGAGACAAAGGGATTAATTCTCTTAGGCAAACGGAAAAATGAACAGAAGTATACTCAATCCGATATAGAATATGTTTCATCTGTTGGAAGTCTCGCTATTATTTCTATCGAAAATGCCCGTCTCTTTAATGAGACTTTGGAGAAGCAGCGGCTTGAAAAAGATCTTGAAACTGCGCGCAACATACAGAACAATCTTCTTCCCAAATCCATGCCGCAACTTTCCAACTTCGAAATAGCGGCTTTTAACAAATCCGCGCGAATGGTGGGAGGGGATTATTACGACATTGTGCAACTTGATGATGAAAAGTATTTATTTGCAATTGCCGATGTATCCGGAAAAGGAGTTCCTGCAGCATTATTAATGGCAAATATTCAGGCATTTTTAAAAACAATCTGTAAAATGAAACTTCACCTTGTTGATGCTACAAACCTGATGAACGACCTTGTGGCGGAAAATACTACTATGGGAAGTTTTATTACTTTCTTCTGGGGTATAATTGATAATAATAAAAAAGAAATAACTTATGTAAATGCCGGGCACAATCCTCCGCTGATGATCCGTAACGGTCAGATTTCAAAGCTTAAAAAAGGGGGGATGATACTTGGCGTGATGCAGACTATGGTGCCGTATTTATCGGAGACCATTCAAGTTAAAACGGGCGACGCATTAATCCTGTTTACCGATGGCATCACCGAAGCAATGAATCAGAAGTGGGAGGAATATTCGGATGAACGGCTTGAGAAATTAGCACTTGATAAATATCAGGAAAGTTCTGAGAATATTTTATCCCACATAAAATACAGCGTTGATGACTTTACTCACGGGGCTGAACAATCAGATGATATTACATGTCTTGTGATAAAGGTTAAATGAAATGAAAGATAGAATTAAAAAAATATGGATAAAAAATCACAAGAAATTTATTCTTGCTACAACCATTGTTATGATTTTGATTGGACTCGCAAATTTCTTCTTCATCTTCGAGGTTACAAGTCAGTCGAATGATGAGTGTCTCTGGATTATGAAGAAATCCCGCGGTGCGGATTCCATAGTAGTAGTTTTCGATCAGGTTAAAGAAGGCGGTGTAACATGGCAGGCAGGAATCCGTGACGGAGACCAACTGCTGTCCATAGACGGAGTCAGAGTTAAAAATACTCTGGTCGCTTCACGCACTCTTGATAAGGTGCAAAGCGGCGATTACGCCACATATAAGATCCTGAAGAATGGAGAAATACTTGAAGTAAAAGTTCTTGTAAAAAAGTTAATTAATTTTTCGGGTCTTGCGTTTGCCCTGCTCTCGTTTATTTGGGTTTTAGTGGCTTTTGTTGTTGTAATGGCAAAGACCGAAGGAAAGGCCCAGCTGGTATTTTATAGAGTGGGAATTGCCGCAACGTGCTATTCAATGATCGATATGCTGTACAGGGGCCGGCAGGTACTCAATCCAATTTTTGACAATGTCTACATATTAGTGTCGGTCGATTTTTTTATTACGGCCGGCGGTGTGTTTTTCCCGTTCCTTATAATTCGTTTCTTTTCACTTTTTCCAAAAGAAATACCTCTTGTTAAGAGGAGATGGTATAACCGGGTATTAACTTCCGGTCCATTTGCAGTTTTTGCCATCGTATACACATTAAAAATTCTGCTGGTTTATAATTCACCGGATAGCGACAAGAGTTACGGTATTCTCGCTAATTTTATTGGAGTAACTGTTGGTCTCTCACTGATCATAGGGTTAATACTGCTATTTTATAACTACGTTAATCTTCAGACCAAAAAAGAACGGAATGCCATATTTGTGATTCTGGTAGCTTATCTAGTTTCTGTTATTGCGCTAGTTTTCTCTTCCACTCTCGCCGCACAGTTTGCAACTAATGTATTCAATAATCCATACTACTTTATGCCTATTATCCTTATAGCGCTTTTGCCGATTGCGTTTGGCTATTCTATTTTCCGTTATTCATTAATGGATGTCAGCGAAGTTGTTAAGAATACAATTGTATATGGTGCAGCCACAGTCGCGCTCGCAGGCATTTATTTCTTTCTGATTTACATTATTGGCCAATCTGTGAGCGCTGCCATAGGTACGGAATATCAGGGTCCAATTGCGGGAATCGTATTTGTCTTATTTGCAGTTGTATTCCAGTCCACTAAGGATAGATTTCAGGAATATTTAACTGAAAAATTTTACCCGGAACAATTCGCGTTTCAATCCCATCTCCTCACTTTCAGTAATACCGTTGCAAGTATTGTGGGACAGGAAAATATTCTTGATTCGACAATTGAGATGTTTGTAAAGTCGCTCAGAATCAAAACTTTTGGATTGCTTTTGCGGGAGGAGGAAAACGTATTCAAACTTGCAAGACATCAGGGAATTTCCAATGCGTGGTTCAGACTGGATGACAAGAATAAATTAATGGAAAATTTTCTTTTGAAGAAAAGTCAGCTTGGAATGAAACCGATTATTGAGAGACAGGATTTTCGGGGGATCTGGTCAGATGATGCAGACAGATTGATAGTTGAAGATATATACACCATAGTTCCATTATTTATAAAGCAGAAAATTGTTGGACTGCTTCTATTCGGATTAAAACAGTCTGGATCTCAATTTTCCGGCAGGGATATAGATTTGCTGATCTCAGCGGCCAATCAGGTTGCGGTTTCTTTGGAAAATGCACGACTTTACGAATCTGAGTCAGAGAAGCAGAAAATGGAACATGATCTTGAAAACGCACGGCACATTCAGGAAACTTTACTGCCGAAAATTTTTCCGAAGATAGAAGGATTAGATATTTCAGGGAGAATGATACCTGCGATGCACGTAGGTGGAGATTATTTTGATCTAATAAAAATATCTGAAAAGAAAATTTTTGTTGTGGTTGGAGATGTCTCCGGCAAAGGATTGAGCGCTTCGTTCTATATGTCCAAGCTTCAGACGATGATCCGGCTGTATTGCACCGATGGAAAATCGCCGAAGCAGGTCTTGATGGATGTGAATAAGAATATTTATGAGAACATTGAAAGGGGCTGGTTCATCACGGTTTCGATTGCTTTGTTTGATCTGGAAACGAATCAGGTTACATTCTGCAGAGCGGGCCACCCGGCCATCTTCAGAGTCCGAAATAATGTTTGCGATTCATTCACGCCCGGAGGTATTGGGGTTGGATTGGACAGGGGCGAGATGTTCAATTCATCGCTTGAGGAACTTTCATTATTTCTGGAAACAAATGATCTGTTTTTCTTCTATTCTGACGGAGTTACAGAATTGATGAATCAAAACAATGCATTCTTCGGCGAGGAAAGAGTACAAAAGCTGTTGACCGAAAATGCGTCAAAAAGCTGCCAGCAAATTGAAAATCTCTTATTAAATGAATTGACGGAGTTCCGCAGTAAAGTACCTCAGTATGACGATATAACCATTCTTACCGTAAAGTATATCTTCTGAAAATATTTCATTCCCGGGATATTAAGACGTAAAATTGTCGCGCGATATTTTTCAAAAAGTTGCTTTATAAGATGCTAAATCAGGTGTAATTTTGAGCTGTTTTATTTCATTAGTAGTGATTATTAAACCCGGTTTAAAGGAAAAATAATTTTTCAATTTCACAGAATAAATATCAGACAGTTGCTTTACTTTAACTTATAATTTTATCACATTTCTTCAGCACTTTCTCTCCTTATAGATTAATAACTTTAGGTAGCCGGAAAAAACACGGTAATTAGACATCATAAATTGAAGTCAGTATCTGCTCCATAAATAATCCACACTTAAAAGGAGGGGAAATGTTCGCTTCGAAATCTATCAAATCTAAAACACTCTTTATTCAGCTGATATTTCTTATGCTGCTTGGAAGTCAGCTTTTAGCGCAGGAAAGTTTAATCCACATACTAAAGGATGAACTGCAGCGCGAAATGTCCGAACTGAAAAAACAGGATACCGCGCCGTACTTCATCAGCATTATGGTTACGAACCAAAAAACATATCGTACAAGTGCATCTTTCGGAACATTAACGGGAAGTTCTAAACATTCTGCCACCTATTTGAGTATCTCAGTAAGAGTAGGGGACTATACTCTGGACAACACTCACGAAGTGAGGGGAGAGGTTTTTAATCAAGCTCAGTTCGACCAGAGTATTCTGGAAATCCCCTCTGACCAGAACGAAACAGCAATAAGAAGCGCCATTTGGAGGGAGATCAATAGAAAATACAGAATGGCTGTTGAAAATTATGGTAAGGTCAAAGCAAATGTTGCGATAAAAATTAAAGAGGAGGATCAATCAAAGGATTTTTCGCCATTAGAGAAAATTGAATCACATTATGAGCCGCCATTAAACTTCGACGAGATGCTCGGGGATAAAACTGTTTGGGAAAACAAGGTTATGGAATACAGTCGTCCCTTTCTTAAAGAAAAAAATATTTATGTGGCAAATGCTTCATTCAATTTTAATCTAGTTAGAAAATACTTTGTAACTACAGAAGGAACTCGTGTCGTCCAGAACATTCCGTACACTCAGTACTACGTTAATAGTATGATAAAATCTTCGGATGGAATGGAACTGCCACTTTATAAGAGCTATTTCTCGTATGAACCGAAAAACATGCCGGACGAAAGTATTGTTCTCGCAGATGTTGAACAGATGATTACAAAACTTAAGGAGCTGTACAATGCGGCGGTTGTAGAACCATTTACCGGTCCCGCTCTTCTCTCGGGTAAAGCCGCTGGTGTGTTTTTTCATGAGATCTTCGGCCATCGCGTTGAAGGGCACCGTATGAAAAAATCTGACGACGCTCAGACATTCAAAAAGAAAGTTAATGAAAAAGTATTGTTAGATGATATAAGCGTGATCTTTGATCCGCGTTTAAAAACATATCAGAAGAAAGATCTGAACGGCTATTTCTTGTATGATGATGAAGGAGTTGCTTCACAAAGGGTTACTGTTGTGGAATCCGGGGTATTAAAAAATTTTTTAATGTCACGCTCCCCGATTGAAAATTTCAGCTATTCAAACGGTCACGGCCGCTCAATGATAGGAATGAATCCTGTATCACGCCAGTCTAATCTTATTGTCGAGTCGAAGAAATTACTGACTCCGGATGAGATGAGAAAAAAACTGACTGATGAATGTAAAAAACAAGGCAAAGAGTTTGGACTATTATTTGATGAAGTGTTGGGAGGGTTCACAATGACAGGCCGTTTCATTCCAAACTCGTTTAATGTGACTCCGGTTATAGTTTATAAAGTATTTACAGACGGAAGACCCGATGAACTTGTAAGAGGCGTCGATCTGGTAGGTACACCACTTTTAATGTTTTCAAATATTACGAATACGGGAGATGAATTCGGGATTTTCAATGGTTTCTGCGGGGCTGAATCCGGAAGTGTCCCGGTTTCATGTGTCTCGCCCTCATTATTGGTTTCACAAATAGAAGTTCAGAAGAAAGTAAAATCTCAAGAAAAACCGCCGTTATTAGAACGCCCGGATTTTGATAAAGTACAATAAAAGGGGAGGAAAAAATGAAATCGTATAGATTTATTAATCTAGTACTTGTATTATTTCTGAGTGCGGGATCATTAATTGCGGTTGATGACGGGCCCGCAAATAGTATAATATTGAAAGCGATGAAAGATGAATTAGCAAGGAATATAAATCAGCTTCGGATGGATAATCTGGCGGCCCCTTTCTTTATAGGTTATAAGGTTCGGGATGGTAAAACTTTTGAGGTTAAATCTACTCTCGGTGCAACAATAAGAGCCGAAGAGTATCCCGTAAGGAGCTGGAATGCCAGGGTGATTGTGGGAAGTTATCAGAGCAATGATGAAAATTTTTTCGACTTTAATTCAATTATGGGCGTCTCTTCACAGAATGTTAGTATACCCCTGAAAAATGATTACGAAGGGATAAGAAGAACATTCTGGCTTGCAACAGACAATATTTATAAAAAGGCTGCAGAACAGTATGAAAGAAAAAAAGCGGCATTAATGCAGCAGGCAATTTCAAAGAATATGGCTGCACTGGCAGATTTCAGTCAAACTGCACCGGTTAAGTCTTATAATTCTCTAAATTCATTCAGTATAGATAAAAAACACTGGGAAGACCTTGCTAATGAGATATCCGTTTTATTCAGGAATCAACCCGAAATATTTGATTCCGAAGTGAGAGTTTATTTTTATCAGGCCGAGGAATATCAGGTAAACAGCGAAGGATCTGAAATAATCGAACCGCTGTCTCTGGCCGCGATTCAGATCAACGCGTATACACAAGCTGCCGATGGTGAAGAGTTGTTTGATCACATCCTGGAGTATGCCGTTACACCTGAGGGTCTTCCCGATAAGGACATTCTTATCAAAAAAGTTGAAGCATTAATTGAAAATTTTAAGAATCTTAGAGTTGCACCTGCATTTGCAGGCAACTATCTGGGACCGGTTTATTTTGAAGGAGAAGCGGTTCCCGAATTATTCGCTCAAATGTTCTTTAGAGATTTTAATGGAATAATTGCAACACGGAAACCTTTTGTTGGAGATCCAAATG
>PGYS01000200.1 GCA_002839795.1 Ignavibacteriae bacterium HGW-Ignavibacteriae-3 | reverse complement strand
CCCCCCCGCCGGTGAGCATAACACCTCGGTCAAGTATATCGGCAGAAAGTTCGGGTGGAGTCCGTTCGAGTGTTTGTTTAACCGCGTCAACGATCTGAGAAATATTTTCATTGAGCGCTTCGCGAATTTCAACCGAACTGACCTCCGCGGTTTTAGGAATACCGCCTACAAGATCGCGGCCTTTGACCTGTAATGTCACTTCTTCTTTAAGGGGAACTGCGCTGCCAACTTCGCATTTTATCGATTCGCTCGTTCGCTCTCCGATAAGAAGATTATAATTCTTTTTGAAGAATTGCATTATGGCATTATTCATTTCATCGCCTGCTATGCGGATAGATTCTTCATTAACTATTCCTGCAAGTGCGATTACGGCAATTTCTGTTGTCCCGCCGCCGATATCAATTACCATATTGCCCACCGCAGCTTCGACATCGAGGCCAATACCAATGGCAGCGGCCATAGGTTCTGCTATAAGATGAACCTCTTTCGCGCCGGCGTGTTCTGCCGCATCCCGCACCGCTCTTTTCTCCACTTCTGTAACACCGCTGGGCACAGCGATAACAATTCTCTTGCTGGCGATGTTGTTCATCGTAACTTTCTTGATGAAAGCCCGAATCATACCCTCGGCAATTTCAAAATCAGCAATTACACCATCACGCATCGGTCTTGTAACCCTTATCTCACGATGTTCCCTTCCCTGCATCTCCTTGGCCTTATTCCCAAGTTCGATGATCTTTTTAGTATTCCTATCGAAAGCCACTATTGAAGGCTCGTTAAGAACAATACCTTTTCCCTTTATATAAATCAGCGTGTTTGCTGTTCCAAGATCTATAGCTATATCCGTGGCCAAGAAATCAAAAAATCCCATATTGCCTCTTAGTGTTTAAAATTTCTGATACCGGTAAATACCATTGAAATATTTTTTTCATTTGCCGCTTTAATTACTTCTTCATCCCGGATGGATCCGCCCGGCTGGATAACAGCTGTAATCCCGTTTGAGATAATTTCCAGTACGCCATCCGCGAACGGAAAAAATGCATCCGATGCTGCGACTGCCCCTTTCAAATCATGACCAAATTGAGCGGCCTTGGATGCGGCGATTCTTGTTGAATCGAGCCGCGACATTTGTCCGGCACCTACACCCACAGCTTTTTTATCCTTAACATATACTATTGCGTTCGATTTTGTATGCTTACAGACAGTCCAGGCAAATTTCAGATCCTCAAATTCTTTCTCTGAATATTTTTTTGAAGTTACTAACCCTAATGCTGAATCATCAAAATGAGAATTATCCTTTTCCTGAACAAGAACTCCTCCCGCAACTGATTTTACCTGATACTCTTTGGAATCCGCCGATTTTTTCATGCGGACAATCCTGCGGTTTTTTTTCTGAGATAACAGTTCAAGAGCTTTTTCAGAATAAGCAGGAGCAACAATTATTTCTGTAAATATCTCATTCAATTTTTGAGCAGCAGATTCATCAACTTCACTGTTAAAAGCAACTATCCCGCCGAAGGCGGAAACGGGATCGCACGACAATGCCCGCTCATATGCGTCAGTTACGTCCGTACCTGTCGCTGCCCCGCAAGGATTGGTATGTTTGATTATTACGGAGACGATCTCCTTAAAATCGTTAACAAGTTCAACCGCTGCGGAAAGATCCACAATGTTATTGTAAGATAATTCTTTACCGTGAAGAATATCAAAATAATTTTCAAAATTGCCGAATAAAAAAGCTCTCTGGTGAGGGTTCTCTCCGTAACGCAAATTAAATGCCGCCTTGTAATTCATCCGGAAAGCCTCTTTCGTCTGATCGAATTCTTTCTCAAGGTAATTGGCAATAAGCGTGTCGTAAAATGATGTGTAGCTGAACGCGGCATACGCCAATTTTTTACGTGTTGCTTCACTTACATTCCCGCGTTTCAAATCTGTTATGAAATCAGAATATTGAGAAGGATCGGTGAGCACCGAAATATGTTCATAATTCTTAGCCGCCGCACGGATAAGGCTTGGCCCGCCTATATCGATATTTTCAATTTTCTCTTCCAGTGTCACATCAATCCTGTCCACAATTTTTGGGAACGGATAAAGATTCACGCAAACTATATCGATGGGTAATATTTCATTTTCCTCTGCCTCAAGCAAATCCTTATTGATATTACGTCTCATAAGAATACCGCCAAAGATTTTGGGGTGAAGCGTTTTTACACGGCCGTCAAAAATCTCCGGGAAACCGGTAAAGTCTCTAATCTCAGTACAGTCAATTTTATTTTCGCTAAGGAGATTAAATGTGTTTCCTGTTGCAAGGATATTGTAACCCAGGGAATTTAAGTCTGAGGCAAAGCTGACAATCGAATTTTTATCTGATACACTAATTAACGCATATTTTTTCAAATGCTTCTTCCGTCTATTCCGCGATCAAAACGCGGTTATGATTTATGACTATTTTCTTTTCAGCAAATTTCTGAATTACAAATGGTAGCAGTTCATGCTCAATGTCTAATACCCTTTCAGCAATTTCTTCAGGGCCACCAACATTGGATATATCAACACTTTTCTGTGCAATTATCTTTCCATGATCATAAATTTTATCAACAAAATGAACCGTAGCGCCGCTGATCTTGGCAGAGGAATCAAACACTGCCTTATGTACATTCATTCCATACATGCCTTCTCCGCCGAATGACGGAAGGAGTGCCGGATGTATATTGATAATGCGGGATTCAAATTCATCTACAAAATTATCGGGAATCAATTTCAGAAATCCTGCAAGCACTATTAATTCAGCAGGAATTTTTTTTAACTGCCGAATGAGTTCCTCATAATTAAAAAATCCGGTTTGATTTTCAGAGCTAACCAAAAAAACCGGAATTTCATTTTGAACGGCAAACTGAACTGCACCGCATTTTTTATTACTTACTACTGCACAAATTCTAATTTTATCTTTTGGAAATTTTTCATAGCAAGATTTTAAATTAGAACCTTTTCCCGAGACAAAAAAAACGGTATTAAGCATAAATTTGTAATTCTGGTGGAAAAAATTATCTAAATGAAGATAAATAATCAATTAAATGCTGCGATTTTATCAAAATTTATGAGGATTAAGCGATTTTATCTTTCGACTCTGCGTTTTAACCATTCTATTCGGGATTGTATCAGATCGACAAATTCACTTCCATTACTATTTTGAGCTTCTATAAGCAATGCTTTTGCTTCCGGTTTCGCTCCTAGAAAATACTTTGCCTTTGCCTTAAGAAATCTGGACATCGGCAGCACCCACTTCTCTGCGAGTCCGGTAAGCGCAAGAAC
>PGYS01000199.1 GCA_002839795.1 Ignavibacteriae bacterium HGW-Ignavibacteriae-3 | reverse complement strand
CTCAAAACCGAAGGAACGTAGCAATTCTGCTGGTCCAACACTGGTGCACCAAGCAATTTTCTTTTTACCCGATTCTAATGAGCTAAAATATTCGCCCATTATTTTTTTCATGGTATCTGTAGCTTTTATTTTGTACATCTTGGGTTCAATTTATCAGGTTCTAGTTCAATCACATATACTTCTTCTTCTACTGGAACATTTTCTCCGTACATGTTTAGCAAGTGTTTTTTATAGCGTTCCACCACATTTTTAGGAGCAACTTTCATGGAAGGGGTTAGCGTGTTGTTGTCTAATGAAAGTTCATCTAAAATGATAGCTGCCGATTTTACTTTGGCAAATTTTTGCTTTAAACTGTCGTTAGCCATTGCCAAACAACCTGTTAAACATCTGCCTAGTTCATTTAGGCTTCTTGGACAAAAACAGCCTTCTTCAGGAGAAATTTCGTAATCTGGGCGTTCTAAAAGTTTTTTGTTTGGAAAAATAAGTGCTACAGGATGCTCCTCTCCACTGCCCGAAACAACAGCATACTGTACATAATGGCATTTCAGTTCGATAGCTTTCTCCAAATCTGTTGGTATTACTTTCTCTCCATTCGATAATTTAAATATTCTATCTTTTCTAGAAATTAGCTTTAAGCCGTTTTCAGTAATTTCGCCCACATCACCTGTTCTATACCAACCATCTTCGGTAAAAATGGCTTCGTTGGCTTCATCATTATGATAATATTCCACCATAATGTTTGGTCCTTTTACTTGAATTTCGTCATCATCCGCAATACGAACGCTAACTCCAGGAATTGGTTTACCTACTACGCCTGTTTCACGTTTAAGTTTTGGATCAGTAAGCGTACAGCAGGGCGAAGTTTCTGTAAGACCCCACCCTTCTATTACAGGAATGCCTCGTTTTTCAAATTCGTTTGATAGTTTTTCGGGTAAAGCCGCTGCTGCTGTAAAAATAAATTTTAAGCCCGAGTTGAAAAAAATGTCTTCGGCTGCTTTGCTTTCTCTTGTTAAATCATAAAGTGATTGATATACTTTTGGAACACTAAAAAATATGGTTGGCTTAACCAATTTCCAGTTTTCAAAAATTTGATTGGCATCTCTACCATAACTACTCTCTACATAATAAGTAGCTCCGTTATACAATGCGGTAAACAATTCAAAAATTCCACCAAAACTGTGATGCCAAGGCAAATAAGCTAAAAATCTATCTTCGGGAGTTACTTCCCAAACAACTGATAAAGCTGCTTGTTGCGATAAAATATTTTTATGCATTAACTGAACGCATTTTGGAACACCCATGGTTCCAGATGTGTACATGTTTAAGCAAATAGTATCAGGTTGAATATTTGCATCGAAAACCGAAGTGTTTTCGGGCCGTTCTTTTAGTAAAACATCAATATTCTTTAAATCGGGAAAACGGTTGTCTTTAACTTCAGAAAAACAAAAAATATGCTTTAGGTTTAAGTCTGTTCCTATATTTGCTAATTGTTGCTCTCCAGCTAACGCCAACCATGTAGCATCAGAGTGGTTGATTAGTAATTCAGCAGTTTCTTTTTTAAAGTTAGCAAAAATGGGAACTACAACCCCTCCATAAGCCATAATTGCTAATTCTAATTGGAGCATATCCAAACAGTTTCGAGAAAAGATGACCATTTTCTCTCCTTTATGGAAACCCATTTGTTGAAGGTTATAGGCAATATTCTGAATGTTGTTGTAAAAATCTTTCCACGTTATTCCTTCATAATTTCCTGCTTTGTTCTTCTCTTGATAAACAATTTTATCGCCAAATCGCTTAACATTTTGATTAAGTAAAGTGGCAATGTTTGGAATTACATCTCCTAATTGATATGCTGAATCGAGTTGTTTCATCTTTTTATCTGTTTCGTCATTGCGAACGAGGTACGAGTGCGGCAATCTCGCTATCGATTATGAGATTGCTTCGTTCCTCGCAATGACGTTACGCTACAACAGCAGCTTCTTTTACTTTTAGTTTGTAATACCTAAACCCACCCCAAAGAGCTGCTCCAATAGCACCTGAGTAGATTGCATCAGGGTGCGAAATGAAATCAAACGCTTTTTTCTTATTTTCCATAGCTTGCTCTTCAATGGCTTGAATCATTCCTACATTCATACCCATTCCGCCAACTAAGGCAATTGGAGTTTCCGCATTTAAGGAACCTAATAATTTAACCACACGTTGTGCAATAGAAATGTTAATTCCTTTAACAATATTTGGGGTTGATAATCCTTTAGAAACTAAGTTGATTACATCTGTTTCAGCTAGTACAGCACAAATTCCTGATGGTACTTCTGGGTTATCTGCTTTAAGCGAAATATCTCCAACTTCTTCTATTGCTAAACCAAGGTAGCGAGAAATGTTTTCGATAAATTGACCCGAACCCGATGCACATTGCCCTGTCATTTTGTAATCCAACACTTTTCCTCTGTCGTCAACTTTTATTGCCCTAACATATAAGCCACCCATGTCAACAACCGTTTTAGCGTTTGGAGCGAAATAAATTCCTCCGCGAGCGTGTGAAGTCATGCTATAAAAGTGACCTGTTTTCTTTTCAACCATTTCACCTTCTCCTGTTGAAGCTAGGTAAGCAATGTCGTTATCATAGTTCAATTTGTTTCTTTCTAAAATCATGTCAACTGCATCAACCACCACATCTTTTGGGTTACGTTTTCTGATTTTTTCAGTTTGTTTATCTACCAATTTATGGTCACCTGTTTCTTTGTTGTATTCCATTAATACAGCTTTAACGTAGCTTCCGCCAACATCAACACCCATGGTGTAAATTGTGTTTTTCATATTTTTTTAGTTTAATGGTTCACAGTTTTCGGTTCACAGATAACTGTGAACTGATAACTGATAACTGTTTTAATTTTCTTGTTTTGCTTTTTCTTTTGCATTAGGTAAATCGGCACTAATGTTTCTTCTGGCAAACATGGCTCCGCCTAAAGCTCCCATAAAAATGGAATCGGTATGAATATTCATGGTTACTTCTCCATAAGAATCTGTTACCATTTGTTTTACATACTTTAATACTGCCTCATTTCGAGCAACACCACCAGTGAAAGTAAATTCTTCACGAACTCCGCCAGACCGTGCAATTAGCGACATGGCTCTTTGTACAATGGCTTTATGTAATCCTGCTAAGATATTTGGTCGTTCTTCTCCGTTGTGCAACAATTCTTTTACTTCTGCTCCTGCAAAAACAGTACAAGTAGAGCAAATTGTGGTTTCCTTAGTTGCTTTATTGGCTTCTGGTCCTAGTTCGTTTAGAGATAAACCAAACTCATCAGCAATGTAGCCCAAATAAC
>PGYS01000198.1 GCA_002839795.1 Ignavibacteriae bacterium HGW-Ignavibacteriae-3 | reverse complement strand
AGGTATAAGTGTGATCCTTGCGGGTATTTCCCTCTGATTTCTAATAAATGGAATATGAGTGGAAATCACTTTGTTGTTTGAGAATACATCGTCCAATAGACTTTTAAATAGAAGAGACGATACTTTTTTATTGTTTAGAATTGATTTTCCGGAATCCTGCTCATATAGAAATTCAAATGATTCAGTCACCTTCTGAGGTGTAATCTGAGCATTGCCGTCCCTGTCAACAACTACAAAATAATCACTGAAGGTAGTAAGAAATTTCTGAAAATCGGCAGATTGAACCAATGAATCCTGGGTCATCGCAACATCGATCTTCAGATCTTCAAGAACCAGGACTCCGCCGGTATACTCGCCGTTAAACATGATCGGAGCCCCTTTGAGAAGAATTGAGACTCGACCCCCGCTCAGTGTAGGTGAACTTACTATCTCTTTTTCGAACGACTCCCCGTTTTTAAGACGATTCAGTTCCTCACGTATATCCGATTCGTAAAATAATCTGTTTTCATAGATACTCTTACCCAAAACATTTTCAGGTTCATCAATTACTACTCCGCTGAACCGGAAAAAATTATTGTTGACAAATTTAATCTTCCAATCGCGCTGAAAGATCAACATTCCGACCGGACTGAACTCAAGAATCTCGCGGAAAGAAATTTCCGTTCGGGAAGCGTCAAATGTTTTGTCTGAGGAAGTAGCCATTAATTCAGTGTTGTCCTATAAACAATATCAATTTATGAAATAGGTGTTATAAATTAAATATGAATCGATCTTAATCATCGCCTGCCTCCTTCTGGCAGCGGAGATTGATTTAGCCGGATCAGTATTAAATAAATTTATCAAACTCAGCCAGGATACGAGAAGTTGCTCCTACATTTTCCCTTACATAATCAAAGGATATCTTTCCCAGCTTTTTTCTTAATTCATCATCGCTAAAAATTTTCCGGAGTTTTCTATATGCTTCCTTTTTATTGCGAACGCAAATTCCTCCGCCTATTTTATAAAGCTGAATAGCCTCCTGGCTGTTTTCATGTCTGGGACCAAAAAGAACCGGTATTCCGTAAACAGCCGGTTCAAGCACATTATGAATTCCCTGTTTGAAACTGCCTCCAACATAAGCAGCGTGAGCATATGTATAGAGAGTCAGGAGTACTCCGATGGAATCTATAACAATAACACGCTCATCTTTGTAATTATTCAGGTAGGAAAAACGAATTGATTTGAAACTCCCGGCAATGGAATTTTCGATTTCTTCAAGATGCAATATGGTTGGTTCGTGAGGGACTATGACTGTAATTACATTCAGATCATATTTCATTAATTTTAAGAGCGCGGGAATCATCACTTCATGATCACTCTCCCACGAACTTCCCAAAACAAATACTTTTTTCCCGTTGAAAAACCCGTCTTTAAATAGTTTTTTATCTTTAGCGTTGATGCTTTTCTGGTATACGCGGTCGAATCTTGTATCGCCAACAGCTTTTATAATCTCTCTTTTAACGTCAAATTCTCTAAAATTCAGTTCATCCTCTTCTGATACGGCAAGAATTCTTGTAACATGTGAATAGAGTGATTTATGAAAGCTCTTCGATAGGACCCACTTTCTTGGGGTCTTTGATCGCATCGTAGCGTCAACAATAAAACTTGGGATCCTCTTTTTTTCAAGCTGCCAGATCATATTCGGCCAGATATCATATCTCATAAAAACAGCGAGATTAGGACGGACAAGATTAAGAAAACGCGCCGTGGTTCCGGGCGTATCGTAGGGGAAATATGCGATTATGTCAGCGTGGGGATACTTAAGTGAATTCGTATATCCGGATGGAGAAAAAAATGTAATTATAATATTTACTTTTTTTGAGGAGCGTAATTTTTCGATAATAGGCTTTGCCTGCTCAAATTCACCCATTGAGGAGGAGTGAAACCAGATCATTTTTTTGCTCCGGTCTATTCCCGCAAGATCAATGATCAAATTTTCTACAAGTTTTTTTCTTCCTTCTATTCCGGTACGGATTTTAGGATTAATAAATTGACCGAGAAAGAGAACTGTTCTTAAAATTGGAATAATAAATACATTATAAAGAAGATACCAGACTTGTTTCATAAACCTCTTTGAAATTTTTGAATCTGTCCTAAAACAAACCCGGCAGTAAGTTCATTCATACATTTAAAATGTTTTTTGGGACAGATTGCTTTTCCAATGTGACTGCACGGGCGGCAAGATAATGAATTATTTTCTAAGATTAAATTTTGAGTTCCCGAAGGAATAAATCCGAACTCGCGGACGGTTGAGCCGAAAATTGCGACAATGGGGATACCGACAGCAGATGCAGTATGCATCAGACCCGAATCGTTTGTAACAATTAATTTGCATTCTTTCATATCGGAGGCTGTCTGAAGCAGGGCATTGTCATTCTGCAGATTGATAGAGCCGGGAATTTTTTCCGCAATTGCCTGGCAGAGCTCTGCGTCATCCCTCCCGCCAAAAAGAACAACTATGCTTCCCTTTTTTACTAGTTTATTTCCAAGATCTATAAAATATTCAGCCGGCCATCTTTTGGTGAAGTGTTTGGAACCGGGGCAGAATCCGATATAATTACTCCCCTTTTCCAGATTTGATTTAATCCCTTTATGCAAAATCAATTCAGGACTTTTTCCATCGATGTTTACTCCTGCCGCAGAAGCATATCTTTCAGGAATTGTAACTAAATTTTTCAGGAGATTTATTTTAAACTTCACTAAAAGGATTTTTTTTAACGAGGGTTTGTTGAACCGTCTGACTTCAGCCTTCAATCCCGCTATAAGTTTCCGGCTTTTAATGTTGTTCTGGAGATCGATTATAAGATCATAACCCGCGGTTTTTAAATCGGATTTAATTTGTCCGGCATTCCCGTTTTCATAAATTATCAAATTCGAAATGTTTGGGTTGCGAATCAGGGCGTCTTTGTACTGATTTCGAACCGTGAAATCTATATTTGCGGAAGGGTATTTTTCTTTTACCGCCCTTATTATTGGGGTGGTGAGAAGTATATCGCCCAGGGAACTCAGCCTGATGATAAGTATTTTATTTATCGGTTTATTGAGCACTTTTTTTAGCAATTTTCAGTACAAATCTAACCAATAAAATTTTCCATTCCAACCAATGAAGTTGGATGTAAATTCTTACTTAGTTATTTTTAGGCAGTAAAACATAGAAGGATTTATCATGACTACTTTACCTCCTCCGGCAGTAAAAAAATTTCCGGAAAATTCACTTGAGAAGCGGTGCTATAATATTACAGAAATGTTCAAAGAAAATATTCCCATAATGAATGACAGAAACCGTTTAGGATATTGT
>PGYS01000197.1 GCA_002839795.1 Ignavibacteriae bacterium HGW-Ignavibacteriae-3 | reverse complement strand
GTTATTGAAATCGGAGTAAGTCCACTCCATATCAATTTCATGTTCCCGGATGAACATTCTTTCCGGTGTATATTTAGCCCATTTTGCTACCCAGTCAATTTGAAAATTAAGCGGCATTTTTCTCTCGCGTTAATAGATAAATTACAGATCCGACTATTAAAGATGAAATAATTGCCATCGCCGCGGCAACTCCGGGATTTTCTCCCGTAACAACCGAAAAAGGAACTTTTATCTTTCCGTAATAAAAACTGAAGTGAACTATGATCGCGGTCGCGGAAGCAAATATCACAGCCGTCTTTCTAATATTTTTTATAAACATTCCAAAAAGTATCGGGACAAACGCAGCTGAGAAATATGCATAGACACCGTTCTGCGCGAATATTCCTACACTTAGTTTTGGATTGACCAATTGATCGTACGAAAGAAGGATTGATACAAGACCGATTGCGATAATAACAATCTTATTTATTGTTACATATATTTTTCCCCAGCTGTCTTCGCCTGACTTAATAAATTTGCCGAACAGCGGTTTGATGATATCTGCTGTAACTGTTGTAGATACCGACTGGATTAATCCTTCCAACGTAGAGATACCTGCCGAAATTAATCCCATGATAACTATCAGGCCAACAAACCAGGAAAACTTTTTAACAACATAGGCAGAGATCACACCATCCAGTTTTAACGGAACACCATTTGCCATTAAATCCGGGAATGTGATTCTTGCCCACAATCCGGTGAGGACAACCAAAAAGAAAACAAATTGAACTATTATGCCCGTAACAAGATAGCGGTTAACATCTTTATCCGTTTTCAGCAGAAGTGATTTGGTAATGATATGCGGCTGACAAACTATAGCAACGCCGATTATAATCTGTGTAATGAAGATTTCAAAGTAATCTCTGAATAAAAAACTGCTGTCATTTGTTGTCTGAACAAGTTTCGGATCTATAGATTTTAGTTTATCAAAAAGCCCTGTGAAACCTGCGCTCAGATTATCCGCTCCGGAACCAATCATAATAAAGGCAACGATGAGCATTATAATTGCCTGCACGGTGTTAGTGTAGACCATCGAGTTGGCGCCGCCGAACATCATATATCCGAAAATAAAAACGACTATACCAATCAGAATATTCAGTTCAGCAACGTTCAGAGTTTTAGCAAGCACCTTTGTGAGGCCCACCGCAATCAGGACAATAAATGTGATTAACAGAAGTGATAGGAATGCAAAGAATAATGCATACCCTTTACTATTGTAACGGGTACCCATCCATTGTGCCATGGTAAGGGCTTTTACATTCATTCCGTGCTTGCGGAAACCTTTTGTCAGGAAGACCAATGAGATCAAGGATGCCACCGGAAGGACAAAACCGAAAGATATCACCGCACTGAATCCATAAAACGCAATGAAGCCGGGATTAATTATAAAAGTTGCGGCACTAGTCATTGCTGCGGCAAGAGCGAGTCCGACGGATATGGGTGAAAATGTAAAACTACCAACCGCATAATCATTCATGCTCTTCGTTTTCCGCGCGCCGCGTACTACAAAAAATAATATTACGGCGGAGTAGAGGAGTACTAAAATCCATCCTGCTACGACTAATTCATTTGACGCTAAGTTGGTCATAAAAATCTCATTTTTTTACCATCTAAAAATTGCGCTTGCAAAAGCGAGTCCGCCGCCTGATCCCATAAAGACAACTAGATCCCCCTCCTTCATTTTTCCTTTACTATTTGCATCGTCAAGTGCCATCGGAATGCATGCCGAACCGGTATATCCGAAATATTCCATTATAGTATGGGCTCTTTCGCGGGGGACTTTCAAATTGTCCAGCGTTTCGTTGATGCTGTTTATGTTCAGCTGTGTAAAAAAATAATTGCTGACCTGCTGTGGAGTTACATTAATTTGTGCAGTTAAATCATTAATCATCCGTGTCCATGTAATCGGATTTATCTCTTTGGGAAATTTTTTAGCAAATTTCAGGAGATGATCTTTAGTTGAAATAACGTCCTGAGATAAGGGTTTAAATGTTCCCCCTGCATATATTCCCATCCAATCATGATACTGTCCCTCAGTATAAAGCTTGCTTGCAAGAAATCCTCTGTCAGAATTTTCAGTTGCCGAGACAATTACCGCGCCGGCGCCGTCCGCGAAAAGGGTTACGGTTTTTTTATCGCTCATATCCAGATACTTACTCATTGCGTAGGCTCCCACAACGAGAATATTCCTGTATCTTTCATCAGAACGGATATATTTTGACGCAACATCCAGACCGGTTACAAAACCGGCACACGCTGTATTGATATCAAAAGTTCCGGCTTTTTTAGCGCCAAGTTTATATTGCACTACAGAAGCTGTGGACGGGGAAATAAACTCCGGTGTGTCTGTAGCAATAATTATGAGGTCAAGTTCTTCCGCTTTCAAATTCGCATTCGCCAATGCACGATTCGCCGCCTCAACGCATAAGAAACTGGTTGATTCATTTTCACTGCACCATCTGCGTTCTCGAATATTCAGATTCTCAACGAGCCAGGTATCTACATCTTCACCTAATAATTCATTAAAGTATTTATTGGTTACAACGCGTTCCGGCGCATAGGAACCGGCCGATTTAATGTATGCGTTTCTCATCTTATTGTTTCATTCCTATATTCACAGAAATTATTTACAAAATCTTACTCTTGATCATATTCATGATCTTAATCTCAGCTTCCGATTTAAGTAATTACCCCGCCGTCAACGCTCAGAGTAGTCCCGTTTATAAACGATGCTTCATCGCTTGCCAGGAAGCAATACGCATTGGCTATATCCTCCGGCAGACCGAGCCGTCCGAGCGGAGTTTTTTCTTTCATCATTGTAATGACTTTCTCCGGCATAGATGCCACCATTTCCGTTGCAATGAAACCAGGTGCTATTGCGTTTACATTAATTCCCTTTCGTCCCAGTTCACGGGCCCATACTTTTGTCATTCCGATAACACCTGCTTTTGTCGCGACATAATTCGTCTGTCCGAAATTTCCATAAAGCCCCACAACAGAAGTAGCATTAATAATTTTTCCAGAGAGTTTTTCGATCATGAACGCCGCAACAGCTTTAGTGCAGTTAAAAACACCCGTGAGATTTACGTCAATTACCTGCTGCCACTGTTCAGGGGTCATTTTTATAAGCTGACTGTCTCTCAGAATTCCTGCATTATTAACAAGAATATCGATTCTCCCGAAATCACTTATAACCTTTTTCACCGCTTCTTCAACCTCATTAAAATTGGCAACATTTACTTTCATAAATTTTGCGTAAAAGCCTTTTGACGCAAGTTCCACCGAAAGAAGATTTCCTTTTGGTTCATCAAGATCCCAG
>PGYS01000055.1 GCA_002839795.1 Ignavibacteriae bacterium HGW-Ignavibacteriae-3 | reverse complement strand
AAAAAACGGATTAAAGAATTGATATGTTTCAGGGCGAAGCCAGCTTAATATTGTTGTGGATCGTTCAGCAAAGAGAGTGAGAGCAAACCCGTTCTGATAAAATCCGATCCAGAAAAAAATAACTATCGCGAATAAAATCACAAGTGTGACAATTCTCTGTTTGAATTCTTTTTTATCCATATCGGGCAATCGATCTGCCGGCAATTGTGTGCCGTCGTCTTTTTTATTGTGATCGGTAACTACTAATCTCTTTTGCCCGAATGTGAAAGTTGCGAATGATATTACCATTCCTACAGAAGCAGCCCAGAACGAAAGTCTGTAACTCCCGAAGTAACTACTGAAAAGAGTCGCAGCTAACGGAGCAATAGCAGCTCCGACATTTACACCCATATAATAAATGTTAAATCCGGCGTCTTTTAGAACCGGATTTACGCGGTAAAGATTTCCTACCAGCACGGACATATTTACCTTGAAAATCCCTGTTCCGAATGCGACAAGAAAGAGTCCGATCATAAAAAACGGAACATTATTTTTGGACGAGAGGGCAAGAAATATATATCCTACGGCCATAAACAAAGAGCCGAGTTTAGCTGTGTTGATCTGCCCGAGTATCCGGTCGCCAAGCCAGCCGCCGAGCAGAGGGATGAAATATACAGCACCAAGGAACCATCCGTAAAAATTTCCCTTGGTGGAATCGTCCCAGCCGAATTCGTGTTCCATATAAAGGACAAGGATTGCCATAAGAATATAAAAGCCGAACCGTTCCCACATTTCTGTAAAGAAAAGAACGGGTAAACCGTCAGGATGTTTTTTGAACATAATTGTTCCCTTAAATGATAAAAAATTTTTCGTCTATTTTACTTTATGTTCCGCTGGCGGCTGCGGCAGTTGCCCAATTATTGTAACTAATAGTTAATAAAAATTATTATTCCTTTTTATATACTTTGGCATTCCACACGAAAAGCACCAGCAAAAATGATAAAATCGAAGACCCTATCCAAAAAGCAATTGCGTAAGTAAAATTATATGTCGCAATGCCGTTAACAAAAATTTTGCTGTGCTCAATCAAATATCCGCTCAAAATATCTTGAACTCCCGCTCCTACATAGCTTGCTATTCCAATGATTCCCATAACTGTACCCGAAACTTCTTTCGGGGAAACATCAATAGCCATCAACCCCCCCAAATAGCAGACCAGAACGCCGATTGAAATTCCGAAAAAAACCATGCTCGCAATTTCTATCCATATATGATTTCCTGTGTTTAAAAGAAAAGCCGCGATTGAAATTGAATTTACAACTCCGAAAATAAGCGCCGGATAATTTCGTCTGCCATTAAATAGTTTATCGGAAATCAATCCCGAGGAGATGGTTCCGACCATTCCGAATATCGAACTTATGGAAATAACCGAGCTCGCCTCCAGGACGGAATAATTTTTTTGATCCTGGAGAAATAATATCCCCCAGCTGTTAACGGAATAGCGGACCACATATATGAACAAACTCGCCAGTGCCAGAATCCATAGGGAAGGATTTTTAAGCAGTCCAAATTGAAGTGAAGAAAAAGGCTTGTTGTCAGAATGGCTTTCTTCATAATCGTTTTTATATTCGGCGATGGGCATTAAACCCATGCTCTTTGGGCTATCATGAAAATAACGTAAAATCAGAAAGGAGCCGCAAAGTCCTACAATTCCTGAGCTCCAAAAGCCGAACCGCCATCCGGCTAATGTGACAATTAAAGATGTCACAATAAAAGTAAGGGCTTCTCCAAGACTTATACTTACGCTTCCGAAGCCATAGTATGTACCTCTTTCTTTTTTGCTGAACCATCTGACCAAACCAACCACGGATGTAGTAGAACCAATTGATTGAAACCATCCGTTAATCCCCCACAAAATCACAAAAACATAGAATAACGACTGGAACCCAAGTATCAGATTAACGATTGCCGAAACAAATAAACCTGTCGCCATGAATCGCCTGATATTCACTCGATCCGATAAAAATCCGTTAAATAATTTTCCGGCAGCATAAGAAAAAAATAATGCCGAACCTATTATGCCGAGCTGAGATTCGGTTAGAAGACCCTCATCGATAATTGGTTTCTTAATTACGTTGATGCTTAACCGGCATATGTAATAAATTCCGTAGCCTATTGTAGTAGATAAGAATACTGATCTGCGATAGCTTCGATACTTTTTTTCAATTCCGGTTTTGTCCTTTACGGGCGGGATAGATTGATCCGGCTTATAAAAACTTAGAATTTTCTGAAACATCTTAACCCGGGAATTTTTTACATTAACTTAAAAGTTTCGGAATAAATTACATATCTGAATGGATGGAATTGATTGTACCGAAATTATTGGTCCCTTCTTTAGGCCAGAAATTTACCGTAAAATAAACCCATTTTTAAATGCATCTGACGGATCGACATAAAAAGTATTTTTACCTGTGATAAAAGCGGTTCCTTCCACCTGCGGAATTACAGCATCGTACTTACCGAACTTGGTTAATTCAGTGACGCTTCCTGTAAACTTGGAGCCGATGATGCTTTCAATTATCATCGGCTGGTTAATTCCGATTTCACCCTTTGCATAATGAAGAGCCATTCTGGCGCTGACACCAGTTCCGGTCGGGCTTCTATCAACTTCACCATCGGCAAATACGCAGACATTCCTGCTGTCAGCATCTTTAGTTAAAGCACTTCCGTAGAATATGGTTCCGTAAAGAAAACTTAGATCCTTATCAAAAGGGTGAGTTATTGTAAAATTATCCATCACGGCGCGTTTAATCAGCATTCCCTTTTCAATCAGTTTTCCAAATTCAGACTCAGCCATTGTAAGTCCGAGCTGATCCGCTTTAACATAAGCATAGAAAGCCCCTCCGTAGGCAACATCAAAATTTACTATTCCCAGTTGCGGAACATCAACAGTCTGATTTAGCATCAATACAAAAGATGGAACGTTATGAAAATAAACCGATTCAACTTTGTTGTTTTTAATTCTGGCGTGAGATGTTATTAACCCGGCCGGTGAATCAATTTTTATAGTTGTCAGGGGCGCAATCATTTCAAACATACCGGTTTCAATCACAACTTTTGTAACAGCTATGATCCCGTGTCCGCACATAGTGCTGTATCCCTCGTTATGCATAAACAGAACCCCGAAGTCGGCATCCTTTGTAACAGGGGGAGTGACAATGCATCCGTACATATCCGCATGACCGCGCGGTTCGAACATAAGAGAAGTACGATAATGATCGAGATTTTCTTTCATGTATCGGCGTTTTTCCAGGATGGTAGCACCTTTAATTTCCGGCAGGCCGCTTAAAATAATCCTTAAAGGTTCTCCGCCGGTATGGGCATCAATCGTTTCGATTTCCAGCCAATCATCGGGATGTGACCATTCCGCAATTTTTTTAAAATGATTTGTGAAAGACATTAATCACCTTTGGAAATAGTTTAGCGAGTCCGGAAACAGCGAAGAATCCCTTATTTAATAATCTTGAAATTCTTCGCTGTTTTAATGAATTACTCCCTGATCATATTTTGTCTGAAGCTATCTCTTCAACGTCTTCAACGGCTTTAGGTATAGGTCTTCCGATAACACGGCTTCCGTTTTTAGTAACGACAATATCATCTTCAATTCTAACGCCTCCGAAACCGCGGTAAGCATCAACTTTATCATAATTAATAAACTCCGTAAACTTCTTCTCGCTGCGCCATTTGTCCATTAATTTCGGAATAAAATAAATGCCAGGCTCTACAGTTAAAACTACCCCGGGAACAAGTGGTTTTGCATAGCGCAGATATTTCAATCCGAATTGCGTGCTTCTTTTTAATTTATTGTCATAGCCGAAATTATTCTCTCCGAAATTTTCCATGTCGTGAACATCAAGCCCCATCAGATGACCGAGGCCATGGGGGAAGAATAAAGCATGCGCTCCGGCCTCAACTGCATTTTTAATATTACCTTTCATCAAGCCGAGTGCTTTTAAACCCTCCGCGATTACTTCGGCGCTCTTAAGATGAACGGATTTGAAAGGAATTTTTGGTTTTGTCTCTGCAATCGCAGTCAGCTGGGAGATCAGAACTATTTCATAAATATCTTTTTGTCGCGGGGAAAATTTTCCGCTCACGGGAAAAGTCCTGGTTATATCGCTCGCATAATGCATTTCGGTTTCAGCGCCGGAGTCATTAACTACAAGATCGCCGGCTTTAAGCTTATTCCCGTATGAATGATTATGAAGTGTTTCACCGTGACGTGAAAAAATAATAGGAAATGAGAGTCCGCTTCCCAATGACATAGAAAGCCCTGCTATAAAACCCATAACGTCGCGCTCTAACATTCCGGGTTTTGCAAAACGCATTGCAGCCGTCTGCATCTCGTAAGAAATATCTATCGCTTTTTCTATCTCGGCAATTTCTTCTTTCGATTTGATCATTCGCTGATCTGCAATAGCTTTGATTAGTTTAGTTGAGGCGTAATCGTTTGAATGTTTGGAGCCGATTCCCAGCAGTTTATGTATCTTCAAAATATTATCATACCGGTATTGAGGAAGGAAGTGAATTTTCCTTCCCTGTTTAATTGCATTCAGGCAAGCTGTTTCAAGATCATTAGCAGGAGAAGTTAATTTTACTCCGCATTTTGATGCCCGCTGTTTTACAGTCGGCTGAGGACCGACCCAGACCACATCGTCAATTGAAATGTCGTTTCCGTAAACGGTTTCCTTATCCTCGTCGATATCAATCAATGCTGCGAGTTCCGGCCGGTCTATTCCGAAATAGTAAAGAAATGTGCTGTCCTGTCGGAAACTGTACGTGTTGTCGGTATAATTCATGGGTGCTTCATTATTGCCGAGAAAAAGAATTAATCCGCTGCCGATTTTCTTTTTTAATTCTTTTCTGCGTTGAATGTAGACTTTTGAGTTGAACATGATATATCCTTCTCTGTTTGTTAAAATTTATCTGTGTTAATCTGTCCTATCAGTGTAATCTGTGTTCTATTAGTATTCAATAACACTTGGCTTAATATCCAGTATGTTCTGTCCTGCGTATAATTTCATTCTGTAAATCTTCGCCAAGATCAACAAAGTAATCACTATATCCCGCGACTCTGACGATAAGATCCCGGTATTTTTCCGGATGTTTCTGTGCTTTCTTGAGCACTTCGGCATCCACAACATTGAATTGCATGTGGTGACCGTCTAATCTAAAGTATGTTCGTATAAGCTGCAATATTTTTTCTATGCCGTCGTCGGTCTCAAGAAAATTAGGCGTGAATTTCTGATTCAGTAAAGTACCGCCCGTTCTTAAATGATCTATCTTTGACGCTGATTTTATAACAGAAGTAGGACCATGAACATCCGCGCCCTGAACGGGAGAGATTCCCTCGCTAACAGGTTCTTTCGCAAAGCGTCCGTCCGGTGTTGCACCGAGCACGCTGCCGAAATAAACATGACATGTAGTTGGAAGCAGATCGATCCTGAAATGACCGCCCTTTGTGTTCGGTCTTCCGTCAACCGCCTTGAAATAACTTTCAAAAACCCTTTGGGTTATATCATCAGCATAATCATCATCGTTGCCGTATTTGGGAGTTTCAAATAAAAATTTATCCCGTGCTTCTTTATTGTCGTCAAAATTATTTTTTAGTAATTCTATCATCTCTTTCATAGAAAAATTCTTTTTATCAAAGACGTGAAATTTAATTGAAGAAAGCGAATCGGTTATAGTGCCGAGCCCGACCCCCTGTATATATGATGAGTTGTATCGTGCGCCGCCGGCGTTGTAATCTTTTCCTTTCTCAATGCAGTCATCTACCAGAATTGATAAAAACGGAGCCGGCATATATTCTGCATAAATCCTTTCAATTATTAGATTCCCTTTGATCTTTATATCTATAAAGTGGTTAAGCTGTTTTTCGAATGCGTCATAAAGTTCATCAAACGAATTGAATTTTTCGGAGTTGCCGGTATCAATGCCAATTTTTTTCTGGGTCCGCGGATCAACACCATTATTAAGAGTAATTTCAAGAATTTTTGGAATATTGAAATAACCTGTAAGGATATAACTTTCTTTTCCGAACGCGCCTGCTTCAACACAGCCGCTGGCTCCGCCGCATCTCGCGTCTATAATTGATTTTCCCTGCCTTGTTAATTCCTGAATTATGGCATCGGTATTAAATATTGACGGCTGTCCGTAACCGGTCTTAATTATTTTAAGCGCGCGCTTCAATAATCTGTCAGGATTTTTTTTGCTTACCTGGACCATCGAACTCGGCTGAAGGAGGCGCATTTCTTCAATAACATCCAGAATCATGTAGGACATATCGTTCGTTGCGTCTTCTCCTTTTTCTGTGACTCCGCCTACGTTGATCAGACAAAAATCTGTATAAGTATTGCTTTCCTGAGCAGTAACTCCAACCTTTGGAGGCGCCGGCTGGTTGTTAAATTTTACCCAGAATGATTGAAGTAATTGGCGGGCCTGGTCTTCGGTTAATAATCCGCTTTCGACATCACGTTTGTAAAATGGCTGCAGATGCTGATCCAGTCTGCCGGGATTAAATGAATCCCATGTATTAAGTTCCGTTGTTACGCCTAAGTGAACGAACCAGTAATACTGCAGAGCTTCCCAGAAAGTGCGCGGCGCGTTGGCAGGCACCCGTTCGCAGATGCCGGCCAGCGTCTCTAATTCATTTTTGCGCCGCTTGTCCTTTTCTTTTTTTGCCAGTTCATACAACAATATCGAATAGCGTTTAGCGAACGTAATCAGCGCATCGGCTGATATTTCCATTGCCCTGAGTTCTTCTCTCTTTGCGAACGCTTCGGTATCGTTATAAAAATCTAATTTAGCAATCGATTCCTGAATCTCTTTTTTGAAATCGAGCATTCCCTTTCTGAAAATTTTGTCATCGCCGACTGTATGTCCCGGTGCGCGCTGTTCCATGAATTCAGTAAAAACTCCGGCTTTGTAGGAATCGAGCCATTGTTCATCAACCTCTTCAAGAATTTTTTCCCTGATGCTCTTTCCCTTCCAGAAAGGAGCAACCTCCTTCAGAATAACATCCCTTGTTTCTTCACTGCTTCTAAACCAGACTTTAGAACGGTTGTGAAGAATATCTATATCCTGCTCTGAATGAATGCATAGTTCCGGGTAGGTTGGAGTTGCTTTCGGCTCCGGGCCCTTTTCACCGACAAAAAGTTCTCCTTCATTTACACAGAGAGTTTTATTTTCTAAAATATATTTAAATGACAAAGCACGTGCAACCGGGATTGAATGTTTTTGCGCTTCACCCGATTTGTAAAAATCCGTTAATAACTGAGCTCTTTCGTGAGAGAGAGTGGGCACAGCATCAAGTGACTGCTGCCTGAGTTTTTTTATTCTTTCGTTCATTCTATCCTCCGATTTTTATCGGAATGCCAAGTTCTGAAAATTTATTTTTTATTTCGTTTATATATTTTTTATCGGGCGGAATTAATTCAATTACTTTATTCATGATCTTCATTCGCTCATATTTTGATTTTGCCGTAGAGTGAAATGGAAGCAGATCGATCTCGCGGATATTATTAAGCGAAGAAATGAATTCTATTGTCCGGGAAATATTTTCTTCAGAGTCGGTAATAGTCGGAATGATTGGTAAACGCAGTATAATTTTAGTGTCGCGTGAAGACAATTCTCTTAGATTATCATGGATCAATTTATTTGAGACCCCGCAATATTCATAATGAAGCTTCTCGTCCATTAATTTGAGATCGTACAAAAATATATCCGTAATGTCATAAATCTTTTCGAAGTCTGCAGGAGAGGCATAGCCGGTAGTATCAATTGCCGTACTGATATCATTTTTTTTGCAGGAACTCAAAAGTTCATAGAGAAAATCGATCTGGAGCATCGGTTCGCCGCCGGAAAATGTTACACCGCCTTTGGATTCTTCATAAAATGGAATATCTTTTTCTATCTCCTTCATCACCTCGCTAACGGCAACCTTGGAACCGATTATATTGCGCTGAGCAGGATCATGAGAGAGATTCCACCGGAAGGAGCAGTTATCTACTTTCTCGGGCTCAGTGCCCCGGCTTTCAGGATTATGGCACCACCAGCAGGTGAGAGGACATCCTTTCAGAAAAACGGTTGTTCTGATTCCCGGCCCATCGTTAACTGAATATTTCTTTATATCAAATATGTAGCCTGAATTTTGCATTTTATGCTGTATTCACCTAAATGATATTATACAACTACTCGAAAATAGAGGTTATTAATTCCCCATTCAATTTTATTTCAGGATGAAGATCATTTAAATGATTTGAATGGTCCATTAATTATTCGATTACGGTCGAAAGAAGTTTTTTCTGCAGAAGGTTAAAATATAGGATGAGCGGATTTATGAAAGAACAAATGTCTGTCCGATTTCATCAAGACCTATCTTGAGATTATAATTCGGAGCGGATTTTTTCATCCAGTCGATCGCCTCATTGAATGGTTCTTTGCTTTGAGTGAATGTTTTTGTGTGGATCGGAATAAAATATTTCGCGTTTATTTCGTCGGCCATTTGAAGCGCCTGCTCGGGATTGCAGTGGTTATGTATCCACGGATTATAAGCTCCCACAGGCATAATAGCCACATCTATATTTTCACTTTTAAGTGTTTTGAGTTTATCAGTCATTGACGTATCCCCGCCGAACAGAACTTTTTTGTTCTTATATTCAATCAGATAGGAATTATAACTCCGTCCGTCTTTATAATATCCGCGTGAGCGGTCTTTTTCCCATGGAAAGCGCCACCCGAAGTGTTTTACCTCATTTGCCCTGAATCTGACATCCTGTAAAACTAATTCATCATTCCAGTCCATCACACTTAGAGATTTCCAGGGAAGTTCATCGATAACGTCTTTCGTTAAATAAGCTGTAATCACATCAATCTGATTGGGATATTTTTTTGCGAATGCGCGGAGAGTTGGGTAATCCATATGATCCATATGCGCGTGCGAAAGAAGTATGATATCCGGCCGGGGGAATTCGTGAATCTCAAGAGCGGGAGGCGTCAGTCGGCCGGGACCAATACTTCCCCCGAAAAAATATAATCCGATCCGTTCGAAGAGAACGGGGTCCGTTAATATCCATTTGCCGTAAAAATTAATAAGAACCGTAGAATGTCCAATCCATGCCATTGTTAAATCTTCGTTACTCCATTCGGACAAATCCGGTTTGTAATTCAGCTTAATCGAAGGATATGCGTTGGAATCGGATTTAATGAATAGAGGAGCTAACAGAGTTGCCCCGGCGGCTAATAAACTTTTCTTTATGAAGTCTTTTCGTCTCATATCAGGTTAACAGAGAAATGCGTTAAAAAATTCCCGGATGAAGCTTGTTAGGATTATTTTTATCCTAACACAATTTCGTTGGATAGTTCGTTGGTATCATCAGATTTGATTGGAAAATGCGCGCTTAGAATTTCTCCCACTCTTTCAATACCCCAGATTAATCCGTCTCCGAATTTTCCGTTCTGGAAGTGATTCTGAATTTCATCCCGGACATTATCCCAAACTGACTGGCCGACTTTCTGATCGATGCCGCTGTCTGCGAGTATATAAAATTTTTTCTCGCCTAGAAGAAGGAATAATAGAATACCCGTTTTGTCCCTTGTATTATGCATATTCAATTTATGAAATTCCATTTCGGCGAGGGCGCGCATATCTATTTTACGTTCCGAGAAATTCTTTTTCTCTTTTATTGAAATGCGGATTTCACCCGATGTATTCTTTTCCATCTCTTTGATTTTACCCGAGATTCGGAGAAAATCATCGTCGCTGAAATAGTTGTAGATCAATCTGTCCATTGCCTTCCTTCCTAATGCAAAGATAATGGAAGGGTTTATTAAATGAAACAATCCTCTTTTCAAAATTTGTTATATTTGCTGAGAAATTATTAACAAAAAATGGGAATCTAAAATGTACAAAGTGGTTCTGTTGAGACACGGAGAAAGCGAGTGGAACAAATTAAATCTTTTTACCGGCTGGACTGATGTCGATCTTTCCGAAAAGGGATTCGAAGAGGCAAGGCAGGCGGGTATTGTCCTGAAAAAAGAAGGATACGTTTTTGATATTGCATTTACGTCTGTATTGAAAAGAGCGATCCGTACATTAAATCTGGCATTGGAAGGATTGGATTTATTGTGGATTCCAGTAATTAAGTCATGGAGATTGAATGAAAGGCATTACGGAGCGCTCCAGGGTTTGAACAAAGCTGAAACCGCAGAAAAATACGGTAATGAAAAAGTTAAAATCTGGAGAAGAAGTTACGACGTTCCGCCTCCGTCGTTGGAAGAATCGGACGACCGCTATCCGGGAAAAGATCCGCGTTACTCGGATCTCGAGAAAAAGGACATCCCTCTTACGGAGAGTCTTAAATTGACGGTTGACAGATTTTTACCATACTGGCATGATACAATCGCTCCGACAATTAAAAGCGGAAAACGGGTAATAATCGCTGCTCACGGAAACAGCCTTAGGGCTCTGGTAAAATATCTTGATAATATTTCTGAAGCGGAGATTACAGAATTAAATATTCCTACGGGGGTCCCGCTTATATATGAGCTGGATAAAGACCTGAAACCCATCAAACATTATTATTTAGGCGATCAGGAAGCAATAAACGCGGCTATTAATGCGGTTGCAAAACAGACTGAGAAAAAGTGATAATAAATGCTATTGCATCGTAAAAGTATAAAATCTATTATTGCATCAACGAAAGGAGAAGGCATAGTTATTTCTACAGTCAATAATTCAGCAGGAAGATGTATGAAACGGACAGCTTTTGTTTTTTCCTTTCTCCTATTTTCAGTCACCTCGGTCTATTCCCAGACGGTAATCGGAAAATATGCCGGAGAATTTTTAGCAATCGGCGTAGGCGGCCGTGCCCTCGCAATGGGAGGCGCGCAGGTTTCAATAGTTAATGATGTAACTTCAGGCTACTGGAATCCCGCAGGGCTTGCCCGAATTAATTATCCTCAAATAGCCCTGATGCATGAAGAACATTTCGGAAGTCTGGTAAATTACAATTATGCCGCAGTCGCGATTCCTTACGGAACGGATATGAGCTTCGGATTAAGCGTAACACGCTCAAGTATTGACGGAATTCCCGATACCCGCAATGCGCTTTACGATGCAAACGGCGATGGAATTCTTGACCTGAACAGGGGCGATCGGCTGGACTACACAAAAATTTCGGAATTCAGCAATTCGGATTGGGCTATTTATTTAACATTCGCAAAACGCCAGACAGAAAATTTTTACTGGGGTGCTAATGTTAAAATTATTCGGAGAGATCTTGCGGAATACGGAGCAACGGGAATCGGTTTTGATCTGGGCGCGGTTTATACTCCTTTTAATAACTTATTCCTCGGCGCTAATATTCAGGATGTTACTACAACATTGGTCGCATGGAGTACGGGAAGAAATGAATTAATAACTCCGACTGCTAAAGTCGGAGCGGCCTATGTTATGCAATTTTTCGGCGGTTCAATTATGCCAGCCGTTGATTTAGACATCCGTTTTGAAAACAGAAAATCTGCTTCGACCTTTGCGGTTGGACCGGTAAGTTTTGATGCGCATGCCGGATTCGAATATAAATTTAAAAATGTCTTTGCAGTCCGCGTCGGGTATAATGACGTAAAGCAATTCACCGTAGGTGCCGGAATATTTTTGCCTAAACTGCAGATTGATTATTCCTTCGCGAGATTCAGTCAATCGGAAACTGAACGCTTACCGGATTCACATAGAATATCTCTCATACTCACTCTTGAGCAGCCGAAGCATCAGCGGGATGGAATGTAATTATTTTATAAATTTACGGGTCATTTCGAGCGAAGACGAGAAATGAATTTTACTTGAATTGTAAAGACGCGCCACGGTGCATCTCCATAGTTTTAGAGCCGATTGACCAATCGGCTCTACATTTATTCTTCAAATCTTTTCGTATTTTTCTACCCACATTAGGATTAAGATAATTTATGAATGGAATGAGAATGAATAAAATCTTGCGGAATAATATTGAATCGATTCGTTTAAATCCGTCCAATCAACGATCATTCGTGTTCTATTTTTTAATCTTAATATTGTCTTTATCCCTGAATTTCTGTTCATCCGGAATGGCATCCAAGTATGAATCCGATTATACATTTACAAACGAAATTTCAAAAGCAAAGTCATTGCAACTCAGCGCAAAAGTCCCTAAGGGATGGTTCGCGGCAGAGGACAATGAAAATAATCTGATAGATCTGTGGCTAATAAAGGACGATTATTCCGCTACGTTAAATTTTGTTCAGCTTAATCTTGATTCGGCCACAGTTAAAGAAATAGGCAATGATGAAATTAACGGACTCATAAATTTGAGCAAGTCTTTCAGAATTGCTAAATACGGAAAAGCATTTCAGAAATTTTTCAATCAGGAGGTTTTTGAGATCAATAATAAACAATTCGGCGCGTACGAATATATTGATGGCTCAAAGAGGACGATACGCGTAGCGGTGTTTAAAACGGGGAAGAAGTATTATGAACTTTCGGCAATTCCGGTTAAAACGGAAAACCTTCCTGAACTGTACCAAATCCAGAATTCAGTATTGTCATCGGTAGATTAAATTAATTATTTTCAAAGCGGGCCGATTTCCATCAATTCCGGCAAAATAATGCCCTTTTTTAATCGGGGAAAAATAAATTCCGCAGGCAACATTTCGTCATTTAAAGCATCTTTATATAAAAGAAAAAAGAATTTTGAGCGAATCGACAGAAAATATCGTTGAGTTTACGCTGATTTACAATCATCGAAAGAAATTTCATTGTTTACCGAAAGCCCTGAAAATGCAAGTTTTTAGGGCTTTTTTAATATATATACTTCAAGCGATTAGGAATCAATCCTATCTCGTTGATCCTTACATCAGAATCAAAATCATAATCAGCTCCACGAAATCAACATTAATCAATTGATAGGAAGGGAAAAATGTATTTATCGAAATTACCCAAAACAGGCATTTATTATTTGTATTACAGAAAAGCAGATAAGAAAAAAACACGAATCTCAACTCATACAAAATTAAAAGTTGAGGCAATGAAGTTTTTATTGCAGTTCGACGCAAATCTTAAAAATGCTCCACAAAAGAAAAATCCAATTACATTGAATGAATTTAAAGAACAATATTTACAAAGTATTTCCATGACACATACTTCATCAAGTTACCGACATTCAAAACAATCTTTCAAGGAACTATTCGATTTTTTAGATAATAAATCAATTTACCTAAATGAAATTTCTCAGAAACAGTTAGAAAAATTCCTATTCACAAAATATCAAACCGCAAAATATTCGGCTCAGCAAAAATATTCACATCTTAAAAGTGCGTTTAATCGGGCAGTAGAATGGAATTTAATTTCTTCAAGTCCGTTTAATAATATTAGGATGCCAAAAATTCCTGAAACGCAACCAGCATACATCGACAAGACGCAATTTGAATTAATACTTGAAGAAGAACCAAATGAACTTTTGAGAGATATATATTCAATTGCATTTTATACAGGATTAAGACGAGGCGAAATATGTAATCTAACTTGGGAGTGCATAAACTTTGAACATAATTTTATAAAAGTTACTAACACAAATTTATTTACGACAAAAACGAAAAAGGAAAGAGTAGTACCGATGAGTGGAGTAGTAAGGACGATATTCGAAAAGATGAAATTAAAAGCAGGGGACAATTGTAGTGACTATATATTTTCATTTAAAGGTCACACCCCAATTGAAGGGTATCAAGTTTGTACTTGTTTTAGGGATGCAGTCCGAAAAGCAAAGTTGTCTGATAAATTGCATTTCCATTCGCTTCGGCATTCATTTGCAAGTTTATTAGTAAGTAGCAAAGTATCCATCTATTCAGTCCAAAAACTTTTGGGGCACTCAAACGTAACAACCACTTCGAAATATTCCCACCTGTCCAACCAAAATTTAGTTGATGCAATAAAAGTCCTTGATTAATCAATCTAGTAACTGCAAATATCTAAGGGTTTTAATTATACATATCCTTAGCAATAATTAGTAATTCAAAAAAATCATGGTCTCATGATCCTGTGTTTTTATCTAAATATCTATCTCATACTTAAATTAAATAAAATATTTTTTTTTCACATGAACATTGAAGGCTGCATGATGTTGTCTGGAGATGTGTGAGGCTCGATAATTAAAAAGATTTTCTTTTGAATTTTTTTTATTACACATTGTACTACCCCCAACTAACTAAGGAGTCAGAAATGACCGAAAAAAACAGTAACATCGAAGAAGGAACTTTAAAATTAGTAACTGAAGTTTCTTATTGTGCAGACGGTTTAACATCAACTCAATTTACAGTAGTTGATTTAAATGACATCTTCTACAAAATTCAACATCCTGAAGAAAAAGAACTAGAAGCAATTGTTAAAATTCGAAAATTAAAGGAGGAATTGCAAAACGTTATTGATGAAAAACATCAAAGTGAGATCAAAGCTGAGATTAATGTTAGGAAAAAAGATTTGCCATATTTCAATCTGGGTATATTTAAAGAAAATACAAGAGCAAATAAAAATTTTCTTTCGACACAATTCTTGCTCTTCGACTATGACCATATTGCAAATCTGGAAGTAAAAAGAATAGAAATTCAAAAAGATGAAGAAGTATTTGCATGCTTTATTTCTCCTTCAGGTACAGGTCTTAAAGTTATATATAAATTAGAAGAAAGAATTACGGATTACCAATTCTATTCCGCTTTTTACAAACATTACATTCGGATTATGAAAAACCGATATGAGATAGCCCCGGACAATACTTGTGATGCCTCTAGATGCTGTACCTTGTCCTATGATCCCGGATTGTATCTAAATTTGGGCTCGCAACCTTTAAAAATCGGGATAGAATTATTGGCGGGAAAAGAAGAACTCGCTAGAGAGATAAAAACGTCGGGCAGACAAGAAATACTCCATTTACTGGAAGGAGTGAGAGAAGGAAACAGGAATACTGCACTTATTAAAATCTGTGGCGCTCTTATCAATAGCGGAATTGATGAGAACTTTGCTTGCAGCCTATTAAAAGCATGGAACCTCTTAAATGAACCCCCTTTTGACGAAGAGGAACTTGAAAAGACCATCCATGGTTTGTACGATCGATATTTTGAAGAAGCTTCCGGCTTTCTTTCTTACAGCGAAAAAGGTAAAACGTATAAATTTTATCCTTATGATTTTCAGCAATTTCTTGAAGCGAAAAATTATTACAACTACTGGGTAGGGGAAAGCAACTTGATTATCCAAATTGAAGACAATTTGATTAGGCCAATTCCTATTAGTCGAATTAAGAAATATATTTTAAATCTTGTCTCTAACCCTAAAGCGAAAAATTTTATAATAGACAATTACAAAAAAATATTCGATGTAGGTAGTTTTGAATTTATTAAAGATTTTAATGAACCGCTGAATATCGATACTGCTGAAAAATGTTATATTTATTTCTTAAATGGCTTTGTCGAAATCACAAAAGATGTTATTTCGCCCTTGCAGCCATATTCCAACCTAAAGCGCCCGATATGGAATAGCAAAATGATTGCGAGGAACTTGACTTTTCTACCGAACAAAGAAGATTATTTAGAATGTGAATTCAATACCTTCCTGCACAATGTTACTAATAATCGGGAAGATTGGTACAATGCGTTAACATCCGCATTTGGCTATTTGTGTCACAGTTATTACAATCCTGCATTGAGAAGGGCAGTTGTACTTTTAGATGAAGAATTAGGTACTGACGACAAAGAACCGAACGGTCGTGTCGGAAAATCGATTTGCGGGCAAGCTATGGAGCATTTCAAACCGAATACTAAATATATCGATGGCGCAAATCTGAAAGAAGTGAAGCAATTTACGTTTCAAGCCCTGAATGCTGATACAGAATTTGTAAGACTTGAAGATTTGAATGCGGATTTTGAGTTTAAAACTATGTTTTCGGTCATTACAGAAGGCGTAACGATTGAAAAAAAATATCAGACTCCATTCGTGAATAAAAATATAAAGTTCTTGCTCACTTCCAACTTTGCAATGGGCGGGAAGGGTACTTCTTATGATGGACGTCTTTCAGAGCATGAATTCTTTAGACATTACCGTACCGACTTTACTCCTGAGGACGAATTTGGCCACCGGCTATTTGACGGTTGGGATGAAACGGAGTGGAATAAATTTGACAATCTGATGTTATCTTTTATTCAATATCATCTTAAGTTCGGTTTATTAAGTTATGAAAAGAAAAATTTGGCAATTAAAAAATTCATTAAAGCCACTTGTCAAGATTTCTACTATTTCGCAGAATATTTTGAAGTAGGCGTTAGGTATGAAATTAAAGAATTGCTTCTAAACTATAATGTTGAGTGTGCTAGTCCATATGAAGATATTAAGCAAAACACACTTACCAAGTGGCTTCGGGCGTATGCAATTCTTAAGAAATGGAAATTAGTGGAAGAATCGGCAAATCGAAGAAGATCAAAATACATTACATTTCAAGAATATTCCGAAGAAGAAAAATTCCAAAAAGCAATAATAACTGGCCATATTAGAAAACTGACACTTAAGAAAAAAGTATAACTTTATAATAAGTTGAGCCCACAATCATTGTGGGCTCAACTATAATTTAGTTAATGTGAAAAATGCAAAAAACTATAATTGTCAATTATTTCACACTTTTTATTGTTCATGGCGCTTATCTGCGTAATAGTGAGAAAAAACGAAAAAACATTTTGCTCCATTATATATTTATATTTTGTTTATGAATAAAATCTTTTAGTATTAAAAAATTTTTTTTTTCGCATAAATACTAATCATTGATTATATGAATGTCATCGTTGATGTTCAGTTGTGAAAAACAGGTTCAAAATATTATTCGCAACTTTTTCATTTTTTCACGTTTTGTTATAACTTCATTACTAGATTGATACTAATTAGTAATCAACATAGAGACGTGGAGATTAATTTGCCCTGTAATTATATTAACAATTAATACTCTAATTTAACCTGGAGCTTCTAATGCGTTCCTACTGCGATGCAATTGTCATAAAGTAGTAAAATTGAAAATGCAATATGAAGTTTATAAGTATGTTAATATTAAAAAGGATACCGGCATTAAAATATTTTATACATTATAATTTAAGGAGGTCGTTATGAGTTATGTTTCTAATACCCCAGAGAATCAATTTATTACAGAGAACAAGAAACAGTGGAAATCATTCCTACAAAAACTATTTTCAGATAACATTCCCGAAACGCAAGTGTGGACTGACAAGAATGATATTATTTATATCTTACAGAGGATCGGGTCTATGCATAATATGAATCATTTGTTTCTTCCTCATTTTGGAGGCCTTGATCTTACCGGCTGTCAACTGTCACATGAAGAAGGCTGTATTGAATTGGTTTTCGGGGAAAGAGTCTATGTAGTTAAACCAGCAACATTGACTTTCAATTCATTTGGTAGTGATGAATATGGATGGGCTTATTTCAGATTAGAAACTAACACATTAAAACCGACCGGAGTATATGATTCATTATTCTCTGTGAAGGAAGAACTTACTGAGATATCTCCTTTAGAATATGTTAATAGATCAGTTTGGGATGATCGCTATTATGGATATGATGAAAATGGAGATTCGAAACCATTTCCAAATTATGTTAGATTGGTCACCCGACTTTTATCAGGTTCTGTTGTAATTTTTGCTAAAAGTTCTCTTTATAATGCAAATCCAGATACATATGATGCAAGACATAATAAAATGAGTGCTGTTGAATTCCACGAACACATTGAAGCTGCTATCGAATCAATGAAAGGGGGTAGTTGAAGTCGTTGCAAATGATTTTATATTATCTTGCGATGAACCAGTATCTTATGATGGTCAGGTTTTATTTGATTGATGATATTTATTATTCAATAACACTTCACTTATCTTGCCATCTCCAAAATAAACCCGGAGCAATTGAAATATATTTGTTGATTCAATTTATTTTATTTGTTGTAAAAAATTATGTGTTGCTGTTTTTGTGAAGTCCAAATAAATTCCAGAAGATTTGTGCGAGCCGGCTCTCCGGTTACCGGCGACTCCTCCAAAAATGGCATCACTGGGTTTAATTTGGGGGAGTGTCAAGGTTTGCAACAATACTGCTTAAAATATGGTGTGGGGGAGATGTGTGTACGACGTGACCGTCTTAAAGATGGGACATCCAACGACGCACAACTTTTTATATGACTAGACAACTTCACAAAAATTTCTTAAAAAATTTTCCATTCTGGCTTGAATCATTAAAGGATGTTATGTCTTTGTATTGGAAAGGGAAGTTGAATTAAATGTGTAATTAGTTGAAGTAATAGTTAATATTATTTATCACATGGACATTGATACCGACATGGTGAAGTTAAAAAGTTAAAAATGTTTTCTGTGTTTATATTTATTAAGAATAAAGTATATTATATTTCATGCATTGTGAGTACCCATTCAAGAAAGCAATTATGACTTAAAAACAAAAATATATTTTGAAATATATTATGACAAAGAAGAAAGACACTTCCTTAAATGATATGAACGGTTTCTTTGAATATTTACAGGGTGAATCTCCAAGAGCAGCAGTAGTAATTGCTGGAGCATTTCTTGATGAACAGCTTAGGCAATTAATATTAGCATCTTTTTCAAAAAACAGATCTGTCGCATTAGATTTAGTTGGTTCAGAAAATAATTTTGACAGGCCACTTTCATCATTTGGTTCAAGAATTAACCTTGCTTTTTGTCTGGGGATAATAAATAAAATAATCTATGAGGATCTGCACACAATTAGAAAAATCCGAAATAAATATGCTCATCAATTACACAATTATTCTTGGGATGAGCCGGAAATTGTTAATTGGTGTAAAATTTTAAACCATTCAAAAATGATTGTGAATATTAATCCAAACATTGCAAAATCTCACAATGAGTTGTTTATATTGGCCGTTGTCCAAATATCTACTTGGCTTGGTCTTGAATTAGAAAGCAAAAAGAATATTAAATAATTATCATGGTGCATCCTCAAAATACAAAAACAATTGAGATTCTTCGAAAAGTAAAAGAATCAATACATAGCCACGACATCGTTGGTGGATATCAACATCTTCTTGAGTATGAAAAACTTAGGCCTATACCTGATAAAATATTACCAGAATATTGTGATCTGCTGTTTTATTTTGAAGACTTCGAAAAAGCTCAGAAATATTTTGTAAAATCACTAAATCCTTATAGTCTCGCCAGGTTTTACCTGCATTTTGGTGAATATGAAAAAGCATCTATTGAATTTAGTAAATGGGCAAAGCATAAGAATGTAGACGGGGCTGAAAATACTTTCATCATGCGTATACTTTTTGCAGAACAAGATTATAATAAATTTATTGATTTCACAGAAAATATATTGATTTCATTAAGTACATCAAGGTACAATCAGCTAGAATATTTTATAAATTCAATATCTAATCAAATATTCGATTCTTTGGTTATTTCAATAATAAGTCATTACAAATGTTCAACTACAACTGATTTTACAAATATACTTTTGAAGAAATATCCTGGTATTAGTCAACTTATTAATAAAAAACATGGTGCAGAGAATGCATTCATTAAAAACATTACAAAGACTTCTAAAGAAGAAATTGACAAACTAGTTTCCATAATTACTCGCTATCCGAATACAAATTCAAAAACCCTGGAAAGAACGATTGATTATTTAATGGATTATGAAAAATATAGTGGTAACATATCACTATTGTCTTATGAAAATGATCCTATAATGATGCGTGTCAGTAGTCTATTTAGTCCGTACGTTGAGACTAAAAATGCATTTCATTTATTTGAGGAAATAGTCCATGATGAAATAATCTCAATAAATGATTATAAAGCGAAGTATCAATTAGATGGACTAATTGATTATAGTCTTTTATCTTTAGATTTTCCCACTGCTTTAGAGCTATTGCGAACAAAAAAAGTCCGGGGATATAATGAATTTATTTTGCTTATAAATCTACTTCTACTCACCAACAATGATATTACTGCTTCTGATTTTATTGATTGGAATTATCTATTTTTTGGGAAATCAGCTTCTAAATTATTAATAAGTACTAAGGAATCTTTTATCGAGTATGTTGATAAAAGA
>PGYS01000054.1 GCA_002839795.1 Ignavibacteriae bacterium HGW-Ignavibacteriae-3 | reverse complement strand
AAGCACCACATTTGCGGTATCGCCCGCAGAAATATTTGAAGGTTCAAAGGTCACCTGTATTTTATTCGGCTTTATAAAATATGTCACATAACATGGCCCTAATCTTACGTCGGTGCCTGTTATTTTTATTACGACCGTAGCATTAATGGCGGGTGGCTGACCGTCTGCTATAAATTCAAATTCCCTTTTTCCACCCTGATTGCTCAGGTTAGTTAAAGAATTTGTAAGAATTCCTGTAACCGGGTCTTTAAGATGACCGAATTGATTGCCCTCTACTATTTCTAAATTGAATTTTGTTGATTCAGGCGGTTCCGTTTCAGAGCAGATATCATAATCAAGTACGATTGTGTTTTTTTTACTTGTCCCATAAACTACCGCGACATCATTTTCAGTTGTATAAATTGCAGGATCATAAGGCGGATAAGTATCAACAAATACATTCGTAGCTCTTACTACTCCATTGATTTCTGCAATTACGGTTGCTGTTTCAGGTATACCCCTAAAAGATTGCTTCAGCATAAGTCCAACAAAGTTACCTTGACCGGCCGGTATTGTTACACTCCTGCCAAGAGACGTATCAGCACGAACATCACGAAAAACAAGGTCTTCAGTCTGACTTTGAATAGTAAAACTCATCATCATAACTGGCTCCGAGTTCAACAGAATAATTTTACTGCAATCCGCAACCTCTTCCAATCTCTTAACTCTTACTATTGAGTTTGTTTCACCGCATGATGAACCATATCCTCCCAAGGCTTCAATTTCAAAATCATTCAAATAATTCAAATTAAAAGATAATTCGGTAGTTTCGCTCCCATCAGTACCTTGATAAACAGCTGCATGGGAGAATGAGGCAGAATCACTTGAAAAGCCAGTGTATCCAGCGACATAACCGATAGCAGTTGGCATACCGCCATAGTCAGGAAAGTATTGTGTAAGTTTTATGCGATATGTGCCAACCGGTGGGTTTTCAATGGATAAATATTTAACCTTTCCTCCGAGACCTTCAGCTGAAACACCGGTACCACATGGACCTTCCAGAACCGCACTCCAACTGGATTGTCCTGACACTTGAACCCATAGATTTAATGGTTCGGGGTTGCTAATTTTTTTAAGTTGGGAAATATTTTTTTTCAGTTCCGGATTTATTACCACCTTCTCTTTAATCTTTATTTGAGAATAAATAGAAGAACCGGATAAGAAAAGAGAAAGTGTAATTATTGGGAAAATTTTGAAATATTTACTGATGGGAAAAGGAAGGAAAACCATAGGTACCCCCCTATAAATCTTATTTCGCTGAGTTATGGTAAGGATAATTTAATTATGTGTCAAGTATTATCTTTTAACTAAGAGGCACTACAATTTCGCGCAGAATCCTTATCGGTGACCTTGCTTGTATTCCGTGATACATTTCGACTCACTTTAAAAGCGAAAGCGAAAGCGATGCCGAAAAAGCCCGGTCCTTAATTGAGCAGATAGGATTTTCAACGAAGATTTAGAAATTTTCTAATCGCCTCAGCCGATCTTTCGCCGTCAATCGCGGCAGATATAATCCCGCCGGCATAGCCGGCACCTTCACCGCACGGAAACAACCCTTCAATTTCAATATGCATTAATGATTCATTATCGCGGGGAATTCTGACAGGCGAACTTGTTCTTGTTTCCGCGGCCAGTATCTGCGCTTCCTCGGTTAAATAACCCCTCATTTTTTTTTCGAATATGAGAAGACTGCTTCTTAATCCCCCGGAAATTTTTTTCGGCAGAATTTCATGGATAGGTGAACTAATTGTTCCCGGTATGTATGATGATTTAGGAAGTGAGGAGGAGATTTTCTTATTTACAAAATCGGTTATCCTTTGCGCTGGCGCGCGCTGTGTTTTTCCTCCGGCTTCAAAAGCCGATTTCTCAACTTCCTTTTGAAATTCAAGACCCGCAAATACTCCATGAGAGTTATAATTGTTCCAGTCTTTTTCATCAACGCTGACCACCAATCCGGAATTTGCAAATTGAGAATCACGTCGAGATACGCTCATTCCGTTGAGCACCAATTCTCCGGGTTCTGTCGATGCGGGAATTATAATTCCTCCCGGACACATACAGAAAGAATATACTCCGCGGTCATCAACCTGACATGTTAGACTGTAGCTTGAAGCGGGCAGATTCGGATTTCGCTCGTTGGAATGGTACTGAATTTCATCAATTAATTTCTGAGGATGTTCAATTCTTACACCCATAGCAAATGGTTTTGCTTCAATTTTTATTTTATGCTTATCCAGAAGATAATAGATATCACGCGCCGAGTGACCGGTGGCAAGAATAACAGAATCGCCTTCAAATTCTTTTTCACCGTTTACAACCAATCCCGTTATTTTTTTACCTTTAATTATAAAATCCGTTACTCTTGACTCAAAATGAATTTCACCGCCGCAATCCAAAATTGTTTTACGTATTTCCTGAACTACCTGAGGCAATATATTGGAACCTATATGAGGGTGCGCATCAATCATAATTTCTTGCGGAGATCCGTGCTGGACGAGAATATTCAGGATTCTATTCACATCGCCGCGCTTTGTGGAACGTGTATAAAGTTTACCATCGCTGTAAGTGCCGGCGCCTCCTTCACCAAAACAGTAATTGGAATCGGGATTCACTTCTCCGGACTGCTGAATTGCCTTCAGGTCTTTTCTGCGTGCCCTTACATCCTTTCCTCTCTCAAAAATGATTGGTTTGATTCCGAGCTCTAAAAGTTTCAAAGCTGCAAACATCCCGGCAGGGCCCATTCCCACTATAAGAACTTTTTTATCACTCTCAACGGGCAAAATTTTAACCGGTGAAAAAAAATCTTCCGGCTTTTCATTAATGTAAACAATTGCTTTCGCTCTAAAAACCGGATTCCTGCTCCGCGCATCTACAGATCTTCTTATAATACGGACGGCAGATATTTCCAGTTCATTAACATTTAATTTATGCGCGGCGAGTTTTTTGTGATAAGCATAATCATTCAGAAACTGAGGAGGAATTACTAATTCTATTTCTTTTTTCATTGTGTCTCTTAGTAAGTTGCCTTAATCACTCCCCCATCCACGGCAATTGTCTGGCCATTTATATATCCCGCCTGTTCAGAAGCGAGATAAACAATAAGGGACGCAACTTCATGAGGCTTAGCGAGACGTTTAAGCGGAACATCACCGGCCATCTCTTCCAGCATTTTCTCAGGAGTAACATTTGCACGCATGGCTCTAAGCTCTGCCAATTCCTTCAGCCGTCCGGTGAGCGTATAACCGGGAGCAACATTATTCACGGTTATATTATATTTGCCTACATGGTTACTCAATGTTTTTGCGAATCCTGTAACTGCGCTTCGCAAAGAATTTGAAAGTATAAGATTATCAGCCGGCTGCTTTACCGAAAGTGATGTGATATTAATAATCCTACCCCAGTTTTTTATTTTCATACCCGGCAGTACAAACCTGCTAAATCGAATAGCACTCATCAAAACCTGATAAAAAGCGTCCTCCCAGTTATTATCGTACAGATCTTCAAAAAATCCGGGTAAAGGACCGCCGCAATTATTGACGAGAATATCAATTTCACCCAAATTATGGTGAACTACATTGACTGTATCCTCAATGTCCTGCGCTTTATTAATGTCGCATACATTCCAGAGCGGTTCGATATTGTACCTGTCCTTTATTTCGCGTGATGCGGCCAGCAGATTCTCTCTGTTATGCGAGCATATGGCAACTTTTGCGCCTTCTTTTATGAACAATTCGGCTGTGGCTCTACCGATCCCGCTGCTTGAAGCAGTTACTAAAACCGTTTTACCTTTTAGCTGAAGATCCAATTGAATTTCCTTTTTTTATTAACCGCTGCAATTTAAGAATTTCCGAGAAAGTATTTTTAAAATGAAAATGCCGGCCTAACACCGGCGGGAAAAGCTTTTCTTCAGTAATATTAATTCACACTGCGGCGGATTTTGGTTCGAGCTGACCCCTCACTATCTCCTCAGTATCAAGCGCAATCACTAGTTCCTCATTTGTAGGGATCCTAAGGATTTTGACTTTCGAATCAGACGCTGAAATTAAAGTCTCGCCCTGAACATTGTTATTAGCCGAATCATCTAATTTGATTCCGAGAAAATCCATATCGGCGCACACATTATTACGCACCATAATTGAATTTTCACCTATACCGCCTGTGAAGACAAGTGCATCAAGTCCTCCCATCGCCGCTGAGTATGCACCGACATATTTTTTAATCCGGTAAGTAAAAACATCAAACGCATATTTTGCTTTTTTGTTTCCTTCCCCGACGGCCTCTTCGATCTCCCGCATATCGCTGCTTTCTCCGCTGATTCCTATGAGTCCGCTGTGTTTATTCATCAATGTATTTGCCTCCGACAGGGATAAGCCCTCCTTTGCCATAATATAAAGGATAACGGACGGATCCATATCTCCGCTTCTTGTACCCATTATCAATCCTTCAAGCGGAGTGAAACCCATGGTTGTATCCACTGAATGCCCTCCTTTAACAGCAGCCATCGAACAGCCGTTGCCCAAATGGGCAGTAATTATCCTCAGATCCTCAATAGGTTTACCAAGAATTTTAGCGGCACGTTCTGAGACGTAGCGGTGCGATGTTCCGTGAAATCCGTATCGTCTTATTTTATATTTTTTATAAAGTTCGTACGGAATCCCGTAGAGATAAGCATGAGGAGGCATCTTGATGTGAAATGAAGTATCAAATACGCCGACCTGGGGTGTTGAGGGCAAATGGCTTTTAGAGGCTTGAATACCTTTAATGTTCGGCGGATTATGAAGGGGCGCAAGTTCAATATTATCTTTAAGGGCTTTCATAACCTGATCAGTAATTAAAACCGAACCGGAGAATGTTTCACCGCCGTGTACAACACGATGCCCCACCGCGTCAATTTCTTTTTTATCTTTTATAACACCATGATTCGGTGAAAGCAACACTGCAATGACATATTCAATAGCAATCGTGTGATCCAGAATTTCACCGACAATTTTAATTTTTTCCTTATCATAGGGCTGATGAGTTAATACCGCGCTCGACATTCCTATACGTTCGACCATTCCTTTAGCCAATGCAATCTGCAGAGTTGTATCAATAAACTGATATTTTATTGACGAACTGCCGCAATTAAGAACCAGAACTTTCATTTCTTCCTCAAAATTTTAATTTATTATTTTACCGTCGGCATCATATTTAAAGAATCCCTCTCCGGTTTTCTTTCCCAGTTTTCTCTCACGAACCAGTTTTCTGAGAATGGGGCACGGCCTGTACCGGGGTTCCCCCAAAGTGCTCCATAATGTTTCCATCCATGCGAGAACCTCATCCAGACCCATCGCGTCTGCCATTTCAAGAGGACCGGTATTAAAGTTATAACCGAGTCTCATTGCGGTATCTATATCTTTTGCACTCGCGACACCCTCCAAAAGTATATGGAAGGCCTCATTAAGCAGGGGCACAATTGCCCTGGTTGTAACAAATCCGGGATATTCGTAAACCTCAACAGCCGTTTTGCCGATGCGTGCGGCGAATTTTTTGATTATCCCGATAGTTTTATCTGACGTATCCAATGCACGAATCAACTCCACGAGAGGAACTTTAGGCACCGGATTAAGAAAATGCATTCCTATAATTTTATCGCGCCGCTGAGTGACTTCAGCAATTTTGGTTAAACTCAGGGTTGATGTGTTGGATATAAAAATTGTTTCAGGTCTGGCTATCTTATCCAGCTCTCTGAATATTTTCTTTTTAAGATCATAATTTTCATCAACTGCCTCAATGATAAGGTCGCATTCCGGTATTTCACTGTTATCGGTTGTCCATCTGATTCTGCTGAAAACTGATTTCATTTCACTTTGAGTAAAAGCCCAGCGCGCTATTTCTCTTTCCATTGAGATTTTAAGATTTTCCTTCGCCCGTTCAATCTGCTCTTCGTCTCTCTCAACCAGAAGCACATCCAGTCCGGCATTTGCAATTGTCTGGGCAATACCCTGCCCCATGATTCCGCCTCCAATAATCGCAACATAATCGATCCTTTCGAGTTCTTCTACTTTCTGCACGCCGCTGAGCAAATCTTCCAGTTTTAATTTTTCTTCTGCCATACTTCAGTTCTTCCAATCTATTAAAAGTTATAAATTTCGTCCGTAAAGATAGATAAAAACAAAAATAGAAACTTTTTAAGGGCAATATTTATACCAGTAAAAATGGCCTGAATAGCTGTGGATCAAGTAAAATTAACCTTCTATTTATCAATTATAGAAATGAAAGAATCAACAATGAGAATACATCCAAACCGGCGTATTAAGAGCCCTTTCCGGAATAAAATCGAGGAACAGAATTTATAACCAATAAAATCGAATTGACGATGAGAACAATGAGAACGGTCCCTGCAAAATTCGAATGTCTCTATAAAACATTAAGAAAATCCCATTAGCCAGAAAAGTTGAGTTCCCACGGAAATAAGATGCGTGCAGATTCTAATTTTAAAAGGTGTTTATATTATCAGTTCTTTTACCGCGCGGCTGATTTCAAGCATATTTAATTAACTATTTTTATTTTGGCTTCATATTAATTGCTTAAGTTAAGAAGTCAAACAAAAACTAATATTAATGAATTCAAAAATAATTCTGGAAAAATTTTTCGGTTATACAGAATTCCGCCCTGCCCAGGAAGAGATAATCTCGCACATTCTTCGTGGAGAAAGTGTGCTGACCATACTTCCGACCGGGGGCGGTAAATCACTCTGTTACCAGATTCCCGCCCTGATGTCGCCCGGTTTCTCAATTGTAATTTCTCCTTTAATAGCTTTAATGAAAGACCAGGTGGATTCGATAAATAAAATAGAGAAAGTCGCCGCATTTATTAACAGTTCATTAGATCCCCGGGAGGCCGATAAAGTATTTCAGAATCTTGCCGGCGGATCATTAAAAATTTTATATCTCTCGCCAGAAAAAATCACAAACAGGCCATTTGCAGAGAGATTAAAATCGTTGAAGCCGGTCAATCTTTTTATTGACGAAGTGCATTGCATAAGTGAATGGGGTCATAATTTCAGGCCGAGCTACAGAAAAATAAAAGAGTTTGCAGATTTTCTTGAGATTGAGAACATATCCTCTTTTACCGCAACTGCAACGGAGGATGTCAGAAAAGATATTATTGAACAACTCGGTCTTAAGGATCCAAAAATTTTTGTACGGGGTTTTGAAAGAGATAATTTTCATCTTAATGTGCTCCACACTCCGAACAAAAAGGATAAAATTGCTGAAATACTCAAAGGCAACGATAAACCGGCCATTATTTATACAGCTACCAGAAAATCTGCGGAAGAAGTTTCTGAGTTTCTGAGGAATAAAAGAATTGACTGCGCATACTATCACGCCGGATTAAATCCGGAAATGCGGAGACTTATTCAGGATGATTTTGTATCCGGCAGGGTCAAGTTAATTGCCGCTACCAATGCATTCGGGATGGGCATTGATAAGAGCGATATCCGTTCAATATTTCATTTTAATATCCCGGGGACTATTGAAAATTATTATCAGGAAATCGGACGCGCCGGGCGTGACGGAAATGAAGCGTCTATTTATCTTTTGTACGATGAGAGGGACAGATTAATTCAGGAATATTTTATTAACAGTTCGGCTCCCTCCAGAAAACAAATAGAGGATGTATACAAGCTGATATGCGATTATGGAAAGGTTGCTCTGGGAAATGTTTCTGAAAAGGAAATTCCTATAGACACAAATTTTATTTCACTGCTGCGCACTAAAAATGTTAATCAGGGAATTCTCAATTCCGCCATTAAAATTCTGGAGGAATCAGAATATTTACGCAGAAGATCGGATTTTGAGAATAAACATTTCGGGCAATTCCTTCTGGAACCGAACAGACTGAACCGTTTCGCAAAAAGTTTTACAGACGCGGAACTGAAAGATCTTATTCTTCTGCTTGCCCGCGATTACGGCAGTACAATTTTTAAGTCGAAGGTTCAAATTAATATTGAAAAGCTATCCGAGCTGCTTGAAACAAATGCTGAATCTGTTATAGAACTGCTCAATACGATCAGCAGATCGGGAATTTTTACATATGAACATCCTTCTCATTTTCCTGCCGTGAAGCTTACCGCCGCCCGGGTTGAAGCTAATCTGCTTCAACTTAAACTGGCCAGAATGAAAAAACTCACCGAGCATTCAAAGGAAAAGCTCGTGAAAATGATCAATTACGCGTTCGCTGAAGAATGCCGCTTTAAGTATATCCTGGAATATTTTGGCCAGCGTGAATCCTCCTACAAATGCGGCAAATGCGATGTCTGTACCGGAAAAATCTACACAGCCAAAGTTACACTTGAATATCTTGAAGAAATAATCCTGAAGACAATTCATGAACTAAAAAGTCCGGTAAAAAAGAAAACACTCATTCAGATACTTACAGGTAAAGCGGATCTCCCTTCTCTTAAAAAAATATCAACATTTAATTCCTGCCGGCATTTTAAAAAGGAAGACTTTGAAAATACTCTTAACGCTCTGGTAAGAAGCGAAATGCTCCTTTATTCCAAGGAGACATATTCTCTCTCGGCTCATGGAATAGATAATTTTATTGAGCCCGATACTGATGTTCCCGCATTTAACGATAATAAGGGATATGAGGAAGACCTGGAACTGTTTAATCTTTTGCGACAGGCGAGAAAAGAAGCCTCGGAAAAATTTGTACAGCAGCAGAGGCTTATCTGTCCGGATGAAGTATTAAGGGAAATTGTACGCGCTAAGCCGGTTACCCGTACGGAACTGCTTGATGTAAAGGGTGTGAACCAGAGAATGTACAATAAACTCGGAGATGAATTTTTAAGTATTCTAAAAACATTTTCCAGTTCCAGAAAAATTTCAACCGCTCTGAAAGAGAAAAAAATGCCGGCCAATATTTTATCGGTCCACGGATTGGTTCAGAAAAGATATTCGCTCTCAGACATGTCCTCCCTTCTCAAATTGCCGGAGTCAATTATTTCCACGCAGATTGAGACCTTACTGGAAATGCAGCCCGATCTGGAAATTGATTTTCTGTTTGAGAAGAATGAATTAAAAAGGATCTACAAAAAGATCAGTGAGGGTATCACAGATTTAAAACTGCTCAGGGAAGAATTCGAGAGCAAAATCAGTTACGCAAAACTCCGGATTGCGGTTGCAAAAAGAAGGGTTAATTAATAGTGTTGCTTTTTTTCAGGTCGTCCAGATAATCATTAGCTTTTTTAAAAAAATTTTCCCACGATTCTTTATCAGCCGATATTTTTGCCATCTCCTCTTTAAAGGACTTTTCATCAATCCCGTACGTGGTAAATACCAATTGTTTATGTACTTTTACAGAGTCAGCTTGTGAACCATAGGTCTCGTTTATTATTATGCTTTCAACATAGATTTTAACGAGCAAATCTTCGGGCACTTTCTCCTTTGAGCATCCCCCTAATAGAAGAAGCAGAACCGCTAATATTATCTGGCTATTTCCTTTTACTGGCTTCAAAGAGAATCTTCTTTTCCCGTTCTGATAAATTTTGATATCCGCTCTTGCTTATCTTATCAAGGATTCTGTCAATCTCATCCTGATTGTATGTATCGTCTACGTTGCCGGAATCATTTATATCATAAAATTTTGCTTCTTCAACATCTTTCTGCTTGAAAGGATTTTTCATGAACCTGTCCTGAAAACCGCCTGCAGAAAAACTATTGTTATGTTTTTTATGCGAGCCGAAGAAATTCCTACCGCTGAATTGATTTCTGCGATCGAAAAGAATAAAAGCAAAGCCGGTTACTGCTCCTCCAACATGCGCCAGGTGCGCAATTAAACTCGCGTCTCCGATGGCAAAGAATTCAAATAGAAAGAAAAAGAATATAAGGTACTTGGCTTTAATCGGAATTAAGAACCAGAACAGAATATAACGGTCCGGAAAGAACATGGCGTAAGCCACCATAACAGCCCAAATGGCTCCGGATGCGCCCACTGTGGATCCGCCGCCAACTGAAATCATAGGAGAAAGTATTAATTGGAAAAGTCCTGCGCCGATTCCACCAACGAGATAGAAAATAATAAATTTTCTTGAACCCATTGAGTTTTCGATTTCCATTCCGAACATCCAGAGGAAGAACATATTGAAAAGTATATGCGAAAAATCACCATGCATGAACTGATATGTGATCAGCTGCCAAGGGTAGAATGGAAAATCGCCTGCAAAAGAATTTAATGCAAAGTATTTTGTCAGTATATAATCAAAAGTAACAGCCTGCCCGTAAATAAGACCGGGATAAATAATCATTGGCGCAAGCAATTGAATGAAAAACACAATACCATTGGCGAACAATAAATATTTAATCATCGGGGGAAAAAATGAAAATCCTCCCATTCCGGAAGGACGATAATAATCTCTTGAATCTATTCCCATTTACATTTCCTAGTAATTGAATAAGCTAAAATTTCCGTTACACGAACATACACAAATATGTTGAAAAGATAATAAAATAGGAGCGGGACAGATTCTGCTCCTATTGTGTAAATTTAAACATTGACTATTTATCATCATTCAAGGCTTCAACGCCCGGAAGAATTTTCCCCTCCAGGAATTCAAGCGAAGCACCGCCGCCCGTTGAAACATGCGAGACTTTGTCATCCAAACCGGCTTTTTTAATGGCAGCGGCCGAATCGCCTCCGCCGATAATTGTGATCGCGCCGTTGGACGTAACTTCAGCAAGCGCCCCGGCAATTGTGTCGGTACCCGCCGCGAAATTATCAAACTCGAAAACTCCCATGGGTCCGTTCCATATCACGGTTTTACTCGACAGTATAACACTTTTGAACTCTTTGATTGTTTCCGGGCCTATATCAAGACCCATTTTATCTGCAGGTATTTTATCAGAACTCACAACTGATGACGGGGATTCATTTTTAAATTCAGATGCTATTACATTATCTTTTGGAAGAATTACTTTTGCTCTTGAAGTTTTAAATTTTTCCAGCATCTTCTTAGCCAGTTCTACTTTTTCCTCTTCAAGAAGTGATGTTCCTATCTCATAACCCATGGCTTTATAGAAAGTATATGCCATTCCCCCGCCGATTAAAAGATTGTCAACTTTCGGCAGAAGATTTTCAATAACATCAATCTTACCGGAGATTTTCGAGCCGCCCAGAATAGCTGTAAATGGTCTTACGGGATTGGCAACAGCTTCGCCCAGATAGTCCAGTTCCTTTTGCATTAAATACCCTGAGACGCAAACTTTGATAAATTTAGTAATGCCTTCGGTAGATGCATGAGCGCGATGAGCAGAACCGAAAGCATCATTGACATAAACATCTCCGAGTTCAGCAAGCTGTTCAGCGAATTCGGGAACATTTTTCTCTTCTTCAGGGTGGAATCTTAAATTTTCCAGAAGAAGAACTTCACCGTCGTTCATCGACTGCACTATTGTTTTTACCTGATCCCCGATGCAGTCAACTGCAAATTTAACATCCATATCCAGAAGCTGTCCAAGACGGACGGCTACGGGTTTTAAACTGTATTTTGGATTCGGACCGCCTTTCGGTCTTCCGAGATGGCTCATCAGAATGCAGCGGCCGCCGTCTCCAATAATTTTTTTAATGGTCGGAAGCGCTGATGTAATTCTGATATCATCTGTAATATTCAAATTTTCATCAAGCGGAACATTGAAATCTACCCGAACCAGAACGCGTTTTCCGTTGAGACTAATTTTATCAATACTCATTTTTTTCATTTGATTCCTCCGGAACAAATACAAATTCCTAAAAAAAAGACGCAGCCAAAAGTTGTGGTTTGCGTCTTGGCCAGAATACTATTTAAATCATTTTGCCATTTTCAACAGCAGATCTGCAACACGGCAGGAGTAACCCCATTCGTTATCGTACCAGGAAACAATTTTAAAGAATCTTTTTTCGCCTTTTAGATTATTTCCCACCGTGGCAAGAGAATCATAAATGGATGATCTCTCATCATGAATAAAGTCTGTAGATACAACCTCTTCGTTGCAGTAACCGAGAATTCCCTTAAGATATGTTTCAGATGCCTTCTTCATTAGCGCATCAATTTCCTCAATCGAAGTATCTTTTTCCGCACGGAATGTGAGATCAACTACGGAGACATTTGCCGTTGGAACTCTGAAGGACATTCCAGTCAATTTGCCTTTGGTTTGAGGAAGTACCTCGCCCACGGCTTTTGCCGCGCCGGTACTTGATGGAATAATATTGATCGCTGCCGCCCGTCCTCCTCTCCAGTCTTTCTTCGAAGGGCCGTCAACTGTTTTTTGAGTAGCCGTATAAGAATGGATTGTGGTCATCAGACCGGATTCAACGCCTATTCCCTCTTTCAATAAAACATAAACAACGGGTGCCAAACAGTTGGTGGTACATGATGCGTTGGATACAATGCTGTGCTTTGAGGCATCATATTCATTATCATTAACGCCCATTACCAAAGTTTTAACATCTCCTTTACCAGGCGCAGAAATTAATACTTTCTTTGCACCCGCCGCAATATGACCTTTTGCCTTCTCGGAGTCTGTGAACAGGCCTGTTGATTCAATTACAATATCAACACCCAATTCCTTCCAAGGCAACTGTGAGGGATCTTTCTGAGCCATTATACATTTAATCTTATCCCCATTTACAACCAGAACGTCATCAGCTTCAACGGAAGGAGAACTTTTTTCACTTCCAACTGTTCCTTTAAATTTACCGTGAACCGAATCGTACTTTAGCTGATAAGCAAAATATTTAGCATCCGTGCTTATGTCTACGACTGCAACAATATCAACTTCTTTCCCTAAAAGGTTCCTGTCGGACAAAACGCTGATGATTTGTCTTCCTATCCTGCCAAAACCATTAATACCAATTTTAACTGCCATCTTAGTGCTCCTTTATCGCATAAATGTTTAGAATTCGCTTACAAATATAGACAAACGGTCGAGAATTTTCAATTTAACGAAGTGTATTAATTTTTATTTCCAATTAAAGATTGTTGATTTGATCCTAAAAAATTATCTTGGTATGAAAGTATAAAATCTTTTATCAAACTGTGCCCTAACATCGGATGAGGAAGACAATGGCAATGACCGAATTTTTATCATTCGTACCGATTTTTTCCGACCTTCAGCCAGAGACACTGGAAAAGATTGAGATGATTGGTTCGCGAAGGTCTTATAAAAAGAATGACGTGATTCTGATGGAAGAGGAATCAGGCACCGCCCTATTTGTAATCATAACCGGAAAAGTGAAAGTAGCAAGAACAAGCGGCGACGGACGGGAGGTAATTCTGACCATACTTACCGACAGTGATTTCTTCGGAGAAATGGCAATACTTGACGGCTTTGCCCGATCGGCCAACGTAGTGGCGATTGAAGATACTGAACTATTTCTGCTTCAGCGGAACGATTTTATGAATCTTCTTCGTGACCATCCGGAGATATCTATCATACTTCTGCAGGAATTAACAAAACGCCTTCGCGCAGCGGATATAAAGATTAAAGCACTTTCGTTGAAAGATGCCGAAGGCAAGGTTGCTACCGTTATACTTCAATTAGCAGATGAAATCGGAAAGATCAAACAGGGAAAGGTTGAGATCGAAAAACTACCCCTTCAGCAGGACCTGGCTAACATGGCCGGGACTTCCCGTGAAACTATTTCGCGAACTTTACATTCATTCGCAAAAAAAGGTTTAGTAGAGTTAGAGGGATCAAAATTGAAAATTCTCGATTACGAAAAATTCAAGGGAATGTTCATCTGATATGCCTTTAAAAATTGATCTTCATACACATACAAATTATTCCGACGGAATGTTTACTCCTGCTCAAGTGGTTCAAAAAGCGCATAATAGGGGAATCAATATTTTGAGTCTTACCGATCATGACAGCATTAATGGTATTAAGGATGCAACGGAATGCGCCAGGGATCTGGGTATTGAAATTATAACAGGAATGGAGATCAGTACTGATCTGGATGATAAAGAGATTCACCTTCTAGCGTATTTTATTGATATTGAAAATGAAGAACTTTTAAAATACCTCAGTTTCTTCAGGGATGAGAGAATGCACCGCGCTAAAAGGATAGTTCAGAAATTAAGAAATCTCGGTTTGAAAATTACCATGGACGATGTGGTAGCGCATGCACAGAATTGCGCCATCGGCAGGCCCCATATAGCATATGCAATGATAGAGCTGGGACTGATTAAAAATTATAATGAGGCATTTGAAAAATACATAGGTGATTACGGACCGGCATTCGAAAGGAAGATTCATGTATCACCGCAAAGCGCTTTAAAACTCATTAGTGATGCCGGCGGTTTGTCATTTATTGCGCATCCGGGATTTATGAAAGAGAATTTGCTTTTGAATCTTATTAAAGCTGGCATTGACGGTATAGAATGTGTACATCCCTCTCACAGCGAAAATCAGGTTCAGTTCTACCGCGGAATCGTGAACCAGTATTGCCTGCTTGAATCGGGCGGGTCTGATTACCATGGCGGGAAAAAACTGGATGAAGAAAATCTGGGTAAATTTGTTCTCGGTCAGAGCCAGTTTGAAGCAATGAAAAATATGATACATTAACACAATTCATAATTTATCTCACCAGATCAGAGACGCATGATAAATTTTTATACTTTTTGTTCAATCTGAAAGCACTAAATTTGCAGAGCGTCTTTAATATTACTAATAAACTTTCGTGAGGAATTCATGCGATCAGTAAGAATCTGCCTGGTTCTTTTTGCCCTACTTATTTCCGTTCGAGCCCAATCTATTGGTGAATGGAAGATTTTTTCCGATATGAAAAAAATTAACAGCACCGTTATTACTACTACCGGAATCTGGGCCGCTACAGAAGGCGCAGCATTTAAATTGAATTTTTCCGACAGCTCCTACTCGACTATAACCAAGGCTAATGGATTGAACAGTCAGGCGCTCACCGCCATAGCCGTGGATAATTATAACAAAGTCTGGCTCGGCTCAAGAGAGGGATACATAAACATCTTCAATCCGGCCGATAATTCTCTTTTTAAAATTGAGGACATAGCTCAATCCAATAAAACTTTAAAACAGATCAATAATATTTTTGTTAAGGGTGATTCTGTATTTGTATCCTATGATTTCGGACTATCGATTATCAACGCGAAATCGTTCACATTTATCGATTCATTTTTGAAGCTCGGCAGTTTTCCGGCGGAATCAAGAGTTATAAATTCATTTAAATTGTCATCCATTTATGCATTAACTGAATACGGAGTTGCCATTCAGAAATCCGGAGCAACAAATCTCTCAGCCCCCGAATCATGGAACACATTTACACTGAGCTCATTTTTACCTCCAAACTCAGCGCAATCTGCAAACAATTTGGTTGAATTTAGCGGACAGCTCCTGCTGTCCACATCGGATGGAATTTATAAATTCAGCAACAATTCATGGCAGCCGTTCACACTTCCGGGAATTAAAATTCTTGATATGAAAGTAACGGGCACGTCGCTTTATGCCATTAGTACAAGTCAGCTTTTCCGTTACAGCAACGGACAAGTTACAACTCTTTTGACAAATGCCAATACTTCTTTTAGTTCCCTGAGCGTTGCCGCGGACCAGACAGTTTATATCTCCACCGCACAGGGACTGCTTGAGTTCAAGAACAGCCGGTCACGTTATCTCTTCCCCAACGGTCCTGCAGGAAATCTGTTTGTTAATCTTTCAATCGACCCTGCCGGAAATTTGTGGGTGGCAACCGGTAAAAATTTGGCGGGAAAGGGATTTTTCAAATTTGACGGAAACAACTGGACGCAATTTAATAAAGCATCATACCCCATACTTCCGTCGAATGATTTCTATAATGTCTTTGCGGCACCGGATAGCGCAGTCTATCTAAGCAACTGGGGAGGCGGAGTTACAGTCTTTAAGAATAATAATTTTCAGGTTTATAACGCATCCAACTCAACTTTAATAGGAATCCCGAACGATGTTAATTTTATTGCCGTTCCGGATGCGAAAACCGATTCAAAAGGAAATTTATGGATTCTGAATGCACAATCAGCTTCAAGAAAGCCGCTGAGTGTTTTACAAAAGAATAAACCATGGGTGAACTTTTCATTTTCCAATCCGTCACTTACGGAGAATGATAATCTGGATAAACTCGTTATAGATCAGTTTGACACAAAGTGGTTTACTGTCGCAATCAAAGGAAGATTCGGATTATATTATTTTAATGAAAGTAATACGATGGATAACCTCACTGACGACACTCAGGGATTCCTAAACACATCGAATAATCTTTTAAGCGATTTAATAAACGCGCTTGCAGTTGATCAGCGTGGATATCTTTGGATCGGAACAAATGTCGGTCTTAACGTAATACTTGATCCGTCAAAACCCAAAGTTACAAGCAATCTGGGTATCGCTCTCAGGAATCAGAATATTACGTGCATTGCAATAGATCCGCTGGATCAGAAATGGATCGGGACTCAGCAGGGAGTATTCGTTTTGTCTTCAGATGGAATCGTACTAATAAATCAATACAATACAAAAAACAGTCCTTTGCCAAGTGATGATATAAAAAGCATCACGTTTGATCCCAAAAACGGTATTGTATATATAGGAACGGATTTCGGATTGGCCTCGCTTCAAACCTCCTCGATACAGCCGCCGCAGAGTTTCAGCGAGATCTCTGTTTACCCCAATCCGTTTGTTTTGGGCGCAGATGCCGCAAAGGTAACAATAGACGGCCTCATTAAAAACAGCAGTATCAGAATTTTCAGCATAAACGGAAATCTTATCAGGGATTTTAAATCTCCCGGAGGCAAAATCGCATTCTGGGACGGCAAAGATTTTTCCGGCAATTATGTATCAACAGGAATTTACATTATAGTTGCCTACGATGAGGAAGCTAATAATGTAAAGACTTCAAAAATAGCGGTTATTAAAAAGTGATGAACAGATTTTGTGAAAATCCAACCCGGGTATCAAAGAAATAATGATTGAGATAAAAAATCTTTCCATTCAATTTACGGGCGAGAATCTTTTTGAAAACGTTAACCTGAGAATCGGAAAGCACGATAAGATTGCCCTGGTTGGATCAAACGGGACCGGAAAATCAACTCTGCTAAAACTTCTCTGCGGTATCGAGAAAGCTGAATCCGGTGAAATCCGGATACAGAAAGGAATACGCATCGGGTATCTTCAGCAGGACCTTATTAGCTCCAAAGGGCAGACTCTTTTTGCCGAAGTAAAATCTTCACTTCCAAATCTTAAATCTCTTGATGAACGCGAAATGGAAATTCTTGACGGACTGAATGCCCCCTCCCTTTCGGATGAAGACAGAGAGGAACTCCTTGAGGAACTAGGAGAGATCCATCATAAAAAGGAGGAGATCGATTTTTATTCGGCCGATTCAAGAATCGAAAAGGTACTCGAAGGACTTGGATTCAGAAAAAAAGATTTCACCAGAAGCACCGCGGAATTTTCAGGCGGCTGGCAGATGCGCATTCAGCTCGCTCAGATATTACTTGCTGAAAATGACCTCATACTGCTGGATGAACCTACAAATCATTTAGACCTTGACACGCTTACTTGGCTTGAAGATTTTCTTTACAGCTTCAAAGGATCACTTATAATAGTTTCGCACGACAGGCATTTTATAAACAGCATTACGACAAAAACGCTCGAAGTTTTTGACAGACAGATCGGTTTTTTCCCCGGAAACTACAGCGCCTATCTTAAATTTAAGGATGAACGGGATATTCAATTGCGTGCACAGCAGAAAACGCAGGAGAAAAAGATCAGGGAAACGGAAAAATTCATCGAAAGATTCCGGTATAAATCCACCAAAGCAAAACAGGTGCAGAGCAGAATAAAACAGCTTGAAAAACTTGATACCGTTTCGATTGCCGAGGAGGAGAAAAAAATTGAATTGAGATTCCCCGAACCGCCGCGGAGCGGAATCGTGCCGGTCGAATTGAAAAAAATATCCAAATCATACGGCGAATTAAGTGTTCTGGCAAATGTCGATTTTCTGATTGAACGCGGAGATAAAATCGCGATCGTTGGCCCGAACGGCGCGGGGAAAACCACGCTTGCAAAAATTATCGGCGGAAAATTAAGTCCTTCATCCGGTGAAATAGTCTATGGGCACAATACACTTGTATCATATTACGAACAGGAAGTCGCTGATGCCCTTAATCCTGAGGATGATCTGATAGATTCTCTCGAAGAAATAAATAATGATTTAAGCGCCGGTCAGCTGAGGTCTATACTAGGTTCATTTCTTTTTTCAGGCGATGACGTATTCAAAAAAATTAGAGTTTTATCGGGCGGAGAAAAGAGCCGGGTTGCGCTTGCCCGTCTTCTTCTTACAAAAAGTAATCTTATCATACTCGATGAGCCGACAAATCATCTGGATTTTTCCTCAAAGGAAATTTTAAAGCACGCACTCATGGAATTCTCAGGCACGCTGATCATTGTCTCGCATGATATTGATTTCCTCGAATCGGTAACAAACAAAGTTTTAGAAATCAGGGACCGGCATGTGAAGGTAATTCCGGGAGGGATCAACTATTATCTCCGGAAGAAAAAAGAGGACGATCAGGTTCTGGCGGAAAGCAGAATTTCCGAGCAGAAAAATACCCGCCGGGATCAGAAGAGATCGGAAGCCGAATTCCGTCAGCAGAAATTCATTCTAACAAAAGATTTGAAGGCAGATCTGACTAAATGCGAAAAAAATATTACCAGGCTTGAATCCGAGAAAATTATTATCGAGCAGGAACTGGCCGATCCTAAAATATTCAGTAATTCAAAACTCGCAAAAGAAAAAAATCTCGGTTATGAAAAAATAAAGCTAACACTCGAGTCTGAATACACCAAATGGACCGAATTAACAAATAAAATCGAAGAGATAGAAAAAAATTTAAATCTGTAGCTCAGATTATCGATATGAGCTACGGCAAAAATTCTTCAGCTAAAGCCACGCCTCCGTAAAGTGCCGCATCGTCACCGAGCTTTGTATCGAATATTTTTACAAACCCGCCCGGTTCTTTTAAAACGGATTCCTTAAAACTTTTTTCGATTCTGGGAAGCATAAAATCGCTCATAGCTTCAATAACTCCGCCGCCAAGAACTATGGTATCTATGTTCAGAAGAGTTGTAATGCTTCCCAGTACAGTCCCGATGGCGGATGCCGCTCTTCCGGCGTATTTACTGGCAAGGGGATCCTCCTTCCTTACAGCATCTGCAAGCGTCTTACTTTTCAGCTGCTTTTTGGGTGAAGCATATTCCTTAAGCACGCTCTTCTTCCCTTTATCCAATCCCCGTTTAATTTCTCTTACAATTGCTGTCCTGCTGGCAGTGAGTTCAAAAGTCGCCCGATTAGAGGAAGTAGAAAATTCTCCCTTGGGTTCAACAATCATATGCCCGATCTCGCCGGCAAAGAACGAGGAACCACGGTAGAGTTTCCCATCGAAAAAAAGAGCTCCTCCGATTCCTGTCCCGACGAATACAACAAGCATATTCTTAACATCTGCGCCCATTTCAAATTTCATAATTCCGAGTCCAGCGAGATTGACATCATTTTCGATGAGGACGGGAATTGTTATCTCCTTTGCGAGAGCATCCTTAATATTGAAATCCTTTATATTGAGATTGGGTGCATTGCCTATCAGGCCTGTATACGGATTTACTGTCCCCGGTACCCCGAGGCAGACAGCCCTTATGCTGTCTTCTTCAAGATTATTTTCAGAAAGAAGTTTTTTTACACTTTCGGCAATTGAGCTCACAAGGTGTTCAGCACCCTTGGTCGCTACCGTTGAGATCTTTAACCGTGCAATTATTTCATTTTTTGAATCAATTAAGGCAGATAATATTTTTGTCCCGCCAAGATCAACTGCAACTATATACCTTTCAGTCATGAACTCTCCGATTATTCACACTTAATATTGTAAGAAAATATTTATAAATTCAAGTTGTAATTTAACAGATTGTTGTAATGATTGGTTAAGCACATTATTATAATGCAAGATAATATTTTCTAATTTAGAAGGACGATAGAATGTATATTAATTTTTCGGATATCCCCGCTCATCAGAATCTGTTTCTTGATTACCTGCATGAATTTGAAAACGTTGAACGGTTCTACGGTAAGAACTTCAGGTCGGCAGATCAGTATCTTCCCCTATTCCGGAAGTTATCAGAA
>PGYS01000053.1 GCA_002839795.1 Ignavibacteriae bacterium HGW-Ignavibacteriae-3 | reverse complement strand
GAGTGATACTTCCCGCGTTCTTCAGGACCATAGAGGTTATATGCGTATTTTCTCCCTCTGTAAGGAAACCCGACGCGGTATTTTGCTCCGCTGAAAAATGTAACTAAGGCAGTAGACGGATTTGTAAAGAAATCAAGGACCAAATCATATTTTACTTTTCTTAGCTTAAGAATCAACGAGACTTTCTTCCAAAACTCATTTCGGTTGAAAATGAAAACGTTGTTAATTTCTGTTAGTCCGGATAATCCCGGATGGGAGGGGAATTCAACGAGATAATCAATCCGTGCATCGGGAAAATCCTTCCGGAGGTTGTCTATCACAATTGTAGACAAGACTACATCGCCTATCCCGCGCAGTTTTATGATTAATATCTTATTAATTATTTCTTTATTGATTTTTGTCAAATCCCAACCGAATTTAGTTTACAAATATGAAAACCGTTTACTGAATTGAAATCATTGCCAATAATTCCAGCCATTGCCATCTTTAATTTACAAAGAAACGTTAACTCCATCAATTGTGTGCAATCTCTATAACTTCTAAAAGGAATACCGTGTAAAGAGCGATCGAAATACCAACTTAACTCTTGTGAGCAAATGCCGGTATTGAATCATCGAGAAGGTAAAAGGCGGCTATTCCAATACTGCTTCGCAATCTTTGGGAATTTCAGGTTTGACGAGAAGCACATTCTCCTTGGTGACGGTAACCTGGCCAACCTCATGTCTTGCGTTTTTATTTACATATTTTTTAAGTGTATATGTGACGGGAACAAGTTTTGATGTTTTTGCCTTACTATAAAATGCAGCGACGGAAGCGGTTTTCATCAGAATATTTTTGGGGATAACTTCTTTGGTATTTTCCACTCTCAGCACCACATGCGAGCCCGATACCGATCGGGCATGAAACCAAAAATCATTCTGCTTTGCAAATTTTGTCGTCAGCAGATCGTTGTTCCTGCCGTCCTTGCCTACAAAAATGTGATATTTATTTTCAATCATAAAATGCCGGAACATTAATTTATCCTTTTTATCGTCCTGCTGTGACTGCTTGCTTGTCATTTTTAATTCTTTTTTTATTTGTAGTAATTCTGTTTGTTCTTCTGTGCGTTCAAATTTTTCTCTTATTTTAATTAACCGGTCGAATGCGTTTTCGTTCGCAGTCAGTAATTCCTGTGACCTTTTGAACTCGATTTTTTCAGCTCGGGATTTATCATAATATTTATCCACATTTTGATTAGGGGAAAGTTTTTCGTCAAGAACAATATTTAGTTTGCCCCCGTACTTATAGTCGTCCAGATCAATTCCCTTCAACCCCCGATGTATTGAATTAATATTGGCAAGGAGTAAATCGCCGTAATGACGGTAAACGGCTTCTTTAGTGCCTGCATTTACCCTTATCTTAACATTATTTAATTTATTTGATATCGACTCCAATTCCTTTGCTATAAATTTATCAATTTCTTTTTTTAATTCTTTAACACTAGACTTGCTATATGTTAACGAAAAATATTTATTGATTGCATCGATATAATTGTCAAATGTTAACGACTCTTCGGGCAATTTGAAAGACCGGAATGATACTGGGTGGAATGCCGGTTTTCCCAGATCCTCATTAAAATATACTGAAATATTATCGGTCAAAATTTCCATTATTACGGATTCCAAATCGTTTCGAAAATTACCGCCGCGAAAATCGATTTCTTTAATCAATTCTTTACCAATGGACGGAAGTTTACGCAGTATCTTTTCATCAGAGTTGACGGCAATAAATCCGAAAACATCCTCTACCGATGAAGTATACTTGCAATTTTTTATCTCTCCGGCAAGATCTTCGCTGACACCGGCAGATATTTTTTTAAATGTTGAGTCCTGATTTATAGTGTCCGAGAAAAAAACATTGCTCCTGCCTCCTCTGAATATAACGGTAATCATTCCGGTGTCCAATTCGAAGCGTATTATTCGGTCACCGACAGCAATTTTTACAGAGATAATTTTGGACGATGGATATTCGGTAAAGAAGTTAATTGTGTTCTTCTTCGCTTTCCTGTGATCCTCTTTAATGGTCACAAAAGGATTATGAGGGTTTGTCGAAACGATAAGGTGATAATCGGGTTTTTCGGGAAGCGGAATATGAAAAAATAATTTGTTTTTTTCCTGTGTGTAGATATCAACAATACGATAGCCTTTTAAAACAGATTCTAATTCCCGCACACATCTGAAAAGGTAAAAATAATTTTTGTACATATTATTATAGGAAAAAAATAATTATGGAAGAACTGTTATTTGGTTTTTCTTGCTCTTTCGTCCGCAGTTAATTCAAATATAGTCTTTAAAAGCTCTTCCTCATTTGAAGTGAGTTCTTTTTCTCTGCGCGTCAACACAATCCGAGCGGCCTGCAGTGCTTTTCTGATGTCATACTGTTTAATGAAATCTGAACCGCCCCAAGCGAATGACGGGATATAACGAGAAGGAAATCCGGCGCCGAATATATTACAGGAAACTCCTACAATTGTTCCAGTATTAAACAATGTTCCAATAGCAGTCTTGGAATGGTCACCCATGCTCAACCCGACAAACCGAGAACCTGAATCAACAGGTTTCCCGTTTACTAAAAGAGTGATATTTTCATAATTATTTTTAAGATCGCTGTTGTTTGTGGCGGCACCGATATTTATCCAGCTGCCAAGATAAGAATGGCCCAAAAAACCTTCATGCTGCTTGTTTGAATACGAAAGGATTATGGACGAGTCAACCTCGCCCCCGACTTTACAGAATTCGCCAATACTTGTATTGTGATAAATTGAAGCACCGCTCTTTATAATTGATTTCTCTCCAATAAACGCTGGTCCCTGGATATAACTATGAGACATTATGAGAACATTTTTACCGATCCAGATTGGTCCGTTCGAAGCATCAAGATAAACGAATGGGTCTATTTTTGCTTCCTTGCCGATAAAAATATTTTTCCTGTTCTTAAATTCAACGGAATGAAATTTTTCCGAGGCGGGTCTCGAAATATTTTTTGTAATTCGTATGAAATCATTTGCAATTTCGTCTCCGTTGCCATTCACCAATTCCCACGGATATTGTACGAGCTTCACACCGTTTTCTACTCTTTCAAGTTTCTTTAATGAACCGAAGGAGAGGAAATCTGACTTGTCATCGGACAAACTGGAAATATTATTGGCGGAGATATTCGCGGCGATAACAAATCCCGAAGAATCAAAAAGAGCTGAATCCGGTTTTAATTTTTTTATAATTGAATAAATGGACTTGTTAATTATCAATCGGCCATTCACAAACAGAATTTCTCGATCATCGAACTTATTAACACTGATTTTAGGATTCCATTCCATCAAGCAGCTGCTCAAATATTTCCTTGAGTGAAGCGCCAAATTGTAAGAGGGGAAATGAGAAGCTATTTTTTCTTTAAGAGTTAAAATACCGCAGCGTAAATCATAAACAGGACGAGTGTAAACTAGCGGAAGAAAATTTATAAAATTTTCATCTTCAAAAATGCATATGGTTTTTTTCATTCTGTCACTGTAGTTGTTAAAATTTAGTACGATTTCATAAATAAATTAATCAAAAAATACCTCTATATGCAAAATTGAATTTATACATTAATTTCAGGCACCTGCCAAAGCTACAACTCCAATCTGAACTATCATTAGTTCTTTCTATAATGTGGTTTTGATTCGCTTGGTTTTATTTTGTGTTAAGGATTCAGTTTGATATATTAGTCATATGAAAATGGAACTGAAAAAAATCCGCAATAATTTTCTCCTTCTCATGGCAGTATTTGCCGTGATCCTCGTTACAGTTGACTATATTGTTCTGCCATTATATGTCAGCGGAACTGAAGTTAAAGTGCCGGATGTTCTGGGGAAAAATAAGGATGAGGCCATCAAAATATTAAAAGATGCTAATCTTAATCCCATCATTCAGACTTCAAGATTCGATCAAAAGTATGAGAAAAATCAGATAATATTTCAAAAACCGTCCGCTAATATTGCGGTAAAGGAAAATCGAAGAATTTATTTGACGGTCTCTGGCGGAGATCCACTAATGAAGGTACCTTCCGTGATAGGTAAAACATTTCGAGACGCCACTATTACAGTAGAGAGATATGGTTTGGTTCTTGGAACCGTAGATTCGGTTGAATCAGAATTTCCCGCAAATACAATTGTTGAACAACAGATTCCGGAAGGCAGAGAGATTGCAAAAGGTACGAAAATAAATTTGAAGATAAGCATTGGACCCAAACAGGGAATGGTGCGGGTACCTAATTTGCTGTCTAAATCTTTATCGGAAGCAGAGATTATCCTTAAATCATTGTCTCTTAAACTTGGCAATAAGATATATATCAATTATCCGAATACTCTGCCGAATACTGTTGTTGATCAGGAACCAAGTGAAGATACATTATTAAATATTGGAGATAGTGTAAATGTAGTTCTGGCCCAAAACAGGATAAATGAAAGAAAATGAGCCGAAAAAAAATTCTTGCGCCTTCAATTTTAACAGCGGATTTTTCAAATTTGTCTCAGCAGGTCAGGTCGGTGGAACTGGGCGGCGCGGATTGGATTCACTGCGATGTAATGGATGGAAAGTTTGTGCCTAATTTAACTTTCGGTCCGGTTGTAGTTAAAGCGGTCCGAAAAGTTACAAAACTACCTTTAGATGTTCATCTGATGATCAAAGACCCGGACTTGCTTATTAAGGATTTTATTCACGCGGGAGCGGACTGGATAACAGTGCACCAAGAAGAAGTTGTACATCTAAACCGTACTTTGACCATGATACATGAGCTGGGTGCAAAAACAGGAGTGGCGATTAATCCTTCAACCCCGATTTCAACATTATCTGAGGTGATTCACTTAGTGGATATGGTTTTGGTAATGACAGTTAATCCGGGTTTCGGCGGACAAAAATTTATAGAAAATTCATTCAGAAAAATCCATGAATTGATAGAAATGCGTAAATTGAATTCGGCCGATTTTTTGATTGAAGTTGACGGCGGAATTGGTTTGGATAATATTCGTAAATTAAGCGAGGCAGGGTGCGATGCTTTTGTCGTCGGTAACGCGATTTATGGAAAAGATAATATTACTGCCGCGACGATGGAGTTGAAAAACCTGATCGTTTAGTCGATTTTGAATTATCATACGTAATATAAACCGTTCATTATTTTTATTAGAATCAGATTTTTGATTTCAGTGAGCCCTTTGAAACAATAGTATTAATTCCGAGGAAGCGGTTGACAATTCAGCTTGTAGATATTTTCTATCCCAATGTTTTTCGTAGATACAGCGCAAAATATAATATTTTTCGCGATCTGTACGAGAAGGACCTGGTTGGAATTGAAATCCGCGGAATTGGTTTTAAATTAGCTCAAAGTATAAAAAAAATCGTTCTTGCCAATAAACAGATCTGCTACAATACCGGAAAGAAAGGCGACGCAATTTGTGATTTTTTGATGCTCGGATCTTATGGAGTATTTAAAGATATTGTGAAGGAAATTATTTCGATCGGCAATGAGGAAATAGGTTTTAAAGTATCTCAAACTGTCAAGAACATAACAGAATATGAAAATCAGTCATTCTTAATAGCTGGAAAAACGTTAACACTAAAAAATGCTTATACGTTTGGAATACTAAATGTAACGCCCGATTCTTTCTCTGATGGTGGAAAGCATTTCAGCTTAAATGCCGCTGTTGAACACGGATTAAAACTTATTGAAGATGGCGCTGATTTTATTGATATCGGGGGTGAATCTACGCGTCCCGGATCAGATCCGATCAGCGAAGAGGAAGAATTGAAAAGAGTTGTTCCGGTTATAACTCAATTATTAATTCTTAAACCTGATTCTGTAATTTCAATAGATACAACAAAATCCAAAGTTGCCGAGGAAGCTTTATCGCTCGGGGCAAAAATAGTTAATGATATCAGTTCATTTACAAAAGATCCCAAGATGGTTGAAGTCGTAAAAAAATATGAGTCGCCGGTTGTTCTGATGCATATGAAAGGGGATCCTAAAACTATGCAGCATGACGTTGCTTACGAAGATACAGTTTCTGAAATTTATGATTATCTTAAAATGAAAGTAGAGTTCGCTAAGAAAAACGGTATCCGGGATATTATTATTGATCCCGGAATTGGTTTTGGTAAAAGTCCGGCAGATAATTTTGAAATAATAAAACGTCTGAATGAATTTAAAGGAATAGGACAGCCGATATTGATCGGTCTATCGAGAAAATCATTTCTTGGTAAATCACTTGATCTTGAGATTGATACGCGTGATAATTCAACTGTGATTGCTGAAACTATTGTATTGCAGAACGGCGCGCGGTTTATTCGTACACATAATGTGAAAAACGCCATAGAAGCTATTAAAATTAACCGCATTATCGAAAACCCGGAAGCAGTTTAAAATGGTAGAAGTTTTTAAAATTGGTTTTCTCTCTGTTTCCTTACTGGATATGATTGATATTCTGTTGGTGACTTTGATTTTCTATAAAGTTTACACGATAATCAGAGGTACTATTGCTGCGCAGATCTTTTACGGATTAATATTTGTTCTTATTCTATCGTTTTTAACTCAGGCTGCAAATTTTAAAGCGCTCGGGTGGCTGTTAAAATTACTCTCCGATATCTGGGTGATAGCCTTTGTGATATTATTTCAGCCGGAGATTAGAAGACTGCTTGTTCTAATCGGGAAAAATCCTTTTGTAAGAATGTTCATTAAAAATGATGGAGCCAATGCGGCGGATATTATTTCCGAAGCTGCGTTTGAATTGGCGCAGCATCAGCACGGCGCACTCATGGTTATTGTAAGATCGGTCGGGATACGTGGCGTTGCCGAAACAGGGGAGCTTATAAACGCAAAGCTTTCTAAAAATTTATTAAGATCCATCTTCTTCCCGCGTTCGGCCTTTCACGATGGAGCTGTAATTATCAATAACGATACTGTTGAAGCAGTACGGTGTACGCTTCCTCTTTCCAGCGAGACTTCCATTAACGGCTCGGCTATAGGGATGCGGCATCGCGCCGGGCTCGGGATTTCCGAACAGACAGACGTTTTATGTGTTATTGTCTCCGAAGAAACCGGCACTATATCGATAGCGGAACACGGACAGATTAAATCTGGCCTGTCAAAAGAAGGTGTCAGAAAATATATTATCAATGCTATGCATGCATCCAGGAAAAGCGGATTTCAAACATTCTGGGACGCACTGAAAAAAATAAATAATAGAAACAAAACTGAAACTGAAATTGGTTCTTGATGACAGGATTATCGTCCCAGATATTCAACCGGAATTGATTAATTTTATTTGTACAAATATTATGATAATATTTTTTGATAAGATCAGCAGGTGAAATATGAAACTTAGATATTTTTCACACTCGGCATTCCAGATTACAACTGATTCAGGAAAAAGAATATTAATCGATCCTTTTCTGGATGGCAACCCGACATCTACCGTTAAAGCGGCCGATGTGGATGCAGAATTTATAATACTCACACACGCGCATGGTGATCATATTGGAGATGCATTTTCAATAGCAAAGCGATGTAATTCGCTTTTTATTTGCGTTAATGAACTGGCAGATTATTGTGCCTCAAAAGGATTTAATGCGCATAACATGCATATCGGCGGAGGACATACTTTTGATTTCGGACATGTTAAATTTACAATTGCCCACCACGGGTCCATGACCCCGGACAATCAGTATGCCGGTGAACCATCCGGAGTAGTTCTTTCAATTGACGGGAAAAAGTTATATCATACCGGCGATACCGGTTTATTTTATGATATGAAACTTATCGGCGAAATGAATGAGCTTGATTATATGCTCCTGCCGATAGGCGACAACTTCACGATGGGAATAACAGATGCTGTAAAAGCCGTTGAACTTGCGAATCCGAAGATTGCTATACCAATGCACTATAATACTTTTCCAGTCATCAATGCAGATCCGCAATTATTTAAGAAAAAAGTTGAACTTATTGGAAAGAATTGTAAGATAATGGAATTCGGGCAGGAAATTGATCTATAATTCTTTATTATCGTTTTGGAGAAATACTTCTTTTTATGGCTAAAAAAATAGTTATCGCAAATCAAAAAGGCGGAGTGGGTAAGACCACTACGGCTATTAATTTATCAGCATCGATCGCGGCAGCTGAATTCAGAACATTGCTCATCGATATCGATCCTCAGGCTAATTCTACGTCCGGTCTTGGTGTGGAAGATTACCAGTTTTCGGTTTATCAAACGCTAATAGGAATTGAGAATGTTTCAGACTGTATTGTTAATACATACATGCCATTCCTTGATATTTTACCGTCCACAATAGACCTAGTTGGTGCGGAAGTCGAATTGGTCTCGATGGATAACCGCGAGTTTCTTCTGAAGAACGCTCTTAAAGAAATAGAGGATCGATATGATTTTATTTTTATAGATTGTCCTCCATCTCTCGGATTGCTTACATTGAATGCCTTGACTTGCGCAGATTCCGTTTTGATTCCCGTTCAATGCGAATACTTTGCTCTTGAGGGATTGGGTCAGCTTCTTAATACTATTAATATCGTAAAGAAAAAATTAAATGAGGAACTGGCCATTGAAGGTGTTTTGCTCACAATGTATGATACACGTTTGCGTCTTTCAAATCAGGTTGTTGAAGAAGTAAAAAAATATTTCGGTAATAAGGTATTTCAAACTATAGTTCACCGTAACGTCAGACTATCGGAAGCGCCGAGCCATTCAAAACCGGTTATCTTGTACGATGCAAGTTCTGTCGGCGCGCAGAATTATATTTCCCTTGCATCGGAATTAATTCAAAGAAATAATCTTGAACAAAAGAAGAATATAAATTGAGTAATTTAAAACCTGGACTCGGCAGAGGGTTGGATGCGCTTATTAATCCTTTAGTCAAAGATAAAATTGACAAACCGGTTGCTCTATCCGGCAAAGATATTCAAAAGGATGACGGGGTCTCCAATGATGTACTTGCAAAAATTCCGATAAATGTGATTTCACCAAATCCTTATCAGCCAAGAACTGATTTCGATCCGAAGGCTCTTGATGAATTAAAGAAATCAATTCTTGATAACGGACTTATTCAGCCGGTTACTGTGCGGAGAGTCAATAAGGAAAGTTATGAGCTTATCTCCGGTGAAAGAAGATTAAGGGCTTGTAAGGAAATTGGACTGAAAGAAATACCTGCTTACATCATTCTTGTAGAGACGAAAGAAATGATGCTTGCGCTCTCATTAATCGAAAATATTCAGAGAGAAAAACTTAACCCGATTGAAATTGCTAACGCGTACAAAAGATTAATGGATGAATGTAATCTTTCGCAGGAACAGATTGCTGAGAAGGTTGGCAAAGACAGAACTACTGTAACAAACACAATCCGCTTGTTAAAGTTGCCCGGTAAAATTCAGCAGAGCCTTATTAAAAACGAAATATCCTCGGGCCATGCGCGTTCTCTCATCAATCTTCCAAGCGAAATTATGCAGCTGGAAATATTGGATAAAATAATCAAGAATAATCTATCGGTCAGAAAGGTAGAAGATATAGTAAGAAAATATCTTGCTGCAAAGAATCAAGGGGGTAAAAAAACCGCCGTTGTTCCGACAAATATTAATACACTTTCCCAACGTGATCTGGAAAGTAAGCTGCAGAATATATTTGGCACTAAAGTAATTTGTAAACAGAAAAAGAACGGCGCCGGAGAATTAATTATCGAATACTATTCATTGGATGAACTTGAGAGATTATTTGAATTATTTGAAATTATCGGAAAAAATTATAATTAGAATATTTCTGCTGTCTTTATTTTTTATTTCCGCGAACATAAATATTAGGGCACAATCACAACCTCTCGATTCCGGTTCCGTCAGAACCGATACGATTCAGTTCCAAATGCAGAAATCGCCGTGGGGAGCTGTTTTAAGAAGTGCGGTATTTCCCGGGCTTGGCCAGTTTTATAATGACTCTTATTGGAAAATTCCTGTAATATGGGGCGTACTCGCATATTTGGGCTATCAATGGGACAGAAATAACACTCTTTACAAACGCTACAGGGATGATTACTCTTTAAGTTTATTGAATAATCAGACCAATAGTTTTGCGTTTAAGGCGCGAGAATTTTACAAAGATCAGAGGGACCTTGTAGCCGTATTCATCGGACTTACTTATTTTCTGAATCTTGTAGATGCCTATGTCGATGCCCAGCTTTTTGATGCAGATATTTTTAAACATTCTCAGATTCAGCAGTATCAGGTTTCTTTAAAAATTAAATTATAGCATGGTAGTTTATGCAAAATGTATTAATCTGTAGTAATTGCGGCAAGGGAAATGCTTTTTATAAATTGACATGTACAGAGTGCAAATCCTTTTTAAGGGCAAGAATTGTAAATCTCGATTTTTGGGATACCATATGGAAAATATTTTACTCACCGATTCAAACAGCTCAAAATATTATTCAGGCAGAAAATAAAAATTATTCGGTCACTTGTGCTCTACTTACTGCATTTAAATTTTCTTTAATTTCGCTCATTTTAATGAATGCTTTCAGAATAAACGATGTTAGCGATCAGTCATTGTTGACGGGTATGCTTAAGGGCGGGGTCGTTTTTTTGGTTTTGATTTTTATATTTTCATTAGTTATGAAATTTATTAACAAGAAATTGGGTGTGGAGGGAAGAGTAAAAGACGGTCTAACAATATACGTGTATTCCGGCATCCCGTTAATTATGACTCTTTTAATTTTAACACCGATACAGTTTGCCCTTTTTGGGGAATACTGGTTCACATTTAATCCGTCTCCGTTAATAATGAAACCTCGCGCAGCGGTTGCTATACTGATTATCGAAGGCGTTATGATTATTTGGACCGCAGTTCTTTTTGTAACGTCTACCTATGCGCAGACAAAAAACGTATTATATTCACTTGTCACCGGATTGATTGGATTTTTCGCGATTACCGGAGCCATTTTTTATTTTTCAGTTTTCATTCATTAGCAGAAATCCGGTATTTGATAAAAGAAATCCCTGCATATCAAATTTTCATGAAATTGTAGGGCAACAATCGCGGTTTTTTTCTATAATTGTAAAAAAGATTTTATAATGGAAAAATTAAGTCAAACGGCTAGAATATTTCTCTTTCTGACATTACTAAGTCTTGCACTTTTTCTTGGGAGCTATCTTACCAGGCAAACCGTAGTCTATCAGTTGTTTGAGGTGAACGGAATTGATCTTAAGACCATGTTTAATGGGCAGAATCTTCCGGCAGTGTTTTCGGTCATGGTACCGGCAATAATACTGAATTTACTGACTTACTATGTTTTCCTGATTTCATTTATAATTTTCCTGATTACTTCGGGAATCAAACTTAAATATGAAGGATGGCTGTTTGCTATTTTGCTGATTGTTGCGCTAACCGCACCATTTGAAATCTATTTGTCTACAATTGATTTTCAGTTGATTCAGCAAATAATTTCCGATCCGTCTCAGGTGGAAGTAATATTAAACCTCGTTAAAGAGAGGGTATCAGACCTTAGCAGTTTTCCGCTAATAATGTTAATTTCTTCTGCGGTAATTATTTTCCTAACAGTATTTAGACCGTTAAGAAAAACTTATGAAAATTAAGGAAAAAGAATTCGAGTCGATCTTACAGGATCTTAAACAGCTTGCTCAGGAAATGGGAGCAAAAGTAAGATTCGAGAGAGGAGATTTCAAGGGCGGTTATTGCCTGCTCAGGGATGATAAGACCATAGTCATTAATAAGCTTTCAACTCTTCAAAAGAAAATCATGATTCTGACTACCGCTCTGAAGGATCTCGGAATTAATGATCATTACATCCAGCCGAAGATAAGAGAAATTATTGATGAGATTACGGAAAAATGATGAAGATATTGATTTTAAACGGTCCAAATCTTAATATTATCGAGAAACGTGATAAAAATAAATATGGTTCTCTATCATTGAATGAAATCAATAGTTCTTTAAAGAAGACGTTTCCTGATGTAATATTTTCTTTCATTCAATCAAATTCAGAGGATGAATTAATAGATCATATACAAAATTGTGATGATTACGATGGTTTGATTATTAATCCCGGAGGACTTACTCATTCTTCTGTCGGTTTGCGGGACGCACTTGAAATATTAAAAATACCCAAGATCGAAGTGCATCTTTCAAATCTTGCTTCAAGGGAGGAATTCAGGAAAAGTATGATCACAACTTCAAAAGTAACCGGTTATATATCGGGATTTAAAGAGATTGGATATTTTTCTGCTGTTTATACACTTACTCATTTAGTTTCCAAGAAATAATTGTTGATATGGATCAACTTTTTTCTGAGATCCTTGCAGATTCAACCAACAAAACCTATTTTCACAAGAGAAATAAAAGGGGCCTGTATTGAAAGATTTTAGTTTGAAAAAATTATATTACTCTATTAGTGAAGTGAGTAAACTTACAAGTTTAGAGCAGTATATTCTCCGCTACTGGGAGACAGAATTTGAACAGTTAAAACCGGGAAAGAACAGAGCAGGAAACAGAATCTATACAAATAAGGATATCAAACTGATTCTTCAGATTAAAAGATTACTGCGCGAAGAAAAATATACTATCGAAGGTGCAAAGAAAATATTATCAGATTTACCCCTGGAGACTAATTCCGGCGGCGGTACTGAACAGAATACCGACGCAGTTAAAAATGTATCAAACAGATCTGTTAAAAAAGATTTGGAAGAGATAAAAAGTTTTTTACTTTACCTGAATTCAACACTTGAAACGGAACGTGGCGCAGTCCGGTAGCGTACTTGAATGGGGTTCAAGGGGTCGCGGGTTCAAATCCCGCCGTTCCGACAATAACAGGCACACTAAAATGTGCCTTTTTTGTATTGAGGATTTCCTTTTATGATTGATAAACCAAGGTGCAATTGCGGTGTCTTCGGAATCTTTGCCTCTAAAGAAGCCGCCGTTACAACATATTACGGATTATTGGCCCTGCAGCATCGGGGACAGGAAGCGGCAGGAATTGTATCCGTAGCAAAAAATTCCAATGGTAAACCTGTAGTAAATGTTCATAAATCCCTCGGACTTGTTTCAGAAATTTTTAATGATGACAAGATATTTGAAACTGAACTGACCGGCGAATGCGCCATTGGTCATAACCGGTATTCCACCACCGGCTCTTCAGGCTCACTCAAAAATATTCAGCCGTTTACTGTTAATTACAGAATGGGAAATATTGCCATTGCTCATAACGGTAATCTTACCAATTCTAAAAAACTGCGCGAAAATTTGGTTAATGACGGCGCTATTTTTCAGACTACAAGCGATACTGAAGTCATTCTGCATCTGATTGCGCGCAGTAAGCTTGAAAATCAAATCGACCAGATTAGAGAAGCCCTGCAGAAAGTGGAAGGAGCTTACAGTATTGTTATAGTCACCAATGATAAACTGATAGCCGCGCGTGACCCTCATGGCTTTCGGCCGCTCTGTCTGGGAAAATTGAATGGATCGTTTATAGTTACTTCAGAAACATGTGCGCTTGATATCAATTCGGCCCGTTACCTCAGGGATATACATCCCGGTGAAATGGTTGTTATTGACGACGAAGCCACACGTTCAAATCAAGTTAAATCATATAAAATACATGAGAAAACTTTCCCCAAAAAGCATTGTGTATTTGAATATATCTATTTCTCACGGCCCGATAGCAGAGTCTTCGGGACTAATGTTGACAAGATGAGAAGAAAGCTTGGAAAAGTACTTGCTCAGAAACATCCTGTAGTGGATAAAGATGGAGAAAAAGTAATTGTAATAAGTGTTCCTGACAGTTCGAACACAGCTTCAATCGGATATCAGACACAGCTCGCAAAACAGGGTGTAGCTTCAAAACTTGAGATCGGATTGATCAGGAGTCACTATATAGGAAGAACCTTTATTCTTCCGGGACAAAAGGCGAGAGAAATAGGTGTCAGAATTAAATTCAATACTGTTAAAGGTGTTCTGGAAGACAAAACTATTGTACTTATTGATGATTCAATTGTCAGGGGAACCACATCAAAGCAGCTGGTAAAACTTCTACGTGAAGCAAATCCCAAGGCAATTCATTTGCGAATCTCTTCGCCTCCTATTATAAGCCCGTGTTACTATGGAATGGACTTTCCTTCCAGAGAGGAACTTATCGCAAATAAGTTTGATGTTAAGATTGAAGAGATAAGAAAGCATCTTGATGTCGACAGTCTTGAATATTTAACCATTGATGAAATGCTTGAGGCTATGGTGGATCACTCTCCCGATGATTTTTGCACCGCATGTTTTTCCGGGAACTATCCAGTCCCGATTAATAAAGAGATTACCAAAAATATTTATGAAGATTAAACAGGATGGCCGGAGAAGGAAATATCGGAGTGAAAAAATTATTAAGTGAAATATATCTGATCCCCAACCTGATAAGTTTGTTCAGACTGCTTTTATTCATCCCCTTTTTAATTCTTTTCAACCTGATGAATAGCGATTTCACCTATAGATACTACATTCTTGCTTTGATTGCATTGGCTTTTATATCTGATCTTCTTGATGGATTCATCGCCCGGAAAACCAATCAAATATCCGAGCTCGGTAAAATTATTGACCCTGTCGCGGATAAAACGCTGATGGCCATTATTGTGATGAATCTATTTCTGATGGAAATAATCCCGGCCTATTATTTCTGGATTGTTATTATGCGTGATGTGCTGATATTCCTCGGTGGAATTGCCCTAAGTAAAAAAATAGGAAAAGTTCTTCCTTCAAACAGATTAGGTAAAATTACTGTATTCTCAATCGGGCTGTTTATAATTCTGTCATTAGCTATGGACAATAGAGACTCATTCATATATGAGGCGGTCATGAATATAAGTTTGATTTTATGTTTCGCGTCATTGATCGGTTATGTTATACGGGCGCTCGAATTGTTAAAATGGAAAAAGAATGAAACTGTTTGATAATCTTAAGAAATTAAAGGAAGGTTTAACCAAAACCCGAGAAAATTTTGTTACAAAAATTTCTGAGATTGTAACCAGAAAAGCTAAAATTGATGAAACTACTCTCGATGACCTGGAGGAAATATTAATCAGCAGTGATCTCGGAAGTTCTCTCACCGAAAATTTAATCAGTAATACTAAATCAACACTGTTCAAAGAACAGGATAGAACGGCTGACAATATAAAAGAAATTCTTAAAAAGGAACTGATTAAACTTATCAGTAAGAATGTTGAATCAATTCCTATCTATTCCGGCCCCGGATCTGACAATCCAAAAATTATTCTGATAATCGGAATAAATGGGTCGGGAAAAACCACGACTATAGGTAAACTCGCCTATAAATTTAAATCGGAAGGGAAGAGAGTAATAATTGGATCAGCCGACACATTCCGCGCCGCGGCAAATGACCAGCTTAAAACATGGGCCTCAAGAGCAGGTGTTGATCTGATCGAAGATATATCCAAAGATCCTTCAGCCGTAGTATATGAAACAATTCAAACAGCTATCACGCGAAAATATGATGTAGTATTAGTTGATACTGCAGGACGTCTTCACAACAACAAAAATCTTATGCTCGAACTAAATAAGATTAATGGCGTGATTTCAAATTTGTTGCCGAGGGCTCCCGATGAATGCATTCTTGTTGTAGACGGTAATTCCGGACAGAACGCAATACAGCAGTTCGAGGAGTTTAATAAATATGCCAAACTAAGTGGTGTTATAATTACTAAACTTGACGGCACCGCGAAAGGGGGTTCGGTTTTACAGATCGCAGCGGAAAAGAATATTCCAATAAGGTACATCGGATTGGGAGAAGGACTTGAGGATCTCCAGGAATTCGATCCCGAGGAGTTTGTCAATGCTATGTTCTCCTAACGATAGTTAGTCTCGAAAAGGCTGAAATAGTTTAAAATATATGCCGTTACGTGAAAAATTAACCGATAAACACCAATTTTTATTCATAATATTTGTTAAAAATTTCTATTTATAGACCCCTTAGTCTTTATTTTGTCCTGTCGAATATCTATTATTCCACTCATGATTTTGAGATTTCTTAAAAATAAGATTTGTTAACCTCTTAATTCTATAAACTGCAAAGAAAATCTTTTTATTTTCTAAAAAACCTCGAAATAACGCTTATTTAAGAGACGACATACTCTCTTTAATGGCAGGATTTTTGTAAAATATCAATGTCTAAAAGAATATTAAAATTCAATATAAATCTGAGGAATAAATGGAACGAAGAAAAATTACAATTGATGGCAATGAAGCCGCGGCCCACGTAGCCTACCGTGTCAGCGAAGTTATTGCTATCTATCCGATAACTCCGTCTTCAACTATGGGAGAGTTGTCTGATGCCTGGTCCGCTAAAGGCACTAAAAATATTTGGGGAACTGTACCCGGAGTAACAGAAATGCAAAGCGAAGGCGGCGCCGCAGGTGCTGTCCACGGAGCGCTCCAGACGGGTGCTTTAACTACCACATTTACCGCCTCGCAGGGTTTGTTTTTAATGATTCCTAATATGTACAAAATAGCCGGAGAATTAACTCCCGCGGTATTTCACGTAAGTGCACGTTCTATTGCAGCCGCAGCTCTTTCCATTTTCGGCGATCACAGCGATGTGATGGCTACGCGCCAAACAGGTTTCGGACTAATTGCCTCCAACTCTGTACAGGAAGTAATGGACACAGCCGCAATTATTCACAAAGCAACACTTGAAGCAAGAATTCCATTTGTTCATTTCTTTGATGGATTTAGAACTTCGGCCGAAGTAATGAAAATGGAAGAACTAACCGATGACGATATTCGCGCCATGATTGATGATGAAAAAGTAAAAGAATTCAGAGAAAGGGCATTGAGTCCTGAGCATCCGGTTATTAGAGGAACTGCTCAAAATCCCGACGTTTATTTTCAGGGAAGAGAAACCGTAAATAAATTTTACGATGCCTGTCCGGATATTGTTCAAAAAGCAATGGATAAATTTGCCGGCATCACCGGCCGCCAATATCATTTGTTTGATTATTATGGCGCTCCCGATGCAAAGAGAATTATTATTTTGATGGGATCCGGTGCGGAGGCTGCGGAGGAGACAGTTGAATATTTAACGCAAAAAATGGAAGAGAAAGTCGGAATCATCAAGGTTAGATTATACCGTCCATTCTCTGCCAAGCATCTACTGGAAGCCTTACCCAAATCGGTTGAAGTAATAAGCGTCCTTGACAGGACAAAGGAGCCGGGCTCGCTCGGCGAACCATTGTATCTCGATGTTGTGACTACAATTTCGGAGTCGATGAGCTCGAATAATCCCCCGTTCGCAAAAATGCCAAAGATTGTTGGCGGCAGATACGGATTGTCCTCTAAAGAGTTTACTCCCGCTATGGTAAAAGCTGTCTTTGATAATATGAAAAAACCTGAACCGAAAAATCATTTTACAGTCGGAATTAACGATGATGTTACGTTTACAAGCTTAGATTATGATGCCAATTTCATGGTTGAAGGATCAGATGTTGTGAGATGTTTATTTTACGGATTAGGCGCCGACGGTACGGTTGGAGCGAATAAGAACTCTATTAAAATTATCGGGGAAGAAACTGACAATTATGCTCAGGGTTATTTTGTTTACGATTCAAAAAAATCAGGTTCGACTACCGTATCACATTTAAGATTCGGCAAAAAACCTATTCATTCAAGTTATCTGATCCAAACGGCAAGATTCGTAGGATGCCACACCTTCGGCCTGCTTGAGAAATTTGATGTTCTCGGAAATATTGAAGAAGGGGGAACATTCCTTCTGAACAGTCCTTTCAGTACAGATGATACCTGGAATCAATTACCTTTAAGAGTTCAGAAACAGATTATAGCAAAGAAATTAAACTTCTATGTTATTGACGGTTATACTGTCGCACATAATACCGGGATGGGAAGCCGTGTAAATACAATTATGCAGACCTGCTTCTTTGCGATCTCAAATATTTTACCCAGAGAGGAAGCAATTGAACAGATAAAACAATCTATCAAAAAGACATATGGCGCAAAAGGCGAGGAAATCGTAAAGAAAAATTTTAACGCCGTTGACCAGACTCTCGCGAACATGTTCAAAATTGAAGTACCTTCCGAAGCGACAAGTACAATTGCGATTCCGGCAATAGTCTCTGATAAGGCTCCTGATTTTGTACGCAATACATTGGGACGAATGATGGAAGGAAAAGGAGACGAAGTAAAAGTAAGCGAAATGCCGATCGATGGAACTTTCCCTTCTTCGACAACAAAATGGGAAAAGAGAAATATCGCTCTTGAAGTCCCTGCATGGGATCCCGAATGGTGTATACAGTGCGGTAAATGTGCCATGGTTTGTCCGCACGCCGCGATTAGAATAAAAGTCTATGATAAGAAGTTTGTGGACGGCAAACCCGAAACATTTAAATATATGGATTGTAAAGGGAAAGAATTCCCTGAGGGATATGTTTATACAATTCAGACCGCGGTTGAAGATTGTACCGGCTGCGAAATGTGCGTCGAAGTCTGTCCGGCTAAGAATAAAAAAGAAACTAAACTAAAAGCACTGAATATGATTCCGCAAATTCCAATAAGAGAACAGGAACGGACAAATTTTGATTACTTCCTTGAACTTCCCGAACTGGATAGAAGACTAATTAATACATCTGTTATTAAAGCTCAGCAGTTGCAGGAACCTTTGTTTGAGTTCAGCGGCGCATGTTCGGGATGCGGAGAGACGCCTTATGTAAAATTAGTCTCTCAATTATTTGGCGACAGATCTGTAATCGCAAATGCTACCGGCTGTTCATCTATATATGGAGGAAATCTTCCAACTACTCCTTGGGCAACTAATAAAGAAGGCCGCGGACCGGCATGGTCAAATTCTCTGTTTGAAGATAATGCCGAATTCGGTATGGGTATGAGGCTCTCGATAGACAAACAGGCAGAATTCGCTAAAGAACTACTTGTCGCTCTTAAGGATTCAATTGGAAATGAATTAGTTGATTCCATATTGAATGCGGATCAAAAAGATGAGGTTGGAATATATGATCAGAGAGAACGTGTTGCTGAGTTAAAGAAAATAGTTGCCGGTATTAAATCTATGCAGGCTTCTAAATTAATGGAGGTGGCAAATTATTTAGTGAAAAAATCTGTCTGGATAATTGGTGGTGACGGATGGGCTTACGATATAGGTTTTGGGGGACTTGACCATGTTATGGCATCCGGAAAGAACGTGAACATACTTGTTCTTGATACCGAAGTTTATTCCAATACAGGCGGACAGATGTCAAAATCAACCAGTTACGGCGCTGTTGCAAAATTTGCCGCGGCCGGTAAAACAACTGCAAAGAAAGATCTCGCAATGATGGCTATGACCTACGGCAATGTTTATGTGGCTAAAGTAGCTATGGGATCTAATGATGCCCAGACCTTGAGAGCTTTCCTGGAAGCTGAAGCATACGACGGACCGTCTATCATAATTGCATACAGTCATTGTATAGCGCACGGAATTAATATGGCTAAGGGAATGGAAAGTCAGAAACTTGCTGTGGATTCGGGCCACTGGCCATTATTCAGATTCAATCCCGCAAATGTTTATGAAGGTAAGAATCCATTGAAACTTGATTCGAAAGCACCAAAAATTAAACTTGAAGATTATATTTATACTGAGACTCGCTACAAGATGCTTACAAAATCTCATCCAAAAGAGGCAAAACATCTCCTCGAGTTGGGACAGGCGGAAGTTCTAAAGAAATGGAAATTCTACGAGCAAATGGCCGAGATGAAAGTCTCTAACGGTGCAGAAGAAAAAACTAATTAAAAAATATGAGCGCGGCGAGTAACTCGGATAGTTATTCACCGCAGCTCCTCAGTATTATAAATATATAGGAGTTAATATGGATCTCTCAACAACATATATGGGACTGAAGCTTAAAAATCCTGTGGTTGCATCCGCATCACCTTTATCCCAGAGTGTTGATTCGGTGAAAGCAATGGAAGATGCAGGCGCGTCAGCTGTGGTTGTTTATTCATTATTTGAAGAACAAATTACACATGAAGCAGGTGAGCTGGATCATTACCTGACTTATCATTCTGAAAGTAATGCCGAAGCATCCAGCTATTTTCCTGAGCCGGAACAATTTCATTTGACACCTTATCAATATCTTGATCATATTGCCAATCTTAAAAAATCTGTAAAAATTCCGGTTATTGGAAGTCTTAATGGTGTCAGCGCCGGCGGCTGGGTAAAATATGCCCAGAATATTGAACAGGCGGGGGC
>PGYS01000196.1 GCA_002839795.1 Ignavibacteriae bacterium HGW-Ignavibacteriae-3 | reverse complement strand
ATGTTAACTATATTAAAATTGGTGTAATGACCAATATACAGGATAGTTCGATGCTCCATGTAACTAACGGAAAATATCCGCTGATTATCGGTGATAAAGTAACCATTGGCCATAGTGTTACATTACACGGATGTATTATAAAAGATCTCTCGCTCATCGGAATGGGGACTACAATTCTCGATGGTGCTGTAGTTGAGCAGAATGCAATGGTGGCTGCCGGTTCGTTAGTGAAACCCGGATTTGTCTGTCCAGGCGGAAAATTGGTGGGCGGTGTGCCTGCCAAAATTATTCGTGATCTTACTGATGGAGAGATGAAGGAGTTTGAGACATCTGCCAGTCGTTATCTTGAATATACCAGAGATACAATAGAATCTCTTATTAAAAGAGATTATCAGGTGGAATGGTGACACTGTGAAAAATGTATCGGTATATAACGAGAAGGGAATTAATGTTGATAAAAAAATGGTTCATAATCTTGTAAAAATGATCTGCACCGGCATGAACCTGCATTTGAATTCTTTGGAAATTAATTTTGTTAATACTGAAACGCTTACTAAAATCAACAGGGACTATCTGGAACATAATTACGCTACGGATATTATCACCTTTGATTATTCCGGCGAAAAAAATAATTTAGACGGCGAAATTTTTATATCTTTCCGGGATGCTTTTGAGAATAGTAAAAAATATCACGTTACGGTCGATAATGAATTGTTAAGGTTAATTGTGCACGGTATTTTGCATTTGGTAGGGCATGATGATACCACGGTTGCAAAACGAAAAAAAATGAAGCTGATTGAAGATGAGTATGTCAGTAAATTGAATAATTTCACAAAAGGTTTAACGTTTAGAAAATGACATCAAAAATTGTTGAAGTACTGGCAAAAATATTAGAGGGTCTCGGGAACAATTCCACGTTAGAGGAAGTTAATCGCTCATTGATGAAGAGCAAGCAGTTTGATAAGCAGACGCTCGGAATTGCATACAGTCTAATTTACGATAAAGTGCTTTCTAAAAAAATGCTTTCTCTGAAAGGCGAATCAGATATAAAAAAGGGTTTTAGATTTTTATCGGATTCCGAGAAAGAGACCCTCGGGGTAGAAAATTATAGTTATCTTCTGCATCTGATTAATGTTGGGCTGCTTGAAGCCGAAAATTTTGAAATCATTTTAGATCAGATTGCAATATTTCCTGACAGCAGGGTAACAAGGCGGGAAATAAACTGGATCATCCTTCTTTCACTTGTAGAATTTGATTCTGAAGTGCTGCCCGGAAGCAGAATGCTTTTATACTCTTCAGACACTGTCAATTAAAAGGTAAACTAATGGGAAAAGATCTTATTCTTGTGGAGTCTCCCTCCAAAGCAAAAACTATTAATAAATATGTCGGTAAAAAATATGTTGTAGAAGCTACCGTCGGCCACATCAGGAATCTGCCAAAAACAAAATTGGGAATAGATCTTGAAAACGGTTTTGAACCGAGTTTCCTTAATATCCGCGGTAAAGGTGACGTGATCAAAAAAATCAGGTCGTTGGCGGGCAAGGCCGAGAAAATATATATCGCGACCGATCCTGACCGTGAAGGAGAAGCTATAGCGCAGGATGTGGTGGAAATTCTTACAGAAGCTCAAAGAGGTAAAATAGAGCGTGTCCTTTTCAATGAAATAACAAAGAAGGCCGTAAATGAAGCTCTGAAGAATACAATTAAGATTGACGATCACCTGGTTACTTCTCAGAGAGCAAGACGTGTAATGGATAGGATAATCGGCTACCAGGTAAGTCCCTTTTTATGGCGGGCTGTTATCGAAGCTTACGGAAGTTCTTTGTCTGCAGGTCGTGTTCAATCCGTTGCGTTAAGATTAATTTGCGAGCGCGAAGAAGATATAGAAAAATTTATTGCTACCGAATATTGGTCCATAACTGCGGTCTTCACGACGGAAAAGGGTCAGGAGCTACGCGCTAAATTATACGAGATTAACGGAAAACAGATTAAAGTTCCGCCGAAACCTCAAATGACAGATGTGGATTGGGAAGAATTTCTCAAGACTAATTTTGCAATAACCAAAGCCGATCTTGCTAATAAGATTGCGGATACTCTCCGTTCTAAGAATAATTATCTTATTTCTGATCTTACAAAAAAAGAGAGCAGGAAAAATCCTTTCCCTCCATTTATTACAAGCAGCCTGCAGGTGGAATCATCCCGAAAACTCCGTTACAGACCTCGCAGGACTATGATGCTCGCACAGCAGCTTTATGAAGGTATCGATCTGGGTGCAGAGGGTACTACCGGATTAATAACTTATATGCGAACTGATTCCACGCGCTTAAGCCCTGAAGTTGTTTCTGATGCCAGAAATTATATCAGTGAAAAGTACGGCGATAAATATCTTCCGGAAAAGGCAAAAGCATACGAACAAAAAAATAAAAAAAATGTTCAGGATGCACACGAAGCAATACGTCCAACATCTTTGAAGTATACACCTGAATTTGTCAAAGAATTTCTTGATGAGGCGCAGTTTAAGTTATATGAGCTGATCTGGAAACGGTTTATTGCTTGTCAGATGGAATCGGGAAGATTGGAAACTACTACTGTCAGCATATCCGCAGACGAATTTGGTTTTAGAAGTTCCGGCACCACAGTATTGTTCGACGGCTATATGGTGCTTTATGACGAGGAACTTGAAGAGAAAGATGATCAAAACGGAAATGGTTTATTGATACCCGCCGGTTTAGAAATTAATCAGAAGATGGGGCTGAAAGAACTTAATCCGAATCAGCACTTTACAAAACCTCCTCCGAGGTTTACTGAGAGCTCCCTTATTAAAGAACTTGAGAGCAATGGAATAGGCCGTCCTAGTACTTATGCAATGATTATGGGAACGATAATCGATAGAAAATACGTCGAACAAATTGAGAGAAAATTAGTCCCGACAGAACTTGGTAGAAAAGTAAATACAATACTGGTTAAGAATTTCGCCAATATTTTTAATGTTAATTTTACTGCCAAGATGGAGGAGGAACTTGATCTAATCGCGGAAGGTGAAATCGGTTATTTAAAAGTGCTGAATGATTTTTATGAACCTTTCTCAAAAACTCTAAAAGAGGTTGAAGCCAATCTCGAAAAAATAAAATGTGATAAATGCGGTTCCGATATGGATATCAAGATGGGCCGTTTTGGAAAATTCCTGGCATGTACAAATTATCCAGAATGCAAGAATATTAAATCATTAAAGGATTTCAGTCCGAATGGTGGCGCTCCCGAACCCACGGGCGATGATTGTCCAAAGTGCGGTTCTAAAACAGTTTACCGTGAGGGAAAATTCGGAAGATTTATCGGTTGTGAAAAATACCCCGATTGTGATTTCACAAAGATTGTTACTCTTGGCTTAAAATGTCCTAAATGCAGTGAGGGTGAGG
>PGYS01000052.1 GCA_002839795.1 Ignavibacteriae bacterium HGW-Ignavibacteriae-3 | reverse complement strand
CTTTTATCCGTGCGGTTAAAGAAACCGGCGCTTAAGCGGAGAACGGAAAAAACTTCACTCCATAGTTTTATGCCGAAACCCTTTGTGTAATAATAATTTCGGAAATCATATTTCCCGAACAAATTTGTAAAAGTGGAAGTAAGTTTATTAAATCTGATCGACTCGCTGAAAATATCTACTAATTTGCTGTTTGCCGTTAAAGAAATAGAAGTGTTCCTGTATTCTCCTAAAAAATAAGTTGCTTTAAAATCGGCTTTAATTTTAAGGTCAGAAAACCCGTAAGAAAAATCAATGTTTGTATTGAGGCGTTTATCAATAGCCTGGGATAATCCGGCTCCAAAATTGAGAGTGTGCCCTTCAACCCGGTTGAATGAATAAAGCGAAAGAGGTCCTGTGATGGATAAATTATCATTAATATTTATCGAAGGTGAGAGAATGGAGAATCTATCCCAGAAAGTTCTCGGTATTGCTTCCAGACTGTCAATCCGTTTATATGCCTGAAGTTCGTCGAATGTGTTGGGAATTGTCTGCGTCGATTTCCAATAGACAGAATCTTTCTTATCCGCGTCGGACATGACCTTTACTATAACCATCCCGAAAAAATCATCGCTGATCGGCTGGTTTATTTTGTAATCATAAAAGATTGTATTCAATTCAAATCCGAATTTCGCCATTCCCAGAAAATTACCATCTGCAAAAATGCGGTAATCGATCGGCATATAAATGTTCTCATCAAAAGGATTGAACTGCTGCAGTATATTAATCCTCTCAAATATTTTTCCGAAATTGGCTGCGCGGTTTAACTGGACGTCTATTTTAACAAGCGCGTAAGAATTGTCAGCTATGAATATTTTTCCAACAAAGCCCGGATCCGATTTTCTGATCGTCTCTACATGGATTAGAAAAACATTCTGCCTGTCAAAGGCGAGAGTATCCTCTATCAGGTAATCGTAATAATCAATTGCGTCATCGGCAATCGGACTGGGAAGAGGACGTCCGAGAAATTGAATATCATCAGTGTAAAAATTCTGAATTATTCTTCCGCCTGTAAGTATATTCACAGAGGACGGGGTATTGGCGCTTTGCTTCCGCGCAATAATTTCGTCCTTGTATTGATTCGGCTTTTTGAAATATCCCCGGCTCTCATTTTCAATAATTCCGCTGATCTTAAGTTTAGCGGTATCATCCCCGCCGAATGATAATCCGACGCTGCTGTTATTAGTTCTTGAAAAATCTCTGGTCGTTTTAATCAATCCTTTAGTGTAAGCCCCAAATACATACGATTTAAGTCTTTCGTTTCTTTCATGTTTTGACTGTATGGCCCTTCTGATTATTTCAAGAGCAGGATTTTCGCCGGGCAGAACTGTAATTTCAGATAGTCTGACGGGGATCGGTTCAAGCAGGAAGCGGATTGATTTATTCCTGTTTAGATTTACATTTAAGGTGTCGGATTTATATCCGATAAAAGTGGCAACAAGGGTATATGTGCCGGGTTTCAGCCGGAGTTCAAAATTACCCTCGTGATTAGTTGTTGTTCCGGTTGTGGTTCCCAAAATTCTTACGCTTGCAAAACTGAGGGGGGCTGATGTGGGCTCATCGGAAACTGATCCGTTTAATGAAAACTGCTGAGAATAGAGCGAACTTGAAAAAAACAGCATCATGATAAAAAGTGAAATATATCTCACATTCACCTCAGCTAAATAATTTTTTTATATGAATAGTTGAGAAAGTTAATTACCGAAATTGAGTCCGGCATAAAGATAAAACATTAACATCTATCATAAAAGACTGAAAATAAATGCATTTTGTTTTTAGATAAAACCTATTTTAATAATTATTTGTTTAGAAAATATGAAAGGCGGGAAAAATGAAAAAAATAGTGATGACGGGAGCTACCGGGCTTATCGGAAGGAAAATAGCGGATAAACTGATCAGCAGGGGAGATGAGGTTACAATTTTAACACGCGATAAAGATAAGGCGGAATCGCTCTTACCGGGGGCTGCCGAATATGTTAACTGGAATTATAATTCGAATGACTGGCAAGAAAAACTAAGCGGTAAAGATGCCGTAATCCATCTTGCCGGTGAAAACGTTATGGCTAAAAGATGGAGTGAAGAACATAAAAAAAATATACTCAACAGCAGGGTTGATTCAACAAGAGCATTGGTCAGCGCAATCGGTTCATCTGAATCCGGGCCGGAACTTTTTATTTCCGCTTCGGCTATTGGCTATTATGGAAATTCGGAGCAACCGGTTGATGAGGACTCGTCTGCGGGAACTGATTTTCTTGCGGAAGTAGTGCGCAAATGGGAAGATGAATCTAAGAAAATTGATCCGCTAAATGTCCGTAGAGTGAATGTGCGTATCGGGATTGTGCTTGATAAAGATGAGGGAGCCCTCGCAAAATTTATAACTCCTTTTAAATTGTTTGTCGGCGGTCCGCTTGGCAAGGGAGAACAATGGTTTTCGTGGGTGCACGTGGATGATGTAATTGGTTTGTTTCTTTTTGCTCTTGATAATGAAAAAGTCCGGGGAGTAATTAATGCAGCGTCGCCTAATCCTGTAAGGATGAAAGCATTCTGTAAAACACTCGGAAAAGTTATGAAGAAGCCTTCATCATTTAAAGTGCCTGCTGACGTATTGAGGATTGTTTACGGCGAAGCCGCCGATGTTTTGTTAACCGGCGCACCCGTCATTCCGAAAAGAACTCTTGATCTGGGTTATAAATTCAGATTTGAAAAAGAGGAGGATGCATTAAGGGCTCTATTGAGCCATTAATTTATTCATACCATGAAACGATCTGAAAAGCGCCGGTTCCAGGATAGTATGGCGGAGATATTAATGCCAACCGGTCGTCATATCTGTAGCGTTTGCTGAATCCGCTGGTGATAGTGCTTCCGCTGAAAGTGCCGACAGCCCTTCTTACGCTTTGTGTAATTCCGCCGTACAAATTAATAATTCCGCTCACACCGCGCGAACTATAATTATCAGCTCCAAATCCACCTTGCTGGCTGTAAATAGATGCATCGATGTTAATATTGGTTCTGTTGGCAACATTATCAGTTATCATAACATCATATTGCGAAATAATTCCCAGCAGGTCTGTTGAACCCGGATTAGTTCTTGGATTTGTGTTATACACAATGTCATCGTCAAGGAACACCTTGCCTTTAGCAGAAGTTGATCCTGAAACTCCAAGCGAATATTGACCCTTCACTGTTCCTTCAACTCTGAGCACCGCGTCTTTTGCAAAGATAACACCGTTGGGCGCAAAGGTTGAACCGAGTGCGGCAACGTAGTTATTATTCTTTTTGTATTTGTATTTTACGCTGTCACCCTGGAATTTAATAAATACAGTATCCTGGCCGGTGAATTTCTTTCCCCCGGCATCAGAGGCGGCTTCTAAATCAGCAACCCCGTTTGCCGGTAAAGGTAGATTAACTCCGGTTTCATAACCGCCGTTAAATTGCGGATCGTCTGCTCCCGGAACCCAAACCTTTTGGTTTACCCATTTTTTCCCGATTTTCACTTGTATTGTTTTCCAGTGTCCCGGATCAAACATTGTTAGTCCGTTCTGCGTTGTAACCTTTCCATTGAATACCGGTCTTCCCGCTACCTGGAGTGTTCCCTGTACGTGCATCGGTCCCCAAACAGTATCTTTAGTGGTCCACCAAATAGTAGACGGCTCGTTTGCTGAATAATAAGCAAACTTTGAAAACTTGCTCGGCTGAAGCGTAACTTCAATAGTTTTGGTTATTCCCTGATATGTAGCGGAGGCTGTAATTTTTCTGATATTTTGGATTACGTTAATTATTTGTACACTGGCGCTCATCTTGCCATCGGCAAAACTTACATTGCTGAATCCTGCTGTCCATGTCTGATCAAAGAATACTTTATTAGCAGCGATATTAGCTGCGCTTCTTGCAATATTATACGCATTGGTCTGAGTATAATAATCGGAAAAATTATCGACCGATGTCGATGCCACGCGATTAAAGTTATTTCCCGCAACAAGGAAAATTAAACTAAAACCTAGAACCAATAATATAGCTGCTTTACCGCCCATAACTTTTCTCTATCTATTTCTTAAATTGGGAGCGACCATTCGAATCTGGCGCCAGAAGACGCTTGAGTACTGGCCGTCATATGCCGCAAGATTTTGAATTTCTAAATCGATTTGTATAGAACTTATCTGGCCTTTATCCACAACGGGGGAGGGAAGAAGGCTTCCCATGGCATTGAAATAAGTCAGTTGAAAAAACGTTACGCCAAGATTGGAACCCCTGGGAGTCTCTTTGTTAAGCACCCGGTAGAGAGGCCGGTCGTCTGTATTGGGGGTTGCAGTTAATTCCGATGCAAGACCCAGATAGTAGGTTAGGGTATCTAAATTGCCGTCGCCAAACGGATAAGTAGGAGGCTGAGCTACATCAGTAATAAATGATATGCGTGTACTATCAGCATAGATAATGGCTTTTGATGGATCAGGAATTTTATTGTACTGCTGACAATAACCGATTTTTCTGAAATCATATTCCAGCAATTTTACGACTTCAACAAGATTCTGCTGTACAATTAATTCGCCGCTGCTTTTAAAAGTATTTTGAATTGAAGCGTCATTAAGTCTAAGCAGGATTAACAGAAGCATTCCGCCGACAATTGATGACCCCATTATGTCTAAAAGTGTACTAAATCCCATATATCACCTGAAATACCAATAACTAAAAACAGTACTCATTTTTAATGTATCCTGCCGGCCGATGGTAGCATCGCGCATTGCATCGCTTGTAACTTTTACGTTTAACTTTTTATGCCAGGTCTGTATCGCAGAAGCCACCATTGGATTAAGTTCGTTTACGTAGTCAACTCTGCAGAATGTCTGGAATATTAAAAATTTATTGGGAGCAACCTCAATTGAATCGATCTTGGGTGTGGTTTTGAAGAAATTAAAGTCATCAAAATCATTAAAGTCTATGTAAGATTCACCTGATTCAGGACCCAGATTTGCCACAGCAGTTAAACTGGTAGGGACGGTTACGTTTCCGTTATCAGTATTATTATCGAATGCTTTTCCTGTGGCCTCCTCCATCATTGAAGTGGCTAAAGAAACAGCCATTAAACCAACTTTCGAATTACTCATTGCATTATCGGTAGTAAGCAAATTAGTGGTGACCCGCATAATAACAAGAGTTAACAGGAAAATTGCCGCAACAGTAATCATCATTTGACCGGTGTTCATTTATTCAGCCGTATTGATTCGCTTAAAAAATACTTAAAATCTGTACGTTTATCTAATCAAAAATCGTGCAACGATTTAGTAACTGTTTCAGAACAAATTCGGGAGATCCCGGCTTTTCTTGTAATTATTACTTGTATAATTGTCCTAAAATGAACCGCATGGTCAAAAATTTCTCCTAAAGTTATTATATTGAGTTCAAATATTAATAAAGTAGCACGTAAATGGATTCCCAGAATGCTATCAATATACTTGTAGCAATCAATCTTATTGTTTCGATGAGCGCGAATATGTCCGGCGCTAAAAAAGGACTAAAGACATCAATTACAAAAGTAGTTGAGCGTCCGGTATCAATACTTCAGAAATATCCGCCCAACATAGCCGCTCTGGTACTGATTCTTACGATTTTGTCAATCTTTAAGGTAGGATCTTTGAGCGGGGAGGATGAGTCCGGGCTTCTATCAATCAGGATAGCCGGACTTTTGATGTTTGTAGTTTTTTCGTGGCTTCAGGTAAAGGCTTACAAATCTCTTGGCGATTCGTATTCCCAGGACGTGGTTATTATGAAGGGTCATAAATTAAAGAAAGACGGAATCTATAAACTTATCCGTCATCCGCAATATATTTCTCAGTTATTAAGCGATCTTGGTGCCGGGATGGCGCTGTTGAGCTATACAATTCTGCCGGTTGTTCTTCTTATTGAAATTCCGCTCTTTGTGATGCGGGCAAGAATGGAGGATAAACTTCTTCAAAAGCATTTTGGGGATGAATTTAATTCTTACAAAAACCGAAGCGGTTTCATGTTTCCGTTTGTCGGGTAATCTATTATGAAAATCAAATTCATTTTTTTCTCAATTCTTTTATTCACGTCTTTTGTTTATTCTCAAAGATTATATAAGATAACCGTTTACATTGATAACAAAGAAACAACTCTTTCTTATCTGGAGCGTAATGGAATTGATTTTGTCTCTTCGAACGAATTTTCGGATCTCCTCTCGGCTAACCGCTTTAACAATCTCGAAACGGGTAAGATTGAAATTAAATTCAGGGAATACACACTAAAATACACTGCGAGAAATCAGTTTGTAATTCTGAACAGAAAATCAGACGGTATTCAGAAAATATTTCAAATGCCTGTCCCGGCTTTAATACTTAAAGATGATGTATTTGTTCCCCTTATATTTTCTCTGGATTATTTTAATCTGTGCTACGAAAAAAAAATAACATATAATTCAGCTGCTAAAAATTTAACAATCACCGATGAACCATTCAGCGCGGAATCTTTAGTCTTATCTAAGGAGACCATGGTAAAAGAGGAAAAGCCCGCAGAGCAAAAGCCGGCAGCAGTAAAGCCTGACAGCAGGTACGATGTATATTCAATCATTATAGATGAAAAATCTAACGGAACTCTGATTCGTCTGAAAACAAGCCGCAAGATTCCTATACCCCGTCATTCTATCAGCAATGGAAATTTATTTGTCTTTCTCCCCGGCATCACTATCTCTCCGGACATTATAAATAATGTAAAACCGGCGGGCCTGGTAAAAAGAGTAAAACGTACCGTTGTTTCGTCAAAAAATTTTCAGCTTGAATTCGCTCTTGGTGAGGGATATTCAACGTCGGAAGCATATCAGGATATTGAAAGCAGCGATATCCTTATTACGATAGGCGATAAACAAATCAATGCAGCAACTCAGGTTATGGAAGATGTAAAATTGAAATGGGTTTTTGATGCGGTAGTAATTGACGCCGGACACGGCGGCAAGGACCCGGGTGCTATTGGTGTTACCGGTGTAAGGGAAAAAGATATAAATCTGGCTATCGCATTAAAATTGGGAAAGTTAATTTCAAAAAATCTTCCAGGAATCCGGGTTATTTATACAAGGGACAAGGACGAATTTATAGAGTTGTATAAGAGAGGAAAGATCGCGAACGAAAATGGGGGAAAACTTTTTCTCTCTATTCATTGCAACTCAACAGTACAAAAGGATATAAGCTACCGCGGGTTTGAAGTTTATCTGCTGCGGCCGGGTAGAACGCAAAAGGCAATTGCGATTGCGGAATTTGAAAACAGCGTTATCAACTATGAAGATAATCCACAAAGATATCAAAAACTTACCGATGAAAATTTTATACTTGTAAGCATGGCACATTCTCAATATATGCGCTACTCGGAATCGTTCTCCGATATTCTTAATGTGGAATGGAAGAAAAAAGTTGAAATTCCATCTTTGGGAATCAAGCAGGCCGGATTCTACGTGCTTGTAGGAGCTTCGATGCCCGGGGTTCTGATAGAAACTGGATTTCTCTCCAACAGGAAAGATGAGGCCCATTTAAAAAGCGCGGCGGGGCAAAATGAAATTGCCGATGCAATTTACAGTGCCGTAAAAAAATATAAAGAAAATTATGAGAAGGAATTCGGGAATTAACCGGACAAAAATACAGGAAAACGCTCAACCGGGTTGTTATTCTGTCCTCATCGCACTAACTTTACACCACAAAAAATTAAGGAAAGGTTTTATAGTATGACGAATGCTCAAAAATGGGTTGCTCTTTTTCTCGGATTGTTTCTCGTCTTGTTTCTGTTAGGAAGACTAACGCGCGAAAAAGAAGATCAAATGCCTCATGTTATGGGACTAATGGGAGAGCAGCCTGACCAGAAATCCGCTGATGCTGACGGGTTGACTCTTATAAAACAGATTGGATGCGTCTCCTGTCACGGGGATAATCTTGGAGGTTCAAAACTCGGTCCGGCGCTCGCGGATTTAAAACAATTCTGGAGCAGGGACGCGTTAATAAATTATTTACGCAATCCCCAGTCTTACAGCAGGGACGAGCGTTTTGACAGATACCGGGCGAAATATAGAAATGTTATAATGCCTTCGTACGGCAATATTGATGTTAAGGAATTAGGTAAAATAGCGGAGTATCTTTTAACACGATAAAATTTTATAAGTAAATTTTCCAAGGGGCCGTCTTAATAGTAGTTTTTCAAAAAATATATCTGCGATAATCCGTCAAAGCTGTGTTATACGCGGTCTATTTATGAGTAAAAAAAAGTACTTTTAAGACAGCCCTTTTTTATGACCGGTTCTGACTAAATCACGCCTACCTGCCGAATCCGGTGCGGCACATTCTAAAATCCCGCAGATTATTCTTCAACTGTTGAAGATGAAGTTACAGTTCGTATTTGTCCTTCAAAACTTTGAGGTGATGATTAACATGCCCGGTCATAATATAAGCCATTGCTCTGACAGTAAAAGAATTGCCGTTGGCGGTTCCTGTGCGTAATCCGAAATCCTCGGAAAAATTTTTAAACATTATTATATTCGAACTGCGCAGGGAACAAAATTCCTCAATCAGTTCTTTCAGTTTTATCCCGGAATAATTTGATTGACGGATGTACTCATTTTCATCAAAGCCGGGAAGATCACTCTTGTCGTTACGGGCAAATCTTAATGCCCGGTAGGAGAATACTCTCTCGGCATCAATGATATGTCCTATAACCTCCCGGATACACCATTTCCCCGGTGCGTACCGGAATAATGATTTTTTTGATGATACTTTAGAAAGAATTTTTTTGAACTGATCGCGCTGTTGCTTCATTATCTTTAATACGTCTCCGTGAGGAACCAGATCGACGTATGAATGATAGTATGCCGCATACTCATGTCTGTTTGGCCGTTTCATAATTCTCCTTATTAAATGCTTCTGTTGAGATAATCGTTATAGTCTACAACTATTCGCGGATAATCCTCTTTCATAAGGTGAGATGAAAAAATAAAATCGGCAGATGCCCTGTTGCATGCGATAGGTATATTCCAGACTACTGCAATTCTTAAGAGCGCTTTAACGTCGGGATCATGGGGCTGGGGTTCCAGAGGATCCCAGAAAAATATCAGTATATCAATCTCATTTTCCGATATTTTAGCACCCACCTGCTGATCACCGCCAAGCGGACCGCTTTTTAGTTTATGTACGGTTAATGAGAGTTCTTCTTCGAGTAATTTACCCGTTGTTCCTGTAGCAAAAATTTCATGGTCGCCGAGATTTCCGCGGTTGTACATTGCCCACTCAATTAAATCCTGTTTCTTATTGTCATGCGCTACAAGAGCAATTCGTTTCTTTTTCCGCATAGCAATGCTGATAGATTTTTTCATTCCGGTTCCACTTTCCTGATATTAAAGTTTCCGTATATGCCTTTTCTTCCGCACTTAATTTATGAAACGGACTGCTGATTATCTATTCTTATAATTGAAAATGAATCACTCTTTTTAAAAATAAAGATTGATTTTGAAATCGGATTTATGAATGTTGCAAAAAGGTGATTCCATTAAAAGGAGAAAGCCAATGTATTCACGCCGTCAATTCTTAAACCGGTTTGTTATATCTGCCGGGGGTGTTTATTTTCTGATGAAAAGCGACGCAATTGCCCGGGTAACGGATGCTGTGAAAAAACTAGATCCGGAATTCACCCCCGATGCTGTTGCCGGAGATGAGGATTTCTGGGCTCAAATACAATCGGCTTTTGATGTGGACCGCACCCTCATAAATTTAAATAACGGCGGTGTTTCGCCGTCGCCCACTGTTGTAACTAATGCGATGAAGCGTTATCTGGATTATTCCAACCAGGCGCCTTCATATTATATGTGGCAGCATGTCGAGCCTAAAATAGAGACCGTAAGGGAAAAACTTTCACTGGTTTTCGGGTGCGATAAAGAAGAGATAGCAATTACAAGGAATGCGAGCGAGTCTCTTCAGAATATTCAGCAGGGTTTCGACTTCAGTCCCGGCGACGAGATTTTAACAACGACGCAGGATTATCCGCGCATGCTTACAACCTTTAATCAAATGGAGCGGAGACGCGGCGTAAAAATCAATAAAGTGAAATATCCCGCTCCGCTGTTAAAAGGAAGTGATTACGTTGATGCTCTGAAGGGCGGAGTTACACCCAAAACAAAAATTATTTTAATCAGTCACGTTTGTTTTCTTACCGGCCAGATTCTTCCGGTGCGGGATGTATGCCGTATGGCTCATGAAAAAGGCATAGAAGTAATTGTTGACGGAGCCCATTCATTTAATCATTTCCCATACAAAGCTTCCGATCTTGAATGCGATTACTTCGGGACATCGCTTCATAAATGGACTTATGCCCCGATTGGTACGGGAATGCTTTATGTTAAGAAAAATCTCATTAAAAAAATCTGGCCGCTAATGGCGGCATCAAAGGAAATGGATGAGAATATCAGAAAGTTTGAGGAGATAGGGACACATCCGGCTGCCAACCACAATGCCATTGCCGAAGCGCTTGCTTTCAACGAAGAAATAGGTGTAGATAGAAAAGCTGAACGGTTCCGGTATCTGCATAGGCGGTGGATTAACCGGCTAAAAAAATATGATAATGTAAAATTCCTTCTTGATATTAATAACGAATCCAACTGGGCCGGCATTGTTAATTTTTATATTGATGGCGTTGATACGGCAAAACTCCACAGCTACCTTTTAAACAAGCACAGAATTTATACTGTCGCGATAATATTCGAAGAGTTTCGAGGGCTCCGTGTTACTCCGAATGTCTATACTCTGTTATCTGAAATGGATCTGTTTGCGGATATTCTTGAGAGAATCGCCCGCGGTGAAGTGAAGGAAGTGCTTGCTTAGCATCAAGTTATAAGTAATAAGTTGGACGTTGACAGGAGCGTGATATATTCTAGCGTATAAATTTCATTGAAGGTTTATCCGGCACATTGAAAATATCGGGTAAAGGGTAACCTTCCTGAATAAGTTCCTGTTTGTGTTCAATCAAGAAATTTTTCATAACCTCAATGCCGATCACTTTTGTAATTCCGGTGCGCAGGACCTGTTCTTTATCAACGTAGATCTCTCCTTTGTAGGGGAGCATCGGATTAAAATCAAAATTATGATCTTTTGTTAAGGGACGCAGCGTATATTCGTATTCTGCCGGAACGGAACGCACAAGACCGACCAATTCAAAGTTGGGGACCCCGTCGCGTATGCCGAGGACAATCCCGCCGCTGTAGCCGCGGTTAAAAACGGCATCAATTAAAAATGAGTGTTTATCTCTGTTGGGACTGCTTACTATAGCTTTCGAAATCATCTTATAGTTCATCGGAAATCCAAAAACATAAACAAAACTTCCCCATTCCAATTCGCTCGATTTTCCCCACGGATATTTAAATACCGGAATTGAAAATGTTTTGTTCGGAGTATACTGCCTGCCCAGAATCGCCACATCCAGGAATTTATCCAATAAAATTATATCAACTTCTCCGTTATCAGGAAAATCCGGAATATAATTTGTCTGTTTGGTCTTGATCGATACACTTTGAATGTATTGGGAGAAAGAGCCGTCGAGGTTTACAAAATGAGAAATTATGGTATCCGGGAACGACACTATATGGGCAACAGAAATTAACGCTACCGCGCCCTGATTCTCCATAATTATTGTTGCGGTGCCTGAAGCCGAGCGGTTGAACGTGATCTGTTCTATGGATGCCTTTTCGAAATTAATCCTTCCAACTGAACTTGCAACAAATTTGCTGGAAGAATCAAAAACATAACTTGTATAAAAAGCGATGCTGTTTATCAGTCTTATTGAACCGCTGATCTCCTCAAGCTGAATTGATGAATTTCTATACGGGAATTCACTATCATAAGCTCCGTCATTCAAGGTAGGATAAATCTTTTCATAAATTGAGGATGAAGAACAGGAGAGGTTTGAAATTAAAATTAAAACCGCAAAAATGATCAGCTGATTTGTCTTCCTTATCATTATTTCCTCGCAGCGGTTATTAATATCAGGATCAATCTAATTTAAAAATCACTGTGAATAAAGGCACATAGTTATATTCTGATTAAATGAAGATGGGGACTCTAAATTTACATTAGACATGCCGCCTTGATCACTATAGATTTTTCATCCACGCGCTTCGCAGTGAAAGCTGCTCCTCTGGCGCATCCTCAATAATGTTAAACTGATGTTTTATTCTTCGCGGCTGCATAACAATTTTTATCTCCTTTTCCTCTCCATTCCTTTCAACGGATAGCTTAAATGACTCACCTGTCTTCAGTTTGCTCATAAAGCCGAATTTAACCTGCGCATTCTGGAGAGTAACTTCCTCACCGTTAACCTTGACGATAATATCACCGGATTTTGCACCGTCACTATCGGGATTTTCGGCTTTGATAACATAGAATCTGTTTTCTTTTATACCGATTGCAATACCGAGCGAAGTTTTTGAACTGTCAACACCGGCAAATTCCTCATACCCGATTCCAAGTTTGGCAAAGTAATCTTTTACGGGTAGTTTTTCAGTCCCCTTGATATATCTGTTTATAAAATCGGCGATTTCGGGAAAAGTTCTATTTGTAAAATCATCGAAAAATTCCTTTTCACTGAACGCCTTGTGAACTCCATAATCCCTGTAAAGCTGGTTGATAATTTCGCGCAATCCTTTTGTTCCCTTGGAGAGTTCGAGAAGGCGGATATCGAGGAGTGTGGCGACAAGGGCGCCTTTCATATAAATGTTAGGATATTGATCCTGCATCTCAGTTGAGCGGAGAGATAGCTCGGTAAGGGAGATCGATTGATCAAAGTGATCATTCGCTTCAAGTTTGGCCCTTATGATCTTTCCGAATTCACCCAGCGTTATAAGATAATCACGCAGTTGGAGTATATCTGACGCCCATTCTGTAACTCCTTCATAAAGCCAGATATGCTGAGACATAGTTGGTTTTTCATAATTAAAATTACTTATGAGCTCGCTGTGAATATTTAGGGGAGTGATTATATGATAGAATTCATGAGCCGCTACCGATTTGAGTTCGGTTATCATATAATCGTTCAATTCTCCGTCATTAAACACATAGAACGAACTGTAATTATGTTCCCATGCCCCCGCTGAAAAATTTTCAAAGTGAAAAAGAAAAGTATACTTATCAACGGGAAGACCCTGCGTAAATTGGCTTGTTGCGGATAAAATATCCTCCAGAAGCAGCATAATATTATCGGAATTAATTTTGCCGGATTTTGAGTATGTATAAACATCGACTGTAGTATTCTCAATATTGGTTGAGGATTTAGTCAGATTGCCCAGCATAATAGGTGAATCAACTACCTCATCGAAATTTGCCGCTGTATATATTCCGTTGCTTTCTTTTTTAAGGGCTGTTCCCACAGACCAATCAGAAGGATAATCCAATTTAATTTCGATGGGATCATGCTGGTGGCCGTGAAAATATCCAAAGACCGCCTGCCCGTTTATTACCGCGTGATCATCTTCAAGAGATGTTCCGCACATGGCATAAAGGTGATTTTCCTTTACGGGATTATCCCAGGTATCAGCGATTGTGTAAACCACTTTTGCAATTTTTGACGGGTTATCTATTTCCCACTGATTTGTTGATATATTTTTTACGCTGAGCTCTGTCCCGTTATTATCATATGCTTTGAGAGAACGGACATATCTCCCTATATCCATAGTCTGATAAGTACCGGGGGCGGTTGAAGCGAATTGAAATATGCTATCCCTGCCAGTAAGTTTCTCAGGCATCAAAGTCACTTTAAATAAATCATCGGTCCGGTCGTTCAGATTCACCGAAAATTTCTGCTGGGCAAAATTCGGAAAAAGGTGTGCTAAGAAGAAAAGAATGATGAGGGCGGAACTGCGGGTATTTATTTTCATCTTTAATATTTCCTGCAATTTATTTTAACTGTCCATTAAGACGGTTTGAACATTATCCGGTTCTGCCCGGGATGGTTGTCCACCTTTCAAAAAATTACACTGTTCTACCCAGAGTACTCACAGAGATTTACCGGCGTAATATTATTAACGAGAGCTTGCTCCAAACCTCCATCACGAGACTAATTTAATTTTTCAAAAAACAGTTCGGTGAATATAAAATCAGGTGAGTTCGGAACCTCAAATGTCATCTGTTTTACTTTTCCATTGAAATTCATATCGAACTTAATATAACCGCGTGTAAGAAATTCATCTTCCCAATCTATCTGGAACATATCGAACTGATAGTGCTTCAATTCGCCCCGGAATGTAGGCGTTGGAATAAACTGAAGAAACAGTTTTCCATTCTTCAAAGAGACTTCTGCCTTACCGTACATTTTGTCTTCATAGGTCCCGCAATAGTTTTCCAGCGGCAGGGACGGTTTTGAATCTTTAACCCGGATCTCTTCCCGGCGATTAATTTCCCTGTTGTAAAATTCCTGTCTTCTCGCATAACCGTCCAGAGCAATTTTCTCATAATCTTTAGGTTCAGCGTTCGTCATTATATCAAAAATATAATTATTAACGGCGCCCACCATACCGACCTCAAGATTACTCATCAGAACAAATCCAAAATTTTCTTCGGGTACAATTGTAACCTGTGATATCATTCCCGGCATTCCGCCGCCGTGACTTAGAGTTTTCTTTCCGTTTTTGTAACTGACAGCCCATCCCAATCCATAATTACTGTTTCCTGTAGCCATATGGTTCATCCACATTTCCATCGACTGCCGTTCACTAAAAATTTTCTGTTTATTGTATGTTCCCTTGCCCAGTTGAAGTCTTATCCACTGAGCCATTTCTATTGCGCTTGAATTGAGGCCGAGAGCCCCGTGCGCATTATCCTGCTGAACATCAGTGTAAATTTTCATGATGTCGCCTTTTTGATAATGCGCTTTTGCGGCATTAGCATCCTTGTTATACAGGGAATAGCTGGTATTAGTATGATTCATTCCTAATGGATTTAATATGTGGGTCCTGATATAGTCTGCCCACGATGTATCTGTAACCGACCTGATAATTTCGGCGGCGGCAATGTACATTATGTTCTGATATCCGTACCGGCTTCTGAAACTTGAAGTTGGTTTTAAATAACGTCCGCGGCGGATTACTTCTTGAGCATCATATGTCGAACTCAGCCAGAGAAAATCTCCGCTGAATGTGGAAAGTCCGCTTCGATGAGTGACAAGATCTCTCACCGTCATTTCTTTAGTTACCCATGAATCGTACATCTGGAAATCGGGAAGATGCTTTGTAACGGGATCATCCCACTTCAACTTTCCGGCATCAACTAAAATGGCTAAAGATGCAGTTGTAAATGCTTTGCTGCATGAGGCAATTACAAAAAGAGTGTTTTCGTCAACCGGTTCTTTTTTGTTGATGTCCTTAACTCCATATCCTTTTGCGAATATCACAGAATCATTTTTCACAATTGCCACTGAAAATCCCGGCATCTTCCAATCGCCCATCGCATTTGCAATGAAGGCGTCGATTTTTTTAAGATTATCCTGTTGTGCAAGGGAGTTTGCGGAGGTGAATACCAATATTAATAAAACGAGATAGAGAAACAGTTTTTTTAATTTCATCAAAAGCTCCAGGCTGTTTATTAAGGTGATAGTCGGGCAAGATCAAGAATACGGTTATGATCAAGATTTCGTTTAATTTTTCGTCCTAATAATTTGAATCATGATCTGTCCTGTTGTACCGGATTCTTATCTCAGTCCATAATAATTGTTTCGACTAAAATATGTCCTTTCATTGCTCCGGTCAATTGTCTCCGGCCTATCCTTTCATTAGGCAGGGGCAGTTTCCCGGGAGTGCATAGATCCGATAATATTTTGAGTGAAAATCGAAAGCGTAAAAATGTCCCGACCATTCACAGATTATCATTTATTCGCTTATCTCTTTGTTCAGGCTTTTCATAAAAAATTGTGGATATTTTTTGACAACACAATGACCGATCATCTCCGCTATTTCATCCAATTGAAGAGAATTAGTGTTTATTACAGTATGATAAAGAAGCGGGTCATCTATATTCTTGTGAAAATATTTTGAAAGATAATTTTTTCTCTCCTCATCTTCACGTTTAATAAATTCTGCGGCATTTTTGCGGTCAACATTATAAAGTATCATTGCGTTATTAATTCTGAAGTTAAGGGGCGCAATCAGCCGAACATGAAAGGTTAACGGATGATCGGATAATATAATGTTGGACCCTCTTCCAACTATGATTGTATTTCCGAATTCGGCAAGTTTCGAAATAGTCTGCGTGGTTTTATGCAAGAGGTAAATTTTTGAAGGGGAGATCCCGAGCATTTCTCCGAACCAGGAATCAAGCTTTGATTGTTTTTCTTCAAACAAGAATTTTTTAAAGTGATCGGGAAGCTGATGATCTTCCATGATTTTTTCTATGAGGGAGCGGTCAAAATATGTCCAGTCGTTGTAATTTTCAATTGAGCGTTTATTAAAATACTCTGTCAGCTTATCGCAAATTGCCGCAGCGCCAATTCCGGTTTCCCGGGAAATTGTTACTACGGGACCCGGGTTCATCTTTCGTTTGGTTTCTATTGCCCTGTTTTTTTTCTGATAATGTCTGTCGATGTAGATGCGGGCTTTTTCGTAGGTGCCAAGGACTTTCATAATATGCCTCCCTGGAAATGATGTTTTAGAAAAGAATGGTATTCTATCCTTAAGCTAAGAGTAGGGGCTTGATAAATCAAGCCCCTACCGGGACCTGTCTATAATTTAGGGTGTTTTTTATGGTAATCTGTAGCGTCCTGATAAATTTTAGCGGCAGCAATGATTTTTCCTTCGTCAAATAATTTTCCCACGAAAACAAAGCTTGTTAGTGTTCCGTTCTCTAAAAATCCGTTTGGAACAACAACCAAAGGATGACCGCTGAGATTTGTAAGCAGAAGATTGCTGCCTCCCCACGAGGGCGCGATATAAAAATCTATCTGTTCCATCAGTTTTGCCATTTCCTGAATTAAAATATATCTGATTCTGTTTGCGTTAATGTATTCTACGGCGGGAATGAACCGTGCGGAACGGAACGTATTAGGCCACGCGCGTTTAGTCTGCTGCACCAGAAGATCATCTTTGCCCGATCTTGTAAGTTCATCAAATGCCGCTGCGGATTCAGCCGTTAAAATTATTCTCAAATCATTTGTACGCATGTCAGGGAGTTCTACCGGAATCAGCTGCGCGCCGAGTTCCTCCATTTTTTTTATTGTCAGTGAATCGTTCCGGTGAAATGCATATTTTTTCTCAAAATCTTTTTTAAGGTAGCCGATTTTTAATTTTTTAAAATCTATTTTTGGCTGATAATTGAACGGAACATCATAAACTGTTTGATCTTTTCCGTCCGGACCATAGATAGAATTAAAAACAATTGCAAGATCTTCACTGTTGCGGCAGAGCGGTCCGGCTTTATCCATTGACCAGCTGAGAGCCATAGCGCCGTCACGGCTTACCCGCCCGTAGGTTGGTCTTAAACCGGTTACACCGCAGACGGTGGATGGAGAAACAATAGATCCGTTTGTTTCAGTCCCGATTCCAAACGGCAGTAAACCAGCTGAAACAGCTGAAGCAACTCCCGCCGAAGATCCGCTTGATCCTTTGGTGGTATCCCATGGATTGCGGGTCATTCCTCCAAACCAGACATCGCCGCGTGCAAGGGCACCCATTGACAGTTTGGCGCAAAGAACAGCCCCTGCTTCTTCGAGTTTTATTATTACCGCCGCATCCGCATCAATTAACTGATCCTTGTACGGAGTCGCTCCCCATGTTGTTTTGTATTTTTTGGTCGAGAATAGGTCCTTAACTCCATATGGTATTCCATGAAGCAAACCGCGGTACTTTCCCTTTGAAATTTCTTCATCCATTTTTTGCGCTTCATGCAGAGCTCTTTCTTCAGTGAGTGTAACTATGCAATGAAGCGCGGGTGCATATTTTTTTAACCTTTCCAGAAAAAAGCTTGTCAGCCGGACAGAGGTTATTTTTCTTGTTTTTATCAGGTGTGCAAGTTCACCTATTGAGTAGAAAGCAATTTCCTCAATATTTACAGGCAACTTTACATATGAGTAATCGCTGAACTTCACCGGCCTCTGCTTCCGATCGAATTTAAAGCCTACCGGAATCGGATTGAATATGACTGCAGGAGGAATACTGTTGTCAAGCCGGATTTTGTGAATATTTTCGTAATTGCCCAATTGATCGTTTAGAGCATCCTGCATCGAGTCGCGTTCTGCATCTGTGAATTCAAGACCAATTATTTTTTCAGCAATGGGGATCATTTCTTTCTTTATCATGATCTCTTTCTGCTGTGCGAGAGATAATGAGTCAGGAATAAATAGTGCTGCAGTAAAAATAGACGAGAAAATCAGGCCGAAATATTTCATTATCATTCCTCTATAATAAAGATGGGTTTGAGTATTAAATTAGTTAATGAGTTAAAAGGAAACAAGACGGATTTTTACTAAATTTGCCCCGTGAATATTGAAAACTATAAACATATAATCTGGGACTGGAACGGTACAATCATAAATGATGTAGCTCTCAGTATGGAGCTGATCAACCGGCTCTTATCGGCCCGCGGTTTGAAAACTCTGAATGTTGAAGAGTACCGTGAGATTTTTACAATCCCGGTAAAAAATTATTATGCCGAACTTGGTTTTGACTTTTCAATTGAGTCCTTTGAGGTTGTAGGCAGGGAATGGATGGACGGTTATGAGAGCAGAAAATTTGAGTGCGGTCTTTACGACGGAGTAACAGATGTCCTGAATAGAATCAAGCAATTAGGTATAGGACAGTCGATTCTGTCCGCCTATTCACAAACCACACTCGAAGAGATGGTGGAACATCATGGCCTGAAAAAATATTTTGAGCATGTAGTCGGTCTGGATAATATTTACGCGGCCGGCAAGATGCACCTCGGAAAGGATCTGATGAAACTGCTCGGGAACGGAAAAGGGGAGACGCTCCTTATCGGGGATACTGAGCATGATTACGAAGTTGCATGTGAGATAGGCGCGGATTGCATCTTAAGTTCAAACGGACATCAGAGCGAAAAAAAATTGAAAGCTCTTGACTGCCGTGTGATTGAAAATATAAATCATTTATTCCGTTGAAATAATCCATAAAATTTTTGATAAAAAGAATGGGGTTGCCCCCATTCTTTTCTTACTTCTTATTCAAACGTTGCTGTAGCTTTACTGCCGTCCCAGTGCAGAGTGACGACAGTCCACTTGCAAAGGTCTATGCTGTCCCACGTTATTGCATTCCCGTCAGCATCATCAATTTTCAGATCCCAAAGGCACACATCCTCTATCGGATGAAACTGAATATCTGTTTCCTCCCCGTCCATAAATACATCCTTACCTAAAATATCTTCTCCCCATGTATCGGAATCATGCTGTGTGATATATACATGATGTATTACTACACCTGTTTTATTTACAAGTGTAAAATCCTGTTTCTGCGCGAATGTACTTATTGAAATAAACAGCATTGCCGCGGTAAAGAGAAATAAGAACTGCTTTTTCATGCAACCTCCTATGTTTTTGTTTGAATAATTCATCTTATTAAAGTCTTGTGATTATTACTCTTTACTTATCATTTTAGTAATAACATTTTCATTGTCTGGGAAAAATTTCCTGCTTTAATTGAATAAAAATAAATTCCGCTTGATACGCTTGACCCGTATTTATTCTTGGAGTTCCAGCTGACGGTGTAATAACCCGCCCCCTTCTCTTCATTCATCAACGTTGCAACAAGCTGTCCGTTTAGATCATAGACGCTGACTGTAACATTTGTTTGAGTGGGAACAGCAAATTTAATTGAAGTCGTTGGATTGAACGGATTCGGGTAATTTTGGTACAAAGCAAAACTTGTGGGTACTGCCTCCACGTTCTCTACATCCGTTATGGTAACACTCGCTTCGTTTGAATAGGAGGAATTGATGTCAGAATTAAATCCTCTGACTCTATATGAATACTGAATACCCTGTGACACTGTACCGTCAGAATAGGTCGCAGCATTGCTGGCAGCATCAGCTATTTTTACAAATTGTCCGGAGGAACCATCTTTCCTCTCTATGGTATATCCGGTTTCACTTTGAGAATTATCGTTCCAATTAAGAACTGCTTGAGAATTAATGGTTTGTACCGTCAGATTGGTAGGGGCCAGCATGGCTGTAATTCCGTTTGCCTCATTGGAGAAAGCTGAATTTGTATTTGTATTGAATGCAAAAACTCTGTAGAAATATTTTGTTCCGTCATTTAACGGAGTGTCGGTATAGGTTGAGACATTGCTGCCGACATCGGTTATTTTTACAAATTGTCCGGCCTGTCC